>JAPLJG010000024.1 GCA_026388735.1 Deltaproteobacteria bacterium
CACGTTGATCTGCCCAGGACAGGTGAGATTGCAGGGAGCCTTGCAGTCGCCGAAATGGGTCTCCATCAGGAGGGTCATGCGCTCGGCGCGCTTGGCCTGAAGCTCCTTGGACTCGGTGGTGATCCGCATCCCTTCGCTGATCGGGGTGAGGCAAGACCGCACCGGCGTCTCCACCCCGTCCACGCTCACCACGCAGATCTCGCACGGAATGTCCGAGGTCCCCTTGTTCACGTAGCACAGGGTTGGGATATGGATATCTGCCCGTTTTGCCGCTTCCAGGATGGTGATCCCTTCTTCGGCAACAATTTCATACCCGTTGATTGTGATATTCATAGCCGGTTCAGTCGTTGTATATGGTTACGTTACGGCTCCTAAGCCGATGAATATGCAACTCTTCCGTTATGCCGCCGGCTTCCATTCCTTCAGGAAGGCGGGCAGATGTCCGGCTTCACGGGGGCCGATGGTAATGGTCCAACCGGCCAGCTCTTCCTCAAGCTCGCCCTTCATGGAGGCAAGGTAGCCAGGGATAATAATTTCCCGATGCTTGACCTTGGACTCGATCCCGGATTTTTTCATGAACGCCGCGATCATATCCGCGCCGAACTTGCCCGCCGCCCAGGCGGTGAGAACCGAAAGGCCTTCCGTGTCCTTGATCAACAGCCAGGAAGGCACCTTGCTCCCCTCGATCTCACCGGAAACGATGAAGTAGGTAAGGGAGAAGTTGCAGGTAATGAGAACCGGAGAATCCTCGGTGGGACCATTGATGTTGTAAACGTCTTCCTGAACCACCATGGGCCGTTGCGGGTCGGTGAAGATGTTCAGCCTCTCCAGAAGCAGCGGGAAGAGGATATCGCCCTGCAGATCGGAGAGTACGACAATGCCTGCGTATTTGGCAATGAGCACCGAAGCGACCATGGCCTCCATCAGCGGATCAGCGGAGATCTCGCAGGGAAAGGTGATGGTGGGGAAGCCCAGGGGTTTGAATTTGGCGCGGATGGCGGAACGCCGCCCCACCACGCTGTCTTCCAGGGCAGCCCGGATCGTGCGGGCCCCGGAGTCGAGCATGAGATCCTTGATTCCGGCGGCAAGAAGTTTCTCGGAAATCGCCACGGTGTCGTCAAGATTTGTGCCCTTGGCAACCAGAGGACACCCGGTCTCCTTGGCGATTGCAGCCATGGCCTCGGCATTATCTGCGCTGGCAGCATAAAGCAAGGGCTTGCGCTCCCCGCAGGCGGCAGCGGCAGCCTTGAGGTTGTCGGCCTTGTCGCTCATCAGGATGAGACCGGCATCGGCAGCGCCTTCCAGCACCTTCTTGGTCAGGGCGGTAAAGGCAGCTCCGTCGCCTTTGCTATCCTTGATCGCGATGAGATCGGCCTTGAGCAGAACACCAACCCGCTCGTAGCGGAGGTTCTTAAACCGGCTGATCCGACCCTCGACATCGGCCTCGCTCATGTCGGTGGTAACCAGCACCGCAATGCCGGTGGGGTTTTCAAAGCGTTTTTCATGGCGGAACAGACAGGTCTCGCCGCCGGTGGTATAGGCGCTGTCCCCGGAGCCGATTTTAATAGTCCGGATCGGGGGGGCAGAGGCCTCGCCGATCTGCTCCTTGACCTCATCGCTCACATACGGACATTCACCGATTTCCATCTGCCCGGCAGCCACCTTCATGGCAAAGGCAAGACAGGTCGGGATACCGCACTCCCCACAGTTCTTCTTGGGAAGCATCTTGAGGATTTGAATACCTGTTAAAGCCATCTGTCTGTTCCTCCCGTATAAGGCAAGCTGTAAGCTAAGCGCTTTAAGCTTGAATAGTAATCTTGAATCGTATCGCTAATAGCTGGCTACTATCTCACATCAAACAAGTGCTTCCATCTCAAGGGCCGGATGACCGACCTTTTTCATGAAGGCGAGGATTTCCTCTTCCGTGGTCCCGTTCTCTTCGGTGGCGATCATGTCGTAAAACTCCGGCATGCCGATTTCCTTGCAGCGCTCCATGAGTTTGTCCTTGATCTCTTCCTTCATCATCTTGGGCAGCCAGACCATGCGCTGCAACCCGCCCTCGGCCACAAACAGCTTAGGGCTGGTCATGAAGTGCTTGGAAACCCCGATGAAACCAGGGGTCTGCGCGCCACCCCCAGCCATACCGGCCAGAGAAGTGAACTTCATCCCGGAAGGCGTCATGCCGCTGTAGTCACGGTTGACCACCATGATCCCGTTACACTGGGGCAGCATGGCGGCAATGGCTTCGAAACAACCGCAGGCGGTCATCGGGCTGTTCATCAAAGAGTACAAAGCAAGGTCAGTTACGGCCCCGCGGGAGGTCTGATCGACAAAGTCGTTGATTCCCTTGAAACGACCGAGCTTTTCATCCAGGCAATCGCCCTTCTGGATCGGCTGGTTGGGACCGGTGGGGTTGATCTGATAGGAGGCCTTGCCATCCAACCAGTTGTAAGCGCCGCACATGCCGATTCGCTCCGGGGTGATAACACAGACATGGCTCGGGGCAAAGGATTGGCACAGGGTGCAGGAGTAGAAGACCTCTTCGGTCTCGTCGGTCATGGAACCCAACCGCTCATCGCGCTCTGCGTACACCTTACGGGCAAGCTCCTGAACCTCTTCCACCTTGTCCAACGTGGTGTAGATTTTGACTTGGATCTTGTCGACAATGGCGCCGAACTCCTGATGCAGTTTGCCGTGCAGCACCTTGCCGATGTGGGCGAGGGAAAAGCCCTTTTCCACCGCAGCCTTGCCGATCCGGAGCCACATGATGTTCCGCTGGCCCATGTGCATGATGCCCTGGATATAGTTGATCAGGTGATGGAACTGGCGCTCGAGGATGGGCTCGAAGTCCGACTGCATGCCGCGCCCGGCAACCTCGACCAGGATACCGAGGGGCAGATTCTGACCCACCTGGATGTCCTTGATGTCCGGCCCTTCAACGGTAACCTTGCCGTCCTCAACCTCGGACATATCCTTGGAAACCAAAACCTCAACCCCCGAGGTCCGGCCGCCGCCGCATTCCATGAACAGATCGTCCTTGCGGATACGCTCGCCCTCAAAGGCAGGGCCAAAGGACAAGGGGATATCGATCTTGGTGACGTTGACCTTAAGCCCCCGCACCTCGATGGCCTTCTGCACGATCTCCTCGTGGGGCACCCGGCTGACCACATGCTCGTAGGTGCAAATACCGGTGGGCAGCACCTCGGGGATATCGTAGTCGGAGATGGTGGGGAAGCCCCAGTTGATGGCGCCGGCAGCATTGGCGGACCACTCGTCGGAAACCGGGCCAAAGGCCATGACAAAGGCGAAGGTCCGGTCTTTATTGTAGATCAGGTTGCCCTTGTAGTCGCCGGGCTTGATGCCGCCGAAGGCCATGGCC
>JAPLJG010000037.1:0-17469 GCA_026388735.1 Deltaproteobacteria bacterium
ACCGCAGGGGGGCGCGAGCTGAGGCTCAAAGCTCGCCCCCCTGCTTGTTTAACTCGCTGGCAAACGTCTCGGATTATCCACCCAACAAGACCAAAACCACCCAAGGCGATCAGGAACTCGGCCACGGAGGGGATATAGGAAAAGTAAGTCGGCAGCTCATCAAAACCGCTGTAGATCGGCACTATCTGACCGGCGACAACGATGTCGAAACGCTGGAAGTATGCACCAACCAACACCATAAGGGCTGCGGCCGACAAAGCCTGCTGACTCTTCATCCGGGACAGGGTCATGACCACGATGGGGGCAAGCATACCGACCACGGTCTCGAACACCCAGAAATTCATGGAAAGCGGCCCCTGGATCAGGCTCAGGGCAGCAAGACGAGCCTCTTCTGCACCGGAGAAGGCGGCAATGAACTTCCAGGTTGTGGCAATGGCAAGGAGCACGAGGGTGCTGAACATAACCTTGCCAGCGCCTTGGAGACCTTCACGGGTGAGCTGGCTCATTTCCTCGCCACGCATCTTATAGGCCCAGTTGCTGAACAGGATGATTGCGGCAGAACCGGTCATTACGGCCGAGGCAAGAAAATAAACAGGCAGCTGGGAACCGTACCAAAACGGACGTGCGGAAAGAGTCGCGAATACTGCGCCCAGGTTGGTGTTTGCCGCAAGCTCAGCTATGGCCCCGAGCACACCCAGGGTCACAGCCATGGAGTACTTTTTGGTCAGGATCAGGTAAAACTCAACAAACATGAAGCCCACGGCCATGCTGTACAGGGTTCCCATCCACCATATATTAGAGGTCAGGTTCGGGGAGAGCATGTTGTAGAGCAGCATGCGGTGGGGATTTTCAAGCTCAAGACCGATGATAAGAAACCCGCCGAAGATAACCACGATGGAGAGATATACCATGCGGTTGGCGAGCGCGGTCAGACGGTTGTGGCCAAAGATGTGGCTCAGAACAGCCAAGAGGCAGAGCCCCGTTGAGATGATGGCGAAATAAGCATAATTCGCGATCAAAATACCCCAGGGCATCTCCCTGGTGTTGGCAAAGGCATGTTCATGCCCGACAACCTGCGCATAGAGGCCAGCGCCGATACCGACAAGGGCCAGGATCGCACAGATGATGGTGGCCTTGGTCACGGTCGGGGTAGCGATCTTTTCCTCTGCCACCTCAGCGATTGAGAATGCGTTCAACATGATGTTTCCTCCCTAAGATTTTTACGTACAGATTAACAGTTAGTTTTTAACTCACTCCCGGCCAGGGAGTTATTTCTCACAAACTTCTTTTATTTTTTTTATTTCAGCCTGTACCCAAACAGTTGCTGGTGTTTTCTGGAGCAAGGTCTACTTTCCGGGCCGCCACCCGATGATTGAGGAGTTTTTCCCCGCCAGAATATTTCCCAAACTCTCCCCGGCCACCTCCTTGTCTGTGCATACGCTTATTCGGCCATGGGCTTTTCTCGCGCAACATCCCATGTCGATTAGACTACAGAGCAAGGTGTGTGCCACAACAAGCGACCAGCGTCTCTTTTCTCTCAAATTTCCTGTTTTTCATAGAGAAGCAGGGAGTTAGAGTTCTGCAAAAATTCATTTCATATCTTTCACGAACACATATTGATTCAAGTTATCTAACACCAAGGGCTTCTTTTGATCCAATAGCCACCCGCATGTGGACGCAAAAGTATCCCACACTGAACAAGGCGAGCCGCCACGCACAGGACAGCAAAATCATGTATCTCCAGATAGATGCACAACATACGCCTCGTATTCATAGGTTTATGTGCTTTCTGCCAACCGCAACAAAACACAAAGACATCACGCAAATTTTCATTTTAAAATCAGATAGATACACGGAAAAACCCACGAGAATAGCGCAATATGCGCCACAGGAAGACGCACCCACACACCACCCATGATTCACCAAAATCTTTCCGGAATCCCAGGAAGAAGAAACACGCTGGCTTTACCCAACAAACAAAAACAGGAAATTCGCTGGGATACGAACGTCCGCACTGGCCCTGCTCAACACAAACAAGGCTCCATGGGCTACGAATCTTTGCATCACACCACAAGGCGGGAACTCACCTATTATTTGACAATAGCAATTACAAAGCTGCCCATGGCAGCGACCAATAGGTTCTGCACATTCAAGGCCGGTTGCGTGGGGCAGGGATCAACACAAAAAGAGGACAACGGGGGATAAACAACAGGGAGGGAGAACATAAAAAAAAGCGGGAAGCCTTTTTACCGCAAAGGCTTCCCGCTTCAAAAAATCGGACCGTGGTTTATTCCAGCCCGCCTGCTTAACTATCGAATCGGCGGATGGAGCTCAGCCACAGAAAAAATCAATGCTTGCCCGCAGGCTTACCCTGGGGGGCAGCTCCGGTCAACTTGTTGTACCCCTTCACCCCGACATGGCAAGTTGCGCAGCGGGTATTGGATGCAAAAGCCATCTGCCCGTCATGGCATGTGCCACAGTATTTTCCCTTATACAGGGAGGCCATGGTGAAATCGGCCTTCTGCTCGGCAGTGCCAGCAGCCATTTCAAAAATCTTGTCGTGGCAGTTGTCACAGGAAAGCCCGGCATCCATGGTGTGGGTTTTATGCATAAACGCCACGCCCTTCACAGGTTTGGTCCAAAGGATAGGCGCCTTCGGCCCATAGGTACCCTCATCGTAGGCTTCCTCGCCAAAAGACAGGCTGGAGAAAACAAGGAGACCGACAACAGCCGCCAAGCCCACTATAGTCATTACGCTCTTATTATTGCGTTTCATTACGGCCCTCTCCGCTGTTTGGTTAATCATTCATGTAAAACACGTTGGGCATGGCGCCGGTTTCAGGCCGAAGAACCCAAACAACCTTTTCAGGCTTGTGGATCAATTTATAGGCTTCACTGCTGTAGTCGGTGAGATCCCCGAAAATACGAACCCCAGCCGGACACGCCGCCGAACAGGCCGTCTTGCTCTCACCCTTGGAAATACGGGTGTCAAAACAGAAGTTGCACTTATCAACGGCCCGGTTCTCTTCTTTAAAATACCGAGCATTGTAGGGACAAGCCGCCATACAGGTCTTACAGCCGATGCAGCGCTTGTAATCCATCATAACAATGCCGGTTTTCTTATCCTTATAGGTTGCGGTGGTGGGGCAGACCCGGACACAAGGCGGCCGGTTGCAGTGGTTGCAGAGCACCGGCATGAAGACCCGCTCTTTCTCACCCTTGCCAATCTCCCGCTCCTGCTGGAGAATGGTGGTACGGTAACCATAGGAAGGAACGTTGTTGGTCTTCACACACGCCTCCATGCACCGTTCACAATCGATACAACGATTCTGACGGATAACCATGGTGTAGTGGGGACTGTACGGAAATTTTCCAGATTCTGGTACCGGACCCATGGCGCCCTCGGCGTTACGGGCGGAGGTCAGGGAAAGCACAGACCCTCCGACAAAAACACCGGTTACCGCCAAACCAAAGCGAAGGAATCGGCGCCGCTCCTCGGAAGGAAGGTTTTCAGCCCCCTCATTCTCGAGTTTCTTAAAATCATCTATCTTCATTCTCACGTCTCCTCAATGTATTTCAGAAGGGTGCTCGACCTCTTCCACCCTTCAGGAATCGGATAATCCGGAAGGCACTTAAGCAATTAATCTCTGGATTAATTGCCTGTGGGTAAATTCCATGCATTCTAATTTGACAAGCACGCATGTCAAGACAATTTTTTTGGCCAGAGTGTTCGGGAATTCAACAAACTGCTTCCTCCTTCACGCCACATCCATCCGCAGGCCAGAAAAAACAGCCAATTACGCCTTTCTGCAAGCATACTCTCTTCTTTTCTGCTATATTTTCATACTCGATAATCCTTATTAAACATACCGGAACAATTCCCCCTGAATACCGCCATGGAAAATACGACAACCCCACTCTCTCCTCCCCCTGTACAAGAGGCCGTTTTCACCGTAGATGAAAACTGGCAGATCACCTCCTTCAACGAAGCCGCTGAAAAACTCATGGGTCTCACCACCGGTGAGACCATCGGCAAGAGCTGCCAGGATGTGTTCAGCGGAGCCGGCAGATTCGAAGCCCTGTGCAGCCTGTACGGACCGCTGGCCTCGGGCCGGGCCATGCACGGATTACGGGTCGTGATGAACAAGCCGGACAGCCAGGAATCGGTTATCCTCCTGGTCACGGCAATCCCCATTCCCGACAAAAACGGCAAACTCTCCGGCGCAATCATCACCCTCCGCGACGCCAGCGACCCCGGCCAGATCTACCCGCTGGTCTTGGACAGCATCGCCGATGGCGTCTTCACCGTGGACAAACGCTTCCGCATCACCTCCTTCAATAAAGCGGCGGAACAGATCACCGGCTGGACAGCCCAGGAAGTGGTCGGCGCCTCCTGCAATAAAATCTTCAAATCCAATATCTGCGGGGCGGACTGCATCCTAGCCCAGAGCGTCAACGACGGAAAATCCATCGTCAATCGTTCCATCTATATCAAAGGGAAAAATGGCCGGACCATCCCGGTCAGCATCAGCGCCTCGCCCCTTGTTGACCCGGATGGCCAAGTCATCGGCGGGGTCGAAACCTTCCGCGATGTGACCGCCAACCTGCAACAAGATCTTATTCTGGACAGCATTGCCGACGGCGTTTTTACCGTGGATCGAAACTGGAACCTGACCTCCTTCAACAAGGCTGCGGAACACATCACCGGTTGGCATAAAGAAGAAGTAATCGGCAATCCCTGCAACACCATCTTCCACTCCAGCATCTGCGGCGACAACTGCATTCTCGCCCAGAGCGTTGAGAGCGGCAAACCCATCGGCAACCGCTCCATCTTTATCAAGGGCAAGGACGGGGAGACCATCCCGATCAGCATCAGCGCCGCCCCGCTCACCGACCCGGACGGGGACGTAATCGGTGGAGTGGAAACCTTCCGCGACCTGACCTCGGTCATGACCAAGGATCTGGTACTGGAAAGTATCGCCGATGGCGTGTTCACCGTGAACCGCAGCTGGAAGATCACCTCCTTCAACCGGGCGGCCGAACTGATTACCGGCTGGAAACGCCAAGATGCCATCGGCAAGTCATGCAGCGATGTATTCCACTCCAGCATCTGCGGCGACAATTGCGCCATTGCCCAAAGCCTTTACAGCGGCAAACCCGTAGCCAATCGCTCCATCTTTGTCAAAAACATCGAAGGCAAACAGATTCCCTTGAGCATCAGCGCCGCCCCGCTCCTTGACCACGAAGGCAACGTCATCGGCGGCGTGGAAACCTTCCGGGACCTCAGCGTGGTCACGGAACTGCGCAAACAGCTTTCCCGGCGCTACACCTTTGGCGAAATCCTCAGCAAAAGCACCTCCATGCAGCGCATCTTCAGCATCCTCCCGGAAATCGCCCGCAGCGAGAGCAATGTTCTGGTGCTCGGCGAGTCGGGTACCGGTAAGGAGCTGGTGGCCCGCGCCATTCATACCTCAAGCCAGCGCAACAAAGGCCCCTTTATGGCGGTCAACTGCGGGGCCCTGCCGGAAACCCTGCTTGAATCGGAACTTTTTGGCTACAGAGCCGGCGCCTTCACCGATGCCAAACACGATAGGCCGGGCCGCTTTGCCAGCGCTGAAAAAGGCACCCTGTTCCTTGACGAAATCGGCGACATTCCTGCCTCCCTCCAGGTCAAACTCCTGCGCGTTCTCCAGGAAAAGGTCTACGAGCCCCTGGGGTCCAACAAACCTGTCAAATCTGACGTGCGGATCATCGCCGCCACCAACCGCAACCTGCAACAGCTCGTTCAGGAAGGCATCTTCCGGGAAGATCTTTTCTATCGCCTGAACGTGGTGAAAATCCTGCTCCCGCCCTTGCGGGACCGCATGGAAGACGTTCCCATGCTCGCCGAACATTTCGTCAAACAGTTCAGCACCCAACAGGGCAAGGATATCGTCGGAATCTCCGATGAAGCCCTAGGCATTCTCATGCGCTACAACTTCCCCGGCAATATCCGCGAGTTGGAGAACATCATCGAGTACTCCTTTATTCTCTGCCATGGTGGCTTCATCAGACCGGAACACCTGCCCGAGCCCTTTGCCCCCAAGGCCCAGGACGGCCAGCAGACCGGAGCCATCCCTCTCCACAAGCCGCAGCTCTTGGACGAGATCGAGAAACAGGCGATCTTCCATTCGCTGGAACGGAATCACTGGCGGAGGATGACTACCTGCCGGGAATTGGGTATCTCGAAAGACACCCTGCGCCGGAAGATAGAACGGTATGGGCTGAAAAATCCCTTTGGCGAGGAACTCGGCGAGTAACCGCCGCCTTACGCCATCAATTTTTTTCGGCAAGACAGGGGTGAGGGTATTAGCAGGATCGCCTCACAAAACACTCCGCCGATGCCGATTACCCCCGTTGAACGGTGCCGCGTAAGGGCCGAAAATTCCCGTTTAAGACTTTTGCCAGGCCATCAACAGTTACCTTGGCTTTTTTCACCCCATCATCCCGATGGTTTTGCGAAAGCGGACCAGCGTGATGCCGAAAAAACCCGCACCTATCAAGACGAGAATGATAAACTGCGGCCACACCACCTCCAACCCCGCCCCCCGATAGAGAATCGCCTGGGCCATTGAGACAAAGTGGGTGGTCGGCGCTACCTGCATTACAACTTGAATAAAGTCAGGCATGCTTTCGCGCGGCGTGACCCCACCGGAGAGCATCTCCAGCGGCATCAGCAAAAGCATCAACAGCAGCCCGAACTGCGGCATGGAGCGGGCGATGGTGCCCATGAAAATGCCCATGGAGGTCGTGGCGAACAGGTACAGCGCGGCCCCGGCCAGAAATAGGGCGAGCGAACCTTCAATGGGCACGGACAAAAGCCCCTGCACCACAAAGACCAGGGAAAAAGCACAGGCAACAAGCACCACCAGCCCCATGGCCCAGACCTTGCTCGCCATGATCTCAAAGGGCGTCACCGGCATGACCAGCAGATGTTCGATGGTGCCGTGCTCCCGTTCACGGATCAAAGCGGCGCCGGTGAGCACGATGGAGAGCATGGTGACGTTGTTGATGACTTCCATCACCGCCCCGAACCATGCCTGGGTCAGGGAGGGATTGAAGCGCGCCCTCAGGGCGAGATCGACCGATGGCGCTGCAATCCCGCGATAACGCTGGACGAATTCGGTCACCTCGCTGGTGATCATGGTCTGGATATAACCGCTGCCGGTAAAGGCTTGGCTCATGCGGGTCGCATCGACATTGAGCTGAATCGTCGGTTGCCGCCCAGCCAGCAGATCGCGCTGAAACTCCGGTGGAATGTTCAAGGCGAAGGTGTCGAGGCCACCATCCATCCTGGCATCCATCTCGGCTTGGGTAATCATCACCGGCGCGAGAAAATGGGGGGGATAAAAGGCGTCAACGATACGCGCCGACAGCGGCGACCGGTCTTCGTCGACGATGGAGATCGGCGCCTTGTTGAGGGTTTCCGGCATTGCCGTGGCAGCCGAGTAGATCGCAGCCGTGAAGGCAAAGAGGATCAGGCCCAGCATGATCGGGTCACGGGCCAGGCTGCGCAATTCCTTGATGCCCAGTTGTCGAATGGTGGCGATCCGCATGGTCAGGTCTCCTGTTTCCGCAACAACAGCACACATAGCCCTGTCAGCAAGGGAACGGCCAGGATGAGCGGCATGAAGGATGCCTGCAGGTCCGCGAAACCAAGTCCCTTGGAAAATGTTCCGCGGGCAATGATCAGGAAATACGTGGTGGGGTAGATGGTGCCGATCATCCTGCCCATCCCTTCCAGTGAGGAGACCGGGTCGGTCATGCCGGAGAACTGTACGGCGGGCAGGATGGTGAGCACGGCAGTGCCGAAGATAGCTGCAATCTGGCTGCGCACAAAGGTGGAGAACAGCAACCCCATGGCGGTGGCGGAAATCACATACAGCAGCGCCGCTGCAGATAAGGCAAGAAAGCTCCCCCGCATCGGCACGCCGAAAACGGTCACCGCAAGCAAGGCCATGAGCAAAAAATTTATCATTGCCAGCCCGATGTAGGGCAGTTGCTTGCCGAGCAAAAACTCAAGCCGGGTAACCGGCGTGACATAGAGATTAACGATGGAGCCAAGCTCTTTTTCCCGCACTACGCTGAGCGCCGTGAGCATCGCCGGAATCATCATCAGCAACAGGGGAATCACCGCCGGCACCATCGCCACCAGACTTTTAACGTCGGGGTTGTAACGAAACCGGGTTTCGATCTTGATCAGCCCTGCGGAGCGGGACTGACCAAAATTGTGCGTGGCCATGTCGGCCAGCCAGTGGGCATGCATGCCGCGCACATAGCCCTGAATGGTTTCGGCCCGTTGCGGCATGGCGCCGTCGATCCAGGCCCCGATCGCCACCGGGGTACCGCGCCTCAGATTCCGGGCAAAGCCCGGGGGTATTTCCAGGGCCAGGCTGATCTCTCCGGCCCGCATGCGCCGGTCGAGATCAGCATAGTCACCAAGTGGCGCATGTTCGACGAAATAACTCGAGCCGGCAAGATTGAGCGCATAATCGCGGCTGGTCGCAGTCTGGTCGCGATCGAGTACGGCGAAGGACAGATTCTCAACATCCATAGTGATGCCGTACCCCATGATCAGCATCAGAATGACGCTGCCGAGCAGCGCCAGGGTCGCCCGGATCGGATCCCGGTGGAGCTCCAACGCCTCGCGCCGGCTGTAGCTGAACAGACGGCGAAGGCTGAACCCGGTCAGCACCAGGCCTGCGTGCATCAGCGAGATGCGGTCGCAGCGCTCGGCCTCGTTCATGAAATGGGTGGAGATGAAGATGGTGACCCGGTCGCGGCGGGCGAGGTCGATCAAAATTTGCCAGAAATCATCGCGGGCGATCGGGTCAACCCCGGAGGTGGGTTCATCGAGGATCAGCATCTCCGGACGATGGATCATCGCCACCGCCAGGGAGAGCCGCTGGCGTTGCCCCAGGGGAAGACTGCCGGGCAGCGCGGCCATGACCCCGCTCAAGCCGAAATAGTTGGCCATCTCATTGACACGGCCGGGGATCTGGTCAGCCGGAACGCTGAAGAGCCGGGCATGTAAGGTCAGGTTCTGCTCCACGGTCAGCTCGGAGTAGAGCGAGAAGGACTGGGTCATGTACCCGACCCGCCGCCGGGTTTCAATGTCTTTGGGGTTTACCGCCTGGCCGAACAGCCAAGCCTCTCCCTCGCTGGCCGTCAGCAGGCCGGTCAGCATCTTCATGGTCGTTGTCTTGCCGCAGCCGTTGGAGCCCAAGAAACCGAAGATCTCGCCGCAGACGATGCGGAAACTTACCCGGTCCACCGCGGTGAAGTCGCCGAAACGCATGGTCAAATCTTTCGCTTCGATCGCTATCTCGTCATCACCGGCTGTGCGGGGCGGTATGCGTACCGGTTGGTGGCCGGCGCGTTTTTCTTCCGGCAGCAGGGCTATGAAGGCGTTTTCCAGGGTATTGCTGGCCGTGCGATCAAGCAGTTGCCGGGGAGTGCCACAAGTCAGCACCCGCCCGGCATCCATGGCCACCAGCCAGTCGAAACGGGCAGCCTCTTCCATGTAGGCGGTGGCCACCAGCACACTCATGCCGGGCTGCCCGGCGCGGATACGTCCGATCAGCTCCCAGAACTGCCTGCGCGAGAGCGGATCAACCCCGGTGGTGGGTTCATCGAGGATCAACAGATCGGGGTCGTGGATGAGCGCGCAGCAGAGGCCGAGTTTCTGCTTCATGCCGCCGGAAAGTTTACCGGCCGGGCGGTCCCGGAAAGCAGACAGGCCGGTGCTCACAAGCAGGTCATCGATGCGGCGGTGTCGCTCACCGCTGTCCTGGGCGAACAAGCGGCCAAAGAAATCGATATTTTCGAATACCGACAGCGTGGCGTAGAGATTTTTGCCCAGCCCTTGGGGCATGTAGGCAATGCGCGGACAAACAATTTCCCGGTGGTGCGCCTCACCCATGTCGCCGGCCAGCACCTCGACTCGACCGGTCTGAATGATGCGGGCACCAGCAATCAGCGAGAACAGACTGGATTTGCCGACCCCGTCCGGCCCGATCAGGCCGACCATTTGCCCTGCCGGCAGATCAAGGGTGACCCCGTCTAGGGCAAGCGTTTTACCGTAGCGCAGGCTGACATCGGTTAAACTTGCGACCGGCGCGATTCCTGCCGCAACAGAGGAAGGAGTCGCCTGGCCGCCGGTCATTGCGGAAGCCTCACCTGGAGAGTGGCTGGCCACTCAAGCCGCGGATCGATTCGCACATAGGCCATGCCCGGCAACCCGGTCTTGACAGTATGGATATGTTTCTTGAGCAGCTCTGGTGTGATTTGCGCCTTGACCCGGAACATCAGCTTCTGCCGTTCGCTGGCGGTTTCCACGGTCTTGGGGGTGAACTGAGCCACGTCGGCGACAAAGGAAACCGTAGCCGGGATGACGTATTCCGGCGCGGCATCGAGCACCAGCCGCACCTCTGAGCCAATGGCGACCCGGCCCGCAGCAACGGTGGGGAGGAAAAAGGTCATGTACACATCGCTCAGGTCGAGCAGATTGAGCACCTTGCCCCCGCCGGCAACCACCTCGCCGGGCTGGGCGATGCGGTATTGCACGCGGCCGTCACGGGTCGCCTTCAAGGCACTGTCGTCAATGTCTGCCTGGAGCCGTTCAATCGTGGCCCGGGTCGCCTCGACAACCGAGCGAGCCTCAACCTCTTGGGATTGCGCCGTGGCAATCGCGGCTTCGGCCGCCGCTATCTGGGCTTTTGCCGCCCGGATAGCCGCTTGGCTGCTCAGGGCCTGGGCGCGATCATCGTCGAGTTCCTGGGTGGAGACGGCGCCCATGCCAGCCAGGGGTTCCGAACGCGACAACCGTTTTTGGGAGGCAGTAAATTCCGCTTCGCGCTGCGTGAGCAGCGCCAGGGAGGCGGCTTTCTCACTCTGGCGTTGCGCCACTTGGTTGTGCACGGTTGCCACACCGCTTTCCGCCTTGCGCAGATACGCTTCCGCCTCGCGGCGCTGGGCCTCGAGCACCCCGGTATCCATGTGCGCGACAATCTGCCCGGCAGTGACGAAGTCTCCTTCGTTTACCAGAATATCCTTGATCCGGCCCGCCGTCTTTGCGGCAACATCGATCTCAACCGCCTCGATGCGGCCGTTGCCGCTGGCAAGGCCGGTTTTTTTGGCCTCTGCCGGCAAACATCCGCCAGCCGACGCCCACCAGAACAGCCAGAATCAGCAGCCCGGCAACTGCGGCCAACCATCTTTTCTGTTGCCCTGCCATAACAAAGCTCCTTTTCCGGCCTTGGGAGGAACAACCCAGCAACGGTACCAGGACAACAGCGGATCACGGAGTTTGTGGAGCAGGCGCGATCTCTCCTCCGCCACCCAGCACTTTATACAATGTTACCATATTCAGCAGCCGCGTCAAACGGGTGACGATCAGCCCTTGCTGCGCGCCGTACAGCGACCGCTGGGAATCGAGCACGGTCAGATAGCTGTCCACCCCTTTTTCGTAGCGGGCCTGGGAGAGCCGGAGACTCGTGGCGGTGGCATCGGTGAGCGACTGCTGCGCCGCCAGCTGCTCGTCGATGGTTCCCCGCTGGGCAAGGGCGTCGGCTACTTCCCGGAAGGCAGTCTGAATCGTTTTTTCGTACTGGGCAACGGCGATATCCCGGTCCACCTCCGCCACCCTCAAGCTGGCCCATCGTGAACCTGCATCAAAGATCGGCAGCACAATTCTCGGGGCAAAGGCCCAGGCGCCCGAGCCGGAGGTAAAGAGTCCGGACAGCTCATCGCTGCCCAGACCGACGGAACCGACCAGGGTGATGCGCGGGAAAAATGCCGCTCGTGCCGCGCCGATGTTGGCGTTGAATCCCTTAAGCTGGTTTTCGGCCGCCAGAACATCGGGGCGCCGGAGCAGGACCTCGGAAGGCAGGCCAGGCGCGATATCCTGCACGGCGGTAAGCGTTTCGGAGAGCGCCTTCGGGAGCAACTCAGCCGGAATTGCGGAGCCGACCACCAGGTTGAGCCCGTTTTCGTCCTGGGCCACCAAGGTAGCATAGCGGGCGATATCCACCCGTGCCGCATCCAGCCGTGTTTGCGCCTGCCGCAGATCCAGCTCGGACGAGGAGCCCATATCAAAGCGACGCTGAATCAGTTGGTGGGTGAACTGCTGGGCCGTGAGGGTCTCTTGGGCCAGGTGCAGCCGCTCGCGGTCGGCGGCCAAATTCAGGTAGTTGGTAGCCACTTCGGCTACCAGGCTGATCTGCACCGTACGACGCGACTGCTCGGTGGCAAGATACTGCTCCAACGCCTGATCCTTCAGGCTTTGCACCCGGCCGAACAGATCGAGTTCATACGCGCTGACCCCGAGGCCAACGTTGTATTGCTTGACGGTTTCAGCCTGACCGGTACTTGAGAGGGTCGCCGGAATCCGCTGCTTGCTGCCGACGCCGGTGGCGTCGATCTGCGGCAGCAGCTCGGCCCGCTGGATCCGGTACTGGGCTCGCGACCGCTCGATGTTGAGGGCGGCGATCCGCAGGTCGCGGTTATTCGTGAGGGCCATGGCAATCAACTTCTGGAGTTGTTCCTCGACAAAGAATTCCTGCCAGGGAAGATCGGCCCCCTGCTTATCGGACTGGTCGCCACTCCGTTCTTGATAAGCCTGCCCACTCGGCCAGGCAGCTGGCACCGGCGCCTCCGGGCGGGCATACCTTGGGGCCATGGTACAGCCGCCCAGGCAAAGCAATGCTGCCAAAGGCAGACACAGGGCTGTGCTCTTTGCTTTCATATCAATGCACCTCCGGAACGTTTGGATCAGCCGGGGATTGTGGTGTCGGCTGCTTCTTGGCAAAGCGCCGGGAAATCAGAACAAAGAAAAACGGGATAAAAATCAAGTCAATGAAGGTGGCCGAAAGCAGCCCGCCGGTAACGGCGGTGCCGATGGCATTCTGCGCCCCGGCACCCGCCCCGCGGGTCAAGGCCAGCGGCAGGGTGCCGAAGAAAAAGGCCAACGAGGTCATGATGACCGGACGCAGCCGGATCTTCACCGCCGCCAAGGTGGCCTCAACCAGCGCATGCCCCTGACGCATCTGCTCCTTGATGAACTGGATGATCAGGATGGCGTTTTTCGTCGAAAGCCCCACCGTGGTAAGCAGCCCTATCTGGAGATAGATGTCGTTGGGCAGCCCCCGCATGGTGACTGCGGTAACCGCTCCCACCAGCCCCAACGGCAACATCAACAGATTAACAAAGGGGATGGTCCAGCTCTCATACAGGGCCGCCACAGCCAGGAACACCACCAACAGCGAGATGGCGTACAGGGCCGGCGCCTGTTTACCCGCCTGTTTTTCCTCGTAGGAGAGCCCGGTCCATTCGTAACCGATGCCGGACGGCAGCTCGGTAGCCATCTTTTCCATCTCAGCCATCGCCTCGCCGGTGCTGATACCTGGGGCTGCCTGTCCCATGATTTCCATCGACGGAATGCCGTTATACCGCTCCAGACGGGGCGAGCCGTACTGCCAACGGGCGGTGGCAAAGGCCGAGAATGGGACCATCTCGCCCTTGCCGTTACGGACATACCAGTGGTTGATATTCTCCGGCAGCATGCGGTACTTGGCCTCGGCCTGGAGATAGACCTTCTTGACCCGACCGTTTTGGATGAAATCGTTCACGTAGGAACTGCCCCAGGCAGTGGCCAACACATTATTGACGTCGGCCAGGGAGACCCCCAGTGCCCCGGCCCGCACATCATCGATATCCAGTTTGAACTGGGGGGCGTCATCCTGGCCGTTGGGACGCACCGAGGTCAACTTGGGATTTTTTTTGGCCGCGCCGAGCAACTGATTGCGGGCCTCCATCAGCTTGTCGTGTCCTAGGCCGCCACGATCCTGCAACTGAAAATCAAAGCCGTTTGCCACCCCCAGCTCAAGTACTGCCGGTGGCGCAAAGGCGAAGGCCAGACCGTCACGAAACTGCGCAAAGGCCTGCATGGCCCGGCCGGCAATGGCCGGGGCCTTCAGATCCTTGTCCTTGCGGAGCTTCCAGTCCTTGAGTTTCACCCAAGCCAGTCCCATGTTCTGGCCACGACCGGCAAAACTGAACCCGGCCACGGTGATTATCCCCTCCACGGTCTTGGATTCTTTTTCCAAAAAGTGCTGCTCCACCTGACGTATCACCTCAATGGTCCGCCCTTGGGTGGCGCCGGCCGGCAATTGGATTTGGCAGAGAAGGAACCCTTGATCCTCATCCGGCAGGAAGGCGGAGGGAAGACGCAGGAACAAGAAGGCCATGGCCGCAACAATTGCGCCATACACCACCAGGTAGCGCACCGGTTTGCCAAAGGAGCGACCGACGATCCCTTCATACTGCTCCCTGGCACGGTCGAACCCCTTGTTGAACCAACGGAAGAAAGAGCAGAACCAGCCGCACTCACCAGGCTCGTGTCCCTTCTCCACCGGTTTAAGCAGGGCCGCGCACAGAGCCGGGGTCAGGATCATGGCCACCAGCACCGAGAGGATCATGGCGGAGATGATGGTGATCGAGAACTGACGATAGATCACGCCGGTGGAACCGCCAAAGAAAGCCATGGGCAAAAAGACCGCCGCTAGCACAGTGGCAATGCCCCAGAGGGCGCTGGTGATCTGGCCCATGGATTTGACCGTAGCGTCATGGGGCGACAGCCCCTCCTCAGACATGATCCGTTCCACATTCTCCACCACCACGATGGCATCGTCCACCAGCAGACCGATGACGATGACCAGGGCGAACATGGTTAGGGTGTTGATGGAAAAACCACTGGCCGCCAATACCCCGAAAGTCCCCAGCAACACCACCGGCACGGCGATGGTGGGAATCAGGGTGGCCCGGAAATTCTGCAAAAAGAGGAACATGATGATGAAAACCAGACAGACCGCCTCAAACAGGGTCTGGACCACCTCTTCGATGGAGATCTTGACAAAGGGCGTGGTGTCGTAGGGGTAGACCACCTTCATGCCCGGCGGGAAGTATTTCGACAACTCCGCCATCTTGGCCTTGATCCTCTCGCCAGTATCCAGGGCATTGGCACCGGCGGCAAGCCGAATGGCCATGCCCCCCAAGGGTTTGCCCTTATAATACGACTGAATATCGTAGTTCTCCGTGCCGATCTTGCTTTCGGCCACATCCTTGAGCCTGACCGTGGAACCGTCGCTGTTGGTGCGCAGGATGATGGCATCGAACTGCTCCGGGGTCTGCAGCAGGGTGCGGGCGGTGATCGTGGCGTTGAGTTGTTGCCCTGGAACCGCCGGGGTGCCTCCAAATTGTCCGGCTGAGACCTGGGCATTCTGGGCCTGTAGCGCCGCGATCACATCATTGGTGGTCAGATGGAAATTGTTTAACTTGGTGGGGTTCAGCCAAATCCGCATGGCGTTCTGGGTGCCGAACAACAGTACTTCCCCCACCCCGTCCAGGCGGCTGACGATATCCTGGAGGCTGGAGACCATATAGTCGGTCAGGGCATTGCGATCCATGGAGCCGTCTTCCGACACGAGCCCGACGATCAGCAAATAGTTCCGGCTGGATTTGACCACCGCTATCCCCTGTCGCTGCACGATTTGGGGCAAGAGCGGCGTGGCCAGTTGCAGCTTGTTCTGCACCTGTACCTGGGCGATATTCGGGTCGGTACCGGCCTTGAAGGTCAGGTTGATGGCCACCGCTCCGGCGGAATCGCTGGTGGAGGACATGTAGATCAGGTTATCGATCCCGTTCAGCTTCTGTTCGATAACTTGGGTGACGGTATCCTGCACCGTTTGGGCCGAGGCGCCCGGATACATGGCATTGATGGTGATCTGGGGCGGCGCGATGGGCGGATATTGGGAGATCGGCAGAACCTTAATCGCCAGGAGACCGGCCAGCATAACCATGATGGCGATCACCCAGGCAAAGATCGGGCGATTGATGAAAAAACTGGACATGAAGCGTCTCCTTTACTTTTTGACGGCGGCGGATTGCGGAGAGCTACTGGCTGCAGGAGCCTCCGGCTTACTGACAAACGGTACCGCCTTGACCAGAGTTCCGGGACGCGCCTTCTGTATCCCTTCCAGGATGACGCGGTCTCCAGCCGTCAGTCCTTCACTCACCAGCCAGTTGTCGCCGACTGTCCGGGAAACCTTGATGATACGCTGCTCCGCCTTCTCCTCCGCACCGACCACCATGACCATAGCCTCACCCTTTGAATTACGGGTAACCCCACGCTGCGGCACCAGGATCGCCTGTTCGCTGACCCCTTCCTGCACAATGCCACGGACAAACATGCCGGGCAGCAACAATTGGTTCGGATTGGGAAAAAGCGCCCGCAGAGTAACGGACCCGGTGCTCTGGTCCACGCTCACTTCGCTGAATTTCAGGGTCCCCTCTTGCGAATAGGAGCTGCCGTCTTCCAGCAGCAACTTGACCTTTGCCTGGCTGGCGTCCTGCCCCTTGATCTCGCCATTGGCAAGATTGCGCTTCAGGCGAAGCAACTCAGCGCTGGACTGTGTCACATCCACGTAAACGGGATCAAGCTGCTGAATCGTAGCCATAGGCGTTGTCTGGCTCGCTGTTACCAACGCGCCGTCGGTTACGGTCGAGCGGCCGATCCGACCGGATATCGGCGCCTTCACACTGGTGTAATCCAGGTTGATACGAGCGGCCTCCGCGACCGCCTGGTTGGCTGCGACGTCGGCCTCAGCCTGCTTGAGCATCGAGCTGGCATCATCGTAATCCTGTCGGCTCACGGCATTGATTGCCACCAACTCCTGGAAGCGTTCCGCCTTGAGCCGGGCCGGGACAAGGTTGGCCTCGGCCCGGCTCAAAGCAGCCTTGGCGCTGGCGTAGGCGGCTTGATAGGTCGCGGGATCAATCCGATACAGCACCTGCCCAGCCTTCACGTCAGAACCCTCGGCAAACAGCCTTTTCTGAATAATTCCCCCAACTTGGGGGCGCACCTCGGCAATCAGGTGGGGTGATGTCCGGCCCGAAAGCTCCATGGTCAAGGTGACTGGTGCGGTGGCTATAGCTACGACTCCAACCTCTGGGGGACCGCCAGTTGGCGGTCCCCCAGAGGAGGGCTGCTGCTTGCAGCCGGTTATCGCGAACATGCCGATTAAAAATCCCGCTAAGGTGATCCGTTTGATTTTGTCAGTAGTGTCCATCAAAATATACCTCAAGGAAGTCGAACGACTTCCCGGTGCTGGCGCATCGAACTGATGCGCCAGCACCGGGAAGAAATTTACAGCCAAATAAAAGAGTGAACATTCACTCCGTAACAAAACATAAAGACCTTTTCCTGAAACGCAGCAGGCTGTTACCTCTTGATGCCATCCCAGCAGGCCTGAACGGTTTGCGCGATCAAAGATTCATTCAGTTCGACAAAACCGAGGATATGATCACGGGCCACCGCGAGAAGCGGACCAAACGCCAAGGCGAAAAGCACAACCAGAGGGAGATCCTTGACAA
>JAPLJG010000037.1:17474-32262 GCA_026388735.1 Deltaproteobacteria bacterium
CTCTTCAAAAAGGCTACGGTACAAATCCCCATCCCCCCCGCGGCCCAAGAGTCGGTCTCGGCGAAAGGCCACACCATAGGGGGAATTGTGATACTGCTCCAAGTAACGAAAATCCAAGGGATTATCAGTAAAATACCGGAGCAGCGCCGTGCTCAGATGGACAAACCGTTTCTTGAGTGGCTGATCTGCCTCATATCCTTCCAGAAGGCCTGTCCAGATTCTATCATGCAACGCCTGAAACAGTTCATTGATAAGCACGTCCTTGTTTTCAAAATAGCGATAGATGGTCCCCGCACCCACGCTGGCACGCTCGGCAATGGCGGCGATGGGGGCACCATGGAAGCCATGTTCGGCGATCAGTTCTAGTGCCGCGTGCAGTATTTCGTGACGTTTTTCAGAAGTCGCCATACGGGTCCCCATATTTTCGGAGTGAACATTCACTCCGAAAATATGGGGTTATTGCTCCCGTGTCAAGATATTTTGCATTCTGGAGTTTCTGTGCAGGGAAAAAGCCATGCCGAATGAAAGGAAGATGCCGCCGCTCCAGAATTTTCCGTAAATCCCTTGAAACCCACCAAAAAAGGCCGGAGAGAAACCCTCTCCGGCCTTTTTTATTATTCGTTGACCACCAACTGTATCAGTTGCGCCCGACCTGCTTCTTGCGGCCGGAACCGGTATTTCCCTTGGCCCGGTCGGCCGCCTTGGCTTTTTTTTCTGCCACCTCATCACCCGCGACACGCAACGAGCGCGGCACAGCTCGGTCAAAAAGACATTCACAAATTTCATGGACCTCGCTGGGACATTCTGCAATCTCCCAGCATGGCGCAAGCGTCAACAGCATTTTCACTCCCGGAATACTGATCCCCTGATCGTGGATCATAGACCGCACACACGATACCCACTTTATGTCATTCAGAGAATACAGCCGCCGGGATCCATTATGCTGGGGATGAACCAGCCCATCTGCCTCGTAGATACGAAGTGTTCTCGGATGAACATCCAACAGCTTTGCTGCCACCCCTATGGGGTAAATCGGCAAATCTGGCCGCAAAGGCTGGATGGCCGTTTTTCTCTTGGCCACCATAATCCTTCTCCTCTGCGCGCTTAGTGATCCTCGGACAAATGCCCCCTGAAAAGCCTCTCACCCATAAAGAACCCTGCAACACAAATACCCATGGCCCCTGCGGTGATCACAATCTCATGCAGGGAAGGGGTATAGGTTAACAACTCGGGCATATCAACAACCCCCAACTCGCTATACCAAGGAACGAGTTGCCCAACCACAACCAAGTCGTAGCGCATGAAGAAGATGCCGACGATACCGGAAACGGAGGCCCAGAAAAGAACGGGGATATTCTTGGCGCGAGCGGCCAGGATCATGGCAAAGGGAATGACCATCCCCAGCATAACCTCGCCGAGCCAAAAATTGATCGCATAGGGGCCGTTCACCAGAGCCATCATGGCCTCATACTTTCCTGGCGGCTGACCGCTGATGCCGGTGATCATCTTCCAGGTGGTGAAAAACATGATCACCGCGATCAGGGTTGCCCCCAATTTTGCCGTCGACATCAAAGAGGCTTCCAATTTCTCGCTCATCTTCCAGCCATTTGCCCGGTACCCGAGGCAGTGGAAGAAGATAACCGCAGCACAACCGGACATCATGGCAGAGGTGATGAAGTAAATGGGCATGTACGGGCCATGCCAGAACTCGCGGCCACTGAGCAGACCAAAAACCGCGCCAAGGTTGCTGTGTGCAGCAATACCGGAAATAACCCCCAACAAGCCGAGCATTCCGGCGGTCTTGTGTTTTTCCATCTGCAACAGCGCAAACTCAACAACCATGAAGAAGAGATACGCGCCATACAGGGTTCCCATCCACCAAATATTGGAAGTGGGGTTGGGAGACAACATATTATAGATGGGCATCCGCCAGGGATTTTCGATCTCGAATCCGATCACGAAAAAACCGGCGACAATGGTGACGATGGCCATGAACACCGAACGCTTGGCAATGGGTTTGAATGCCTCAACGCCAAAAACATGACCAATGGAAGAAACCAGGCACAGACCTGTTGAACTGACCACAAAGAAGACATAGGCGGCGATCAGCAACCCCCAGGGAACATCCCGGGTAACGCCGAAGGTATGCTCATGCCCGGCATACATGGAATGCAGACCGGCGGCAAGGCCAAGAGCAGCGAGCAAAGCACCGATGGCAATGGTGGCATTGTAGGAACGCGAGGGGCTGGCAACCAAACCACCCTCCTGCGGCAATACACCAGCTAAGAAATTATTCATGGGACAACACTCCTTTTGCGTAATTTAATCGTTTAAGCCGTTGTTCAAAAAGAGCCCTAACATCGAAAGATAGATACGGCATAACGGGCCGTACGAATGATCTTAAATGTAATGCTATTTCCTTAACGGCCCTAATCTTGCGATCCAGCATGACGAAAATTTACCCTGTCGCCTCAAGAAGGTGTCAAGGCAATGTTTCCTCATTGGCATGGATCAACGGTTTGATCTTGAGATCAAATACGGTATGGAGCGCTGCACCTCCGATCCAGAAAAGTAAAAACAGTAGACCTTCCATTTTTTTCTCCTCAATCAAACGACCTGAATTCCAGGTTTTTGGTTCATCGTCAACCCAAACGAAATGGCGGTTCCGAATGGGTCACTCCAGCGACTTACCAGATAATCTTCCCCTTCCCTGCGGCCCTCCTTTGCGTGTTGTTTTTCAGTGAAAAACTCCAGGGCCACTCCGCGACGGAGAGCACCCAAGCCAAGTATCTTTATAGCCAATCTACAAAATGGAAAAAGCTATTGTCAAGTTTTTATTCTTTCGATACTACCATTTTTGGTGTTTTTTTTCATGCACATTTAGCCCACTATTCAATTACCGATAAACAGAATGGCGCAATATCTCACTTTCAAGCAATATAGCAACAATGATTCTACCGATTAATACAATCGGAAAAACAAGTAGATGTAGAACTATAACACGTGGGAGCCAACCAGGATTTGCCACAACACCGCCCAACACGACACACTGGCAACATCACCATATCGAGGCTAAAAATGATCCGGAGCACATGGCGAGAAGAATCAAAACAAGCCATACGCAGACAACTATACCCGCTAAAGAAAATCTGGACAACCCAAAAATCACACCGGTGAAAATTCTACAACCGCCTGAAATTACAAGATATAAATACAACTAAAAACAATAAACAACCGACTACCGACACACTGGCACGCGACTTGCGTATGCTTACGGTAGGGACAACATGGCTCTTCGACCATGGGAGAAAAAGACAAACGACCTTCTGTCTTTCCGCGCAAGCGGACTCAATCACCCCCTTCTTTGCAAAGGATCCTCGGTGGCGGCCCTGGATCCTTTATTTTTCACTCCATCTCACCACCCACAGCCTCGCCTCAAGAAATGTAGTGACCTTGCCGGGCTAACCCTGTATTATCTTCCGCTGACAATACTGTGGCGGAACCGACATCGTCCCGTGCCGTTCCATAAATGAATACATTCTTCATGTGTCTGCCGTGCATAATAGACCCCAATCCACAATCAGAACATGGACCCATGTTCAGCTCACCCTCTTCCTGCTCACCATCGGCCTCGCCCTGACCCTCGGTCTGGGCGCAGCTTTTTACATTTTTATTTCCCTCGATATCCCGGCAATCAGCTCGCTGAAGCACTACCAACCGGCCACTGCCTCCATCATCTACGACTCGGCCAAACAGCCAATCACCTACGTCTCCCGGGAAAACAGGACTCTTGTCCCGCTTTCGGCGATGCCGGAATTGCTCCCTCAGGCCTTTGTGTCTGCGGAAGACTCCCGATTTTATCAGCACAGCGGGGTTGATGCCTGGTCTATCATCCGGGCGCTTATCCACAACATTCGCTCAGGAGAACGGGGCCAGGGGGGCAGCACCATAACCCAGCAGGTTGCCAGGGCACTTCTGCTCACCCCGGAAAAAACCTATACCCGAAAACTCAAGGAAGCAATTCTCGCCTACCGGATCGACACCACCCTGAGCAAAGAGGATATCCTCCACATCTATCTCAACCAGATATACCTCGGCAGCAGCGCCTATGGGGTCGAGGCCGCAGCCCAGATCTACTTCGACAAACGCGTCCAAGACCTGAACCTTGCCGAGATCGCTCTTCTGGCAGGACTGCCCCAAGCGCCAAGCCGCTATTCGCCATTTCGCAACTTCAAGCTGGCCAAGAACAGACAGCTCTATGTCCTGAATCGCATGGCCGAAGAAGGCTATATCACCCCGACTGCCGCACAAAAAGCCTATGAAACGACCCTGCTCTGGAATCCGGCCAAGGAAGGACCGACGGAAAACAATTACTTCATTGAACATGTCAAGGCCTACGTCGAAAGCAAGTATGGCAGTGAAGCCCTCCTAACCGGCGGACTTCGCATCTACACCACCCTTGATCAGAACATGCAAAAGGCCGCCAACATGGCCATAAAACGCGGCACCGCCAAATGGGCCATCCGCCAGAGCAAACACGCCGACACCTTGCCCCAGGCCGCCCTGATCTCCATGGAAGTAAAAACCGGATATGTCCGGGCAATGGTCGGGGGGACGGATTTCGAAAAAAGTCAGTTCAACCGGGCAACCCAGGCACGCCGTCAGCCAGGCTCCGCCTTCAAACCCTTTATTTACGCCGCCGCCCTGGAAAAGGGCATGACCCCGGCCACCATGATTCTTGACGAGCCGATTCAGTTCCGTGGCGCCAGCTCGATGCAGTACTGGGAGCCCAAAAACTACAACAATAAATTTGAAGGCCCCACCTCCTTCCGAAATGCGCTGGTGCACTCACGGAACATCCCCACCATCAAGATCCTGCAACAGGTCGGGGCAGCCAACACCATTGACCTGGCCAGACGACTAGGCATCACCTCCCCCCTGGGCAAGGATCTCTCCCTGGCCCTGGGAACCTCCGGTGTCTCCCCCCTTGAACTGACTAGGGCATACGCTGCCTTTGCCAACGGCGGCCGGATGCCCCAGGCGCTTTTCATCGAAAAGATTGTAGACAGCACCGGCAAGGTCCTGGAAGAACAGCATCCGGCCTTCAGCGATGCGGTTGACCCCCGGGTTGCCTACCAGATGACGCATATCATGGAGGCGGTCATCACCGACGGCACCGCCAAGGGCATCAGCAGCTTCGGCGCACCAGCGGCAGGCAAGACCGGCACCACCGACCAAAACATAGATGCCTGGTTTGTCGGCTACACCCCGGAATTGACAACCTGCGTTTGGATAGGACACGACCAGAACACCTCCCTGGGAACCGCCGAAACAGGCGGACTGGCCGCAGCCCCGATCTGGCTTGATTTCATGAACCAGGCAAAGACAACCTACCCTGCCACCGGAGGCTTCCCGGTCCCACCGGGCATCGTCATGCTCCCCATGGACAACGCCTCCGGCAAGCCCGGAACAAGAGTCGGCGGCAGTGTTACCATGGAGGCCTTCCGAGAAGATACCCCGCCCTGGCCCCAGGAATCACCCCGATCAGAGACCACCGACTTCCCTGCCCCATAAAAAAAGCCGTATCACCGGACATCCCGGCAATACGGCTCATAATGCGCCTTACTTTTCTACTGCTTACTTTATAACAATTCCCAAATCAAACAGCCCGTTTGCGCGGCATGTTTTTCAGCTCATCCTTGCCATGATACACCACGGTAAAGGTTTCTCGTAGCTCCTTGGCCATCGCCTCTTCTTGTCCTGCATCACTGATCATCACGCGTATAGCCACCCGTTTTTTCCCTTCCGGGGCATCCTCAAACGAGGTAAGGATACTGATGACCCTGACATCGAATTTGCGGAGGCTCTCAATAACCTTGGTTACGGAACCAGCGGCATCCGGCAGATCAAAAACAAACTGGATGGCGCCGTCCTTGATTCCCGTACTGTGAATGAAGCCACGCAACACATCGGTTTCACTCAGCAACCCGACAAGATGACCAAGCCCATCCACTACGGGCAGACCGGAGATCTTGTCCTCCAGCATGACCAGCGCGGCCTTTTCCAGGGTATCGTCCTGGCTTAAGGTAAGAGGATTGGAGGTCATCACATCCTTTACCTTCATTTCCGACAACAAATAATAGAGCTCATGGATATCCAGGGATGTCGTCTTGGAGGGAGAGGCGTCTTTCACATCCCGATCCGTCACGATCCCAATCAACTTCCCATGGGAAACCACCGGCAGCCGGCGGATACTGTTTTCCTTCAGAATCCTGGTGGCCCGCATCAGAGAGGTATTCTCAGCCACGGGCAGGACGTCTTTCGCCATCCAGTCTTTAATCAACATAACGCACAACCCTCCATAAAAATTGTCTGACCAAGCTCAACAAAGAGCGATTCTTTTCCACGCCAAAAACATGCCAGTCGAGAACCAGCACCTGTTTTTATAAAATATTCCTATTGTTCCTGCAAGATGAAGTGCGCCTATCCCCCCAAAAATCCCAAAGAAAGGCGCAACGCCCTCACTCCTCCTGTTTTTTTACCTTGCTTAACTGCCCACGACTCGGTAAAGGAGAACATTCCAGACAGGGCCACTACAATGAGACATCTTCTGCCCCAGACCAGCAAAAACCATCACGAAATACCCGTATGCCTTGCCCACTGACAGACGAGACCTTAGCCCGGATCATGGCCATAGCGGCCAGCGAGGATTGCGTCTTTCTTGAGACCAGCAGGGTCACTGCGGATGAATCCCACTCCTATTTTTTTCATCGACCCGTGGCGCATCTTGCCTGCTACGCCCATGACGACCCGACCCGGTTTTTCCAGCAGGCTGAGGAGTTTCTGGCTAAAGGCCTGTATCTGGTCGGCTGGCTGAGGTATGAATTCGGCTATCTGCTCGAACCATCCCTGACAAAACGAATCCACCCCGACACCCAGAAGCCATTGGCCCGCTTGGGCGTATTCCGCGCCCCCCTGATCTTCAACCATGATTCTGGAGAATTATTCGGCACCCCATGGCCCGATCCTCCCGCAATGCAGGCTTCCGCAGACTACCGCATCACCAATCTGCGCCCCAACCTCACACAAACGGACTACACCGCAGCCCTGGCCAAAATCAAAGCCTACATTGAGAGCGGCGACACCTACCAGGTCAACTTTACCCTAAAACTGCTCTTTGACTTCGACGGCTCCCCAGAAGCCCTGTACCAGGCTTTACGCCGCAACCAGAGTGTTTCCTTCGGCGCCTATCTTCGCTCCGGTGCCCAACAGGTCCTCTCGTTTTCCCCGGAGCTGTTTTTCAAGAGAACCGGCGAGCAATGCCTGGTCCGGCCCATGAAAGGCACCATCCAGCGCGGCCCTTACCCCGCCGAAGACGCACGGCTGATGCAATTTTTACAGGGGGATGCAAAAAACCGCAGCGAAAATGTGATGATCGTCGATCTGCTGCGTAACGACCTCGGTCGCATTTGCACCCCGGGAACGGTCACCACCCGCTCCCTTTTTGACATCGAAACCTATGAGACCTTGCACCAGATGACCTCCACCGTTGCCGGCCATCTGCCTTTAACGACAAAAATTGAGGCCTTGTTCCGGGCCCTGTTTCCGTGCGGCTCGGTCACCGGCGCCCCCAAGATTCGGACCATGGAGATCATCCATGAGCTGGAGAGCGGGCCGCGCGGCGTTTACACCGGGGCCATCGGCTTTATCGCCCCCTCCGGCGAGGCAATCTTCAATGTGCCCATCCGCACCCTAGAGATCAACGGGAGCAAGGGCGAGATGGGCATCGGCTCCGGGATCATCCATGAGTCCGACCCGGAACAGGAATGGCGGGAATGCCTGCTCAAGGGGTGCTTCCTGAGCAACCCGGCCCCAGCCTTCAGTCTTATTGAAACACTTCTCTGGCAGCCAGATTCGGGCTACTGGCTTTTGAGCGAACATCTGGAGCGGCTGGCGGCTTCCGCCGCCCACTTCCGCTTTTCATTCAACCGCCAAGAGATAGTGACCCGACTTAAGCAGCTGGCCCTAGATTTTGCAGACTCTCCTCTGCGGGTACGGCTGACCTTGGCAAAGAGCGGCCAGATGGAACTTGCCTTTAGCCCCTGTATAGCCCCGGCCGCCATCACCTGGCCGATGCCACAGGCCAGCCAGTCCGAATTGCCCCGGGTTATCTTCTCGACCCAGACCACCGACCCCGGCTCGCCCTGGCTCTTTCATAAAACCACTCTGCGAGAAATCTACGACACCGAGCGGGAACAGGCACTGGCCGCCGGTTTTTACGAGGTGCTTTTTGCAAACACCAGGGGAGAGGTGACCGAAGGCAGCATCACCACCATCTTTAGCCAGCAACAGGGCACCCTCCTCACTCCGCCCATGGAATGCGGCCTTCTGCCAGGGGTTTTCCGAAGATATCTACTTGAGCGCACCTCCCTGCCGGTGCGGGAAGCCATCCTGACCCGCCAAGATCTTGAACAGGCAGAGGCGCTTTTTGTGGGCAACTCTGTGCGTGGCCTGGTCCAGGTCCGCCTCGGCTAACTTATACCCAAAGGGCATAAGTTTCGTTTGAGCAGGCAAGCTGCTCAACTCAGCTTTACCCCCTGGCCAGGGTCCGGATGATATCCGCCTTGCCGACTACGCCAACCATGCTGCCGTTCTTGAGCACCGGCAGGGTATGGACTTTTTTCTCGGACATGATGGTGGCAATCTCATCTAAAGGGGTATCCTCCCGGATGGTCACCGGCTCCCGGGAACAGATATCCCCCACCGTGGCACCGGTCATTCGGTTGATTTCCTTTTCCACATTTTTGGCGCTATCCAAAAAAATAACCGAGTCGAGGATGGAGATGGCGGTGGGGATGTGGAATTTCTTGGTCTGATCCACCAGATCGCTTTCCGTCACCACCCCGATGAGCTGCCCGTCGTCGTCAACAACCGGCGCCCCGTTGATCCGGTGGGACCAGAGAACACCCGCCAGTTTCTCCACCGGCAGGTCCGCCTTAACCGAAATAACCTTCTTCGCCATGAGCTCTTTGGCAATCAGCATGTATTCTCTCCCTTCCTGGGTTAATTAAAATCGTGAAAACTAAAAAAAACAACGCAACGTGCAAGGGCAAAGAAACTCTGTCCCGAACCTATTCTCTTTCCCCTTTATTCTATGTTGTACTTCCAGATCCCAACACCTCCTGAAAGGCCGCGGGAATCTCCGCCGCCAGCTCGCTGGCCAGAAAGCCAAAAGGCCGCCCTGCCCTGACGATCCGGTCTGCGGCCAGGCCATGCACATAGACCGCCAGGCAAGATGCCTCCCAGGGCGCCAGGCCCTGGGCCAGCAGACCGCCGATGAGGCCGGTCAAGACATCGCCCATGCCGCCTGCGGCCATGCCGGGGTTGCCAGTGGGGTTGATGGCCAGCCGCCCATCCGGCGCGGCAACAACCGTGGATGCCCCCTTCAAGACCAGGTACACCCCATGTTTTTTGGCAAAATCCGCAGCCACCGCCCGCCGCTTGCCCTGGATCTCCACGGTTGAAATCCCTGCCAGACGTGACATTTCCCCTGGGTGCGGGGTCAAAATCCTAGGGCCAGCAGCAAGTACGGCAACCTCTCCGGCCAGCAGGTTGAGGCCGTCGGCATCCACCACCATAGGCTGCCGCAGCTCCCGATAGAGCTTGCGCACCACCTGGCCGGTTTCTTCCGCCGTTCCCAGGCCGGGGCCAATGACCACCGCATCCTTACCATGGGTCGCCGCCAACAGCTGCTCATAATCGGTGTCGGAGAGAAAGTGCTGGGAAAAAGCAAGCACCTCGGTCATGGCTTCGGGCAATGCCCCTTGCACCACGGCATTGAGTGTCTTCGGCGCGGCAATGGTCACCAACCCTGCCCCGGATCGTGCCGCCCCCAGGCCGCAGAGCACCGCTGCCCCGCCCTTGCCGAGCGACCCTGCCAATGCCAGCAAATGGCCAAAGGTTCCCTTGTGGGAAGCCAAGCCGCGTCCCGGGATCAAGGCCTTTACCCAAGAATGATCCAGCCACTCGACCTTAACCCCGATCCGCTCGACAACCTCGGCCGGGATGCCGATATCAACAACCTCAAGCTGCCCGACATACTCCTTGCCCGGCGGCTCAACCTGGGCAAACTTGGGCAGGCCATAGGTGCAGGTGAGCTGCGCCCGGACGCTAACGCCTTGGGGGATGCCGGTATCGCTTGCCAGCCCGGAGGGGATATCCACCGCCACCACCGGCAGAGCGCTGGCATTGAGACATCTGATAACCGCGGCAAAAACCCCGGTTACCGGGCTACGCAGGCCCGTGCCCAAAAGGGCGTCCACCAAAAGATCGCTCTCCGCCACCAAGCGCTCCACCCAGGAGAGTTCGTCTTCGCCAAGACAGGTGTAGAGCGGCATGGCCAGTTGCTTGATCCGTTCAAGATTTCTTGCCGCATCCCCCTGCAATTTTTCAAGATCCACCAGGCTCACCACCTGTGGCCGGGCGCCCTGCTCGAGAAGGAGCCGGGCGATCACCAGGCCATCCCCCCCGTTATTGCCAGGCCCGGTAAATATCACCACCTTGCGTTCGGCCAGCGGGCCAAAATGCCGGGCCATCGCCGCCACCGTACCGCGCCCGGCATTTTCCATCAACTCCAGACCAGAAATGCCATATTCCGCACTGGTCAATCTGTCGCAGAGCAGCATCTGCTCGGCAGTGGCAATCTTCATCCCGTACCTCCCTCAAGCGCCCGGCGAACAATCCGGGCAAAATCACTCATCACCACCGGCTTCATGATATATCCGGCAAGGCCAAGCTCCTTGGCCTTGCCGTCGGTCAACGCCTCGCTGAACCCGGTACAGATAATGATCGGCATCCCTGGCCTCAGCGCAAAAATTTTCTGGGCCAGAACACTCCCGGTCAAGCCGGGCATGGTCTGATCGCTGACAACCAGATCAAACTCCTCCGGCCTGCTGCAAAACAGGGCATAGGCCTCGGTACTGTCCGAAACGGCCGTCACCTGGTAGCCGAGATATTCGCTCATTTCCTTGAGCATCGTCAGAACATCTTCTTCGTCATCAACCAGCAGTACCCTTTCCGAACCGTGCGGAACACTGGTATCCATAGCCTTGAACGATTGCTCGTCGAAATCACAACCGACCGGAAAATACAGGGAAAAAGCTGTTCCTTGCCCTGGCTCGCTGTACACGGAAAGATATCCGCCATGCCCCTTGACAATGCCATGCACCAGGGCAAGACCGATGCCGGTGCCCTTGCCCTGTTCCTTGGTGGTGAAGTACGGTTCAAATATCCGCTCCAGCGTGGCCTTGTCCATGCCGCAACCGGTATCGCTCACCACCAGACGCAGATATTTCCCAGATCGGCACTCCTGACCGGCAAGAGTATCTCCCTGATTCACCCCGATCTCCCGCAGGCTGACTTCCAGCGTGCCTCCATTCCCTTCCATGGCGTGGGCCGCGTTGGTGCATAGATTGATAAGAATCTGCTGAATCTGGATGGGATCAGCCATGATCTGTCCACAATCCGCAGCAATATCCTCATGAAAGGCAATGGTGGCTGGCAGGGTGGAACGCAACATCTTCAGGCACTCCTCCAACACCGGCGGCAAGGCCATACAGACAAGCTCCGGCCCTTTCTGACGGCTGAAGGCGAGAATCCGCCGCACCAGATCTTTTGCCCGCAGCGCCGACTTCTTCACCTCTCCCAGCTCATGCCGCAGAGTATCGCCGGGGGGAAGCTTGGCCATGACCAGCTCGGTATAACCGAGAATTGGGGTGAGCATATTGTTGAAGTCATGGGCCACCCCACCGGCCAGGGTACCAACGGCCTCCATCTTTTGAGACTGACGCAGGGCAGCCATGAGCCGTTCACGCTCTTCGCTGGCGCGCACCCCCTTGATCGCCTGGGCGCACGGCGTTGCCACCCGACTTAACAGATCAAGATCCTTTTCCGTATAATCACGCCCAGCGTTGGCCACGGCGATCTGACCAACCAAATGATCGGCGAGCAACACAGGCACGGCAAGAAAACGCTGCACCACGACATACCCTTCCGGGCAGCCAAATGCAGCCGGATGAGAATCTGGAGCGTTGGTATAAAACCCCTGCCTTGCATTGAGCGCCTGCCCCCACAATCCGGGATAGCGACCATCCGGGCCGAGTGAAAACTCCAGATCCTGAGCACCGTTTTCCATCATCTCCGAAAAGGCATGACAAACCAAATGGCCGGTTTTGGCATCAATAACGCCAAAATAACCATGCGGACTGGCGGTAAGCTCCTTGGCGGTGGCAAGAATTGCCCTGGCAATATCGGACAGGCTCTGACCCGAGCCGACCAACTGCACGGCCAGATCAGCCAGCGCCTGTTTTACCGTGAGTTCGTGGGCCAGTTGCTCCTGTAGAACGTACTCCTCGGTCACATCCCGGAAAACAAGAACCACCCCAAGGGTCGCACCATCCAACCCCCGAATCGGGGCAGCGCTGTCCGCCACCTGATATTCCCTGCCATCACGGGCAATGAGCACGGTGTGGTTGCCCAGGCCGACTATCTTGCCGGTCTCAAGAACCCGCGCCACCGGATTGACAGATTTCCCCCCTGTCCCGGCATCGATAATATCAAAAACCTCGTCCAGCTTCCGGCCAAGAGCCTCGACCTGGGACCAGCCGGTCAGCTGTTCGGCCACCACATTCATCCGGGTCACCAGCCCCTGGGTATCGGTGGCGATCACCCCATCGCCAATGGAACGCAGGGTGACCAGGGCATGTTCCCTTTCCCGCCACACCTCTTCTTCTGCCGCTTTACGGGCCGCGCTGTCTGCCAGATACTTTTCCGCCAGTGCGTCAAGGTCCGCAGCCAGCCGGACATGCTCTTTGGGCCAACGCCAATTGAGCTGCGGCTTCTTTTCCCCATCAAGAATTGCGGCAATCCCGCCCAGGAGTTGGCCGTGCAGACGGTTGGCATACTGAGCCAGGGCCATCGCCACCCCGACAAGCAACACAACCAGAATCGAAACAATAATGGCGAGATTCCGTTTGTATCGCTGCAACCAGACCTCGATGGTGCCTCTGTCCACCGGTTGCCCCACCCAAAGACTGTGCTCCCCTTCCGCCTCGCTAATCAGCGGCAGCCAAGCATGGGCCTCGCCATGCACGTTCTTGAGGATGATAGGGTTTCCATCATGCATTGCCTGACGCAGCTGGGGAAAATCGACAAAGGCCTGGCCCGGGTCAGGACCATGCTGTTGCTTGTCATGAACCGATGTGGCCAGATAGGAGCCATCCTGGCTCACCAGATCATATTCTTCCAAGTTATTGACAAGACGGCGAAGATCCAGCGCCAACAACGCGATCCCGGAGGTTCCGTACTCTTCATTCTGAACCGGAACCCCAAAATGGGCGACAAGCTGCTGGAGTTGCCCTTTTTTATCCGAACTGGAACTCCCCTGGATTGCACCGACAAAGGTTGTTCCCGGCAAGAAAGCCCTTCCCTTCCCGGACACTTTTTCTTCTATCTTGCCCTGGGGCATGGCGGGAACCAACCCGAGCTCTCCGTTTTCCTGGCGGCTCACCCGGAACTGTTCCTGGTCCAACCCATCGAGGATCGACACCGAGAGAACCTCGGGCCGGTTCTTGAACCAACGCTTGGCAACCACGTCGAAAAGACGCTCCCGCAGCTGGGCAAGGGGAATTCCTGGCTCCGGGCGACCCACCAAGTCCACAGTCTCGGAGAGCATCCCGAAAACACGCAGGGTTTCCCGGCCCTGTTCCACGGTCCGTTCCAGGGCACTAAACCCATCCTGCAACCGGGCAAGACGCTGCTCCTGAACTGCCTGTTCAAGGGTAACAAGAAACTGGGGGAGGTTAAAAACCATGGAAGCGGTAAGGGGAAACAACCCAATAATGAAAAAAGCCAGAAAGGTTATGGTTCTCAATCGCATGCGGAACGCTCACCCCGGAAGTTGTTTTTCTTCCCAAAAAACCATGGACACTGCGTCATTCTAGCACATCCTGGCAGGCGAGCCAGTTTTTTCACACATTTTTTTCTCTACCCTCGCCAGCCGACCGACCTTGGGCCAACACCGAACGGAAGATCAGCCCGATGCCAAGCGGCGCAAGCGCTTCCAGCCAAGAAAGATATTGCGCATTGCCCTGCCGATGGTATAGTACGGGCCTTCTTTTATGCGGAAAAAGTAAACTAACCGCCCTCGTAGCTCAGGGGATAGAGCAACCGCCTCCTAAGCGGTAGGTCGTACGTTCAAGTCGTACCGAGGGCACCAAAAAATCAGAAAAAATAATGGGGAAATCAGCAAGTTACGCCTGATTTCCCCATTATTTTGTCCTACTAAAAAATCTTCTTTTCTTTCTGCTTCTCCGACTCAGTGTCCCACGAGTGTCCCAAGTGTTATTATGTTCTTTTATGTGTTGTTACGACTGTCCCGACAGAAGCCCACGCGAAAAAAGCCGCCGCTTTTTTTCAAGAAAATATGCAGGCAACAGCACAAAAAACCAAGACGCTACCCCCCATTTGGCGAGGATAACAATAATAAGATTGTTATCCATATGATTTTTATCAAAAAAAGAAAACAAAATAGCCAACACACAGGCAGTTAAAAAAAGAATAACCTCCAAAAACCGGAGGATATAGAAGTGCGCCCGAGGAAGAGCATGCGTAAGCTTCCCTAAAAGGTAGACATGTCAAAAGTAGAGTTTTCTGGCACAATACGACCAGGAGGCTCTGATGAAAAAGTCACGTTTTACCGAGAATCAAATCATCGCCATTCTCAAAGAAG
>JAPLJG010000082.1 GCA_026388735.1 Deltaproteobacteria bacterium
GTCCGGGAAATAGATAATACAATCCTTGTCGCGGGCGCCAAGTCTTGGTACCAAAACTATCACAAAAGAAATAATTGATGCTTCCGGCTGCGTCATCATGCCCGGATTAGTCAACACGCATACTCATCTGCCCATGGTCTGCTTCCGCGGTATGGCTGATGACCTTCCTTTGATGGAGTGGCTCCACGGACACATTTTCCCGGCTGAGGCACGTTTCGTCAATAAAAAAATGGTTTACGATGGAGCCCTCCTGGCTATGGCGGAAATGATTCTCTCGGGCACAACGACATTTTGTGATGGATATTTATTTGAAGGAAAGGTCGGGGAAGCAGCACAGCAGGCAGGTATGCGGGCTGTCATCGCTCATGGTTTTATTGATTTTCCCGCGCCGGATAATTTTGATTCGTCCAAAAAAATGGCTGCCGCCGAACGATTTTTAGCAAAATGGAAGGGTGTCTCAGCGCTGATCACACCTGCTTTTTTTTGTCATGCCCCTTATACTTGTTCTCCGGAAACCATCACCACCGTTAAGGAGGCAGCCCGCAATGCCGGCATATCGTTCTTGATTCATTTGCTGGAAACCAAAGACGAGATTGACACCATTAAAAAGCGTTACGGTAAAAGGCCTGTGCAGCATCTGCATGATCTCGGCATTCTGGATGAACAAACCATTGCTGTCCACTGCAACTGGGTGGATAAAAAAGATATGGCTATTTTCGCCGATCTGGGCGTTAAAGTTTCACATAGTCCGGAAAGCAGCATGAAACTGGCTGCCGGTGTTGCACCTATTCCCGAAATGCTGCAACTTGGTATCATCTGCGGACTGGGAACCGACGGCGCCGCCAGCAATAACGATCTGGATCTTTTTCAGGAGATGGCAAGCTGCGCCAGACTGCACAAGGTTGCCGCCCACGAGCCAACCCGCCTGCCCGCCGACGCTGTGCTGGGCATGGCCACGGAAGTGGGCGCCGGAGTTCTTGGCCTGGCCGGACAAACCGGACGCCTAGCCGTGGGCCTGCGGGCGGACTGCATCATCATCGATCGCCGCCAACCCCATCTGACGCCCTTTCATAACCCGGAAACCCTGGTCTATGCGGGAAGGGGCAGCGATGTCGCCACCGGGCTCATCGACGGCAGGGTGGTCATGGAAAACCGACGAATTCTTTCCTTTGATCTAGGGGAAACCTTGGATGAAGTGCGACGGTTGGCCAAAGGGGTGAGGGCTGGGGGGAGAAAGGGTGAGTAGCTTGAAACAGAGCCCAAAATAGACTCACGTAACTGATCACGGGGGGGGGGCCAGAAACGGTGCCCCCAGAGTAAGCGGCCACAGGGTGCCGCAGATGCGCGAAAGAGGACTGCGAGCAGGTAAGCGACCGAAGGGTCCGATACTTCAGTATGCGAACAGGCCGATGACAGCGTGAGCGAGACTGCGAAGCAGATGCGGTGCCCTGTGGCCGCTTACAGGTTCAGGCCGCCTTCCAACCGTGAATCCCGACCAGCTTGACAAAGCAGACGCTTTCTACGGCGTTGGTGGTCACCACTCCCGCTTCTTTTCTGACCACCATGAGGGTCTGGCCTTCCTGATCACCCACCGGCAGAACCATGACGCCTGGGTCGGCCAGCTGATCCACCAGCGGCTGCGGAATCTGTGGCCCAGCGGCGGTAACAATGATCGCATCAAAAGGGGCATTGTCCGGCCAGCCCTCGGTGCCGTCCGCAACCTTGCTCATGATGTTGTAGATCTGAAGCTGGTCAAAGGTCCGCCGGGCGCGAGCCAGGAGGGGCTTGAGCCGTTCAACCGTATACACCCGTTCACAGAGCGCGGCGAGAATGGCGGACTGATAGCCGCAGCCGGTACCGATCTCCAACACCTTCTCCTTGCCCGTAAGCTGAAGCAGCTGGGTCATGAGGGCCACCACATAGGGCTGGGAGATGGTCTGGCCATGACCGATGGGCAGGGGAAAATCACCATAGGCCTGGGCGTGCAGGGCCCCGGCGACAAAAAGATGCCGAGGAACCACCTCCATGGCGTGGAGCACCGCCGGGTCTTCAATGCCTCTGGGGAGCAGCTGCTCCTCAATCATCCGGGTCCGGAATTTTTCGTACTTGTTACTCCGCACGCGGCCCACTGATGACAACGCCGTTTTTCTTGAGTTCCTCTTCGTTATAGGCGCGATAGAGGCAGGTGGAAACAATGTCCCCGGCAAAAGTTATGGTCACCACATCATAATTTTCCGAGCCCAATTTTTCGCCAACATAGGGGGTTTTGCGCAGGAAGCTTTTTTTCACCTCACGATAGATCCAGATCTCGCCCTGCTCCCCCTTCTGTTTTTCATCCGGAGAGCCAAGAGTGGCAAGAACCTCCTGCTGGGTGAGGTTGGGTGTAATCAAACAGATATCCGAAGAAAGATGGCGCACCGGATCACGATAAAAACAACCTGAGCCGACCAGGGCAAACAAGCAAAGGCACACGACAAAACGCAGGGGGAAGGCACATCTCATTTTTCTCTCCTCAGGGAAAAGGGGGATTGACGCAAACGCACGGGCAGGGAGAAGGTACCGCGATTCGCCGTATTTTGCAAGAAACCGTGCGCCGGGTTTGGGGGGGGCCGGGCAAACTGCGGTTGCTTTTTTGCTACGGATACAGGAGAATGTCTTGACCATCTGTGAAGATATATAATAAAGTTGTAGTGTTATCCATACTTTTTTTCTTGGCGGCCCAGCGGTTTGAGCGTCGGCGCCACTGTGCGAAGGGAGACCCACCATGCGTTGCCCGAAATGCGGCTATATCTCGTTTGACCGGCAAAAATCCTGCGGCAAGTGCAGCAATGACCTAACTGCTGTGGCCGAACAGCTCCAAGGCACAGTGGGCAAGGCGGCATCCCCATTTTTCCTTGGCGCGATCCTCGGAAAACAACAACCATACGCTGCCGAGCCTGGCCCTGCCCTGCACGAGGAAGAAGAACCCCTTGACCTGGACGAGCTGGAGGCCGATGCTCCGCCAGCCGACGAGGACGAGCTCGATTTCGCCGGAACGCCCCTGGACGAGGATGACCTAGAAGACCAGGCCCTGCCGTCGCTTGGTCTCGAGGACATCGATGTTTCAGACCTGATGCCGCCACAGGAAGAGGAAGAAGAGCTTGTGCTGCACCTGGGAAACGAGCAGAAAGAAACGATCCTGACCCCGGCTCCAACCCAAGATGAAGATGAGAAGAAAGATTCTCTCTCGGGCATCGAGTTCTCCGGCTTTGATTCCGACGAGACTCTAAACGTTGCCGAAAAAGAAAACCTCCTTGACGATCTGGAATTTGAGGTGACTGAACCCCAGACCAATGCGGAGGATGAGGAAATTATCGACCTCTCCTCCCTGATGAGTTTTGACGAACTGCCCACAAAATCTGCAGACAGGGAAGAAGACCACGATATTTTCGAGCTGTCTCTTGGAGATGCACCGGAGGAGTTGCACTTAAGCATTGAAGATGACGAGAGTGCCCCGGCCCCCGCCGATGCACCCAAAAAACCTGCCGGCACCGTGGCCGACATCGCGGATCTTGGCCTGACCCTGGAAAACGATGACCAGTAAGGAAATAGACACGCCCATGTCTGGAGACCCGGCCCCCCAGCCCCAATACGCCGGCTTTTTGGCCCGCGGAATGGCCATGGGTATCGACATCCTTCTGATCCACATTCTCTATTTCGGCTGCCTGTGCGCGGTGGCTGCGGCCCTGTGGGGGTATTCCCCGCACTGGCTCGTCCTGATTCCCTCCCTCCTCTTCTGCCTGCTTCTATTTTTGCTCACCTTTCCTCTGTTTGCCGCGGTCTATTTTCTGGCGCTGCATGGCTGGCAAGGACAGACCCTGGGCAAGATGTTCATGGGTATCAGAGTGGTGCGGATCGACGGCGGCGAGGTGACTCCGAGCCTCGCCTTTCTGCGCTTTATCGGCTTTGGTCTCTCGATCCTGCCTTTGGGGCTTGGGCTTTTTTGGAGCATTATCGACCGGGAAAAATGCGCCTGGCACGACCACCTGGCCGCCACCCGGGTGGTTATGACCATGCGTTCGTGAAATAGGTTGACAAGCAGGCCAGAGTTCAATATATGATAGCTACTTTTTTGCCGGGATAGCTCAGTCGGTAGAGCATCGGACTGAAAATCCGAGTGTCCCTGGTTCGAATCCTGGTCCCGGCACCACAGTACAA
>JAPLJG010000091.1:0-36917 GCA_026388735.1 Deltaproteobacteria bacterium
GGAAGCGTTGCTCCTGCGCGACGATATCTTTTTTCTGGCCGAGAGGATGAATTTCCCTGGGGTTATCGGCAAAGACCCGGAGGTCATGGCCAAGCTTGCTGCCGCCGCGAAGATGGGGAAAAGGGTGGATGGCCACGCCCCGGGCTTGCGGGGGGACGCGCTGGCGGCTTACGCCCAGGCAGGAATCTCCACGGATCATGAATCGGGCACCCTGGCGGAATGTTACGAGAAAATGGCCTTGGGCATGAAAATCATGCTGCGCCAGGGTTCAAGCGCCCGCGAATTTGAGGTGTTGCATCCGCTCATCACCAGCCATCCCGGCCAATGCATGCTCTGTAGCGATGATCTGAAACCGGCCGATCTGGCCTGCGGCCACATCAACCTGCTGGTTAAACAGGGGCTCAGCCTGGGGCATAATCTCTTTGATCTCCTGCAATGCGCCTGCGTCAACCCGGTGCGCCATTACGGGCTCGGGGTGGGGCTGCTGCAACAGGGAGATCCGGCGGATTTTATCATGGTCGACGCCATCGAGCGCATGGAGGTCAACGCTACCTGGATCAATGGCGAGATGGTCAGCGAGGGGGGACAAGCCCTCTTTGCGGCTGCGCAGCCCATGCCGATCAACCAGTTTCGTGCCGCGCCGCTTACGGCTGGGCAGTTGCAGTTGCAGGCAAGAGGATCGCGGATCAAGGTCATTGAGGTGACCGACGGCCAGATTGTCACCGGTTGCGGATTTTACCCCGTACCTCAAGGCAGTACCGTGGTCGCGGCGGACCCGGACACGGACTTGTTGAAGATCCTGGTCCAGAACCGTTATGCGCCAGCGCCCCCGGCCATAGGCTTTGTCCGCGGCTTTGGCCTCAAACGCGGGGCCATGGCCTCCTCCATCGCCCACGACTCCCACAACCTCATTGCCATCGGCAGCAATGATCAGGATCTGGCCCGGGCCGTGAATCTACTTGGGGAAAGCGGCGGCGGTATCTGTTTTGTCTGCGGGGAGGAGGAGCGGATGATGGCGCTGCCGGTGGCAGGCCTCATGGGGCTAGGCAGTTGCGAAGAGATGGCCAGAGACTACAGCGTCATTGAGCAGCGGGTCAAGGAAAACGGCAGCCAGCTGCACACCCCTTTCATGACCATGGCCTTTCTCGCCCTGCCCGTGATCCCGGCCTTGAAGATTACCGATTTGGGCCTTTTTGACGTGGAAAAATTTGAACTGACCGATCTCTTTGTCTGAGAGCTGCGGATAGCTTGCCGGCCAACCCTACCCCTGCATGCGGTAGCCGATACCACGCACGGTTTCGATGTATTTCCCCGCCTCGCCCAATTTCTTCCTCAGCCCGAACACCTGCACATCCACGGCTCTTGGGGTGATGACATAGTCGTAGCCCCTAACCCCGTCGATGATCTGCTGCCGGTTGAAGACCCAGCCCGGCCGTCTGGCCAGGAGCTCCAGGATGGAAAATTCAGTCACGGTCAGGGTGATGGCCTCGTCACCAATCAACACCTCATAGCGGTTGGGGTCGATGGTGATCCCGTGGATGGTCAGCGGGCCGGTTTTCTTGTTTCCGCCCCCCTCTTCGCTCAACCCCTCCTTGCGACGCAACGCCGCCTTGATTCGGGAGATGAGGATCTTGGGGCTGAAGGGCTTGGTGATATAGTCGTCCGCCCCGAGATCGAGGCCTGCGGCCATGTCGTTTTCCTCGCTCTTGGCGGTGAGCATGACTATGGGCAGGTTCTTGGTCTTGGGATCTTTGCGCACCAGCTTGCAGATCTCGAAGCCATTGAGGCCGGGGAGCATGAGGTCCAGGACGATCAGCTCCGGCTTTTCCCGCTTGATGACATTAAGCGCCTGTTCTCCGTTGTCGGCATAGAGCACATGGAACCCGGCCTTGGCCAGGTTGTAGCCCACCAGCTGCTGGATGTTTTCGTCGTCTTCCACGACAAGGATGGTTTCTCTGGCCATTGCTTTCTCCTGAGCAGGTTTCCTGTAAGGCTATCGCGTTATATGATGGCGGACAATCTTGCCCTGCGCCATATAAATAATATCTTCGCAGATTTTGGTGCAGTGATCGGCGATGCGTTCGAGGCTTCTGGCCACGCTGATCAGCTTGGCCAGATAGACATGCTGGCTCGGATCACGCATGATGATCTCTTCCATCTGGTCGCGGATCGCTCCTTTGGCCCGATCCACCTCGTCATCCTCCAGGCACACCTTGTAGGCAAGGTCGGTGTCTTCGTTGACAAAGGCATCCATTGTATTGTGAAACATCCAGGCGGTTTTTTCAAACATGGCGTTGAACATCTCCGGAATCTGCATGGCCTCGGAGGCAAATTTGACCGGATCAACGGCATGGAGCAGGAGGACCTTGTCGGCAATCTTGGCGGCCAGGTCGCCGATGCGTTCTAGATCGTTGTTGATTTTAAGCACCGTGACGATAAAGCGCAGGTCTCCGGCCACGGGCTGATGCAGGGCAAGGAGGCGCAGGCATTCCTCCTCCACGTTGATCTCGAAGGTGTCGATCTCATCCTTATCCTGGGCGATAACCTGGCGGGCCAGATCGGGATTTTTTTCCCACAGGGCCTTGAACGATTTTCGCATGTTTTCCTGCACCGCCGTGCCGAGATAGACGATCTGGTTTTTGAGTTTTTCTATTTCTGTCTGAATGTTGCCAGCCATGGCAGTTTCTCCTTATTATTTCATAAAACACCGCTTCGAGCGGATAATCCGGAAAGGTTTGACTGATCCGGCGTGGTAGCAAGCATGTTTGTTCATTTTCTTTGTTTGCCCAAAGAAAACGAACCAAAAGAAAGGGCACCCCGTCACTCGCCGTGTGAGCAAGTCACACTGCTGTCCCGCCGCAGGCGGGATGCCCTGCGCTGCTCGCCTTGGCCGGGCGCTTGCAAACTCGGCTTCGCCTCAAACAGTGCAAGCACCTTATTCGGCCAAGGCTGTGCTGCTCGGCGGCGTGACAATGGGAAAGTTCGTAACCGGCCAGCAGTGCCGCAGATGCGCGGAAGAGGTCTGCGAAGTGTGCTATTGCACATGCGCAGGCCGATGACAAAGCAGATGCGGTGCTGCTGGACGGTTATAATCAGCCAAATCGGCCGGTGATGTAATCCTCGGTTTCCTTTTTCTCCGGCATGGTGAACAACGTCTGGGTAGGCCCGTATTCGATCAACTCCCCAAGATACATGTAGGCCGTATAATCGGAGATCCGTGCCGCCTGCTGCATGTTGTGGGTAACGATGATGATGGTGTATTCCCCCCGTAGTTCGCGGATGAGATCCTCGATCCGGGAGGTGGAGCGCGGGTCCAGGGCCGAGCAGGGTTCGTCCATGAGGATGATCTCCGGGCTTACGGCAATGGCCCTGGCGATGCAGAGCCGTTGCATCTGGCCGCCGGAAAGACCCATGGCTGCCTGATGCAGCCGGTCTTTGACCTCGTCCCAGAGGGCGGCCCGTTTCAGGCATTTTTCCGCAGCCTCGTCAAGAACGTTCCGGTCTTGGATGCCTGCGATCCGCAACCCGTAAACGATATTTTCGTAGATGGACTTGGGGAAGGGGTTCCATTTCTGGAAGACCATGCCGACCTTGCGCCGCAGTTCAATCACATCGAGGCTGGGGTCGTTGATGTTTTCGCCGTTGATCTTGATCATTCCCTCAAGGCGCAGGCCATCCACCAGATCATTCATCCGGTTGATGCAGCGGAGCAGGGTGGATTTGCCGCAGCCAGAAGGGCCGATCAGGGCGGTTACTTGATGGGCGGCAATCCCGAAGCCGTGAAGAATCCCGCCCTTATCGAAGAAGGGGCGAAGGCCTTCGGCAATCAGTGCGTGGTTCTGTCTCCTTATACATCGACCACGGAATGGCGTTGTCGCATCTTGTTGCGCAGATGGATGGCCGTGCTGGTCATGGCCAGCACGATCAGGATCAGCAGCAGGGTGGTGACATAGACCATGGGTTTGGCTGCCTCCACGTTGGGGGACTGAAAGCCGATGTCATAGATATGAAACCCGAGGTGCATGAATTTTCGGTCCAGGTGCAGATAGGGAAAGACTCCGTCCAGGGGCAGGGCCGGGGCCAGCTTGACCACCCCGGTGATCATCAGCGGGGCTACCTCGCCCGCAGCTCGGGCCATGGCCAGGATGAAGCCGGTGAGGATGCCTGGGGAGGCCATGGGCAGCAGGATTCTGGTCAGGGTTTGGAGCTTGGTGGCGGCCAGGGCCTGGGAGCCTTCCCGGATGCCGGGAGGGATGGAGCCCAGGGCCTCTTCCGTAGCGACGATCACCACCGGCACGGTGAGCAGCCCCAGGGTGAGGCTGGTCCAGAGGATGCCGCCAGTGCCGAAGGTCGGGGTGGGCAAGCGCTCCGGGAAAAACAGCTGGTCGATCCCGCCGCCGATCCCGTAGACAAAAAAGCCCAGACCGAAGATGCCGTACACAATGGAGGGGATGCCCGCCAGGTTGTTGACCGCGATGCGGACCATCTTTACCAGCCAACCGTCCTTGGCGTATTCGCGTAGATAGATGCCGGCCAGCACGCCGAGGGGAAAGGAGAGTATGCTCATGAGAAAGATCAACATGACGGTGCCGAAGATGGCTGGGAAGAGCCCGCCCTCGGTGTTTGATTCCCGGGGCTCGTCAAAGAAAAGTTCCCGCAGCCGCTCCAGGTAATAGCCGCACTTGGCGAAAAAGGACATGGCGTTCGGCTGGTAGGCGCGGATGATGTTGGGCAGGGCGATGGCCTTGGTTCGACCATTGGCATCGGTGAAGATCGCCTGATTGGTGGCAAGGGTCGCGGCTTTTTTGCCGAGGATGGAGACCAGCGCCTCGAACTCGGTCTTAAGCCCCTGCTTCTCCCCTTGCAGGGCGGCCAGCGCGGGGGTGCCTTCTTCCTTATTGTAGCGGGCCTTGGCCAGGTGGTGATCGATCAGTTCCACCCGGCGGTTGAGGTTGGCTATCTTTTTACCGAGAAGATCGACCTCTTTTTTTCTTGAGTCGAGAGCAGCAATGGTCTGGGCCAGGCTGTTTGAGCCGGAGGCGGGCGGGGAGATGCCCTTGACCTCAAGCTCGCTGAGGTAGCCGTAAAAATTACCGTACTCCTGGCGCTCAAGCACCTGGACATTCTCAGGAAAGCTGAGGCTGACAATGGAGTTTGTGTCCACCCATTTAAAATCCAGGCCGTAGAGATCCCGGTTGCCGATCTTGAATTGGATTCGTTTGTTTGCTGTGCCAGGAATGGTCTCTTCCTGAACAATCTCCCCGAGGAGATGCTGGCCATCGCTCATGGTTGCCAGGGCGACCTTTTTCGGCCAGAAGACCGCGAGGCCGTTGGCCATCACCACATAGAAGAGCAGCAGGGTTAAAAAAAGGATCAGGGAAAGGGCAAGGCCCGTGGCCCAGACGAATGGCTCTCCCTGCCGCCAGAATTTTTTGGTCATAATGTTTTCTCCAAAGTAATGCAGTGTTGCCCAGATAGAGTCTTGCCCAGAATTTCCCCCACCCTTGACGGGAGGGGGCCAGGGGGTGGGTGAAGCTCAAGCCGGCACCGTTTCATGTTCATGGCAAGTTCCCCCTCTCCCTAGCCCTCCCCCGCCCGGGGGGAGGGAACTTTTGGGATTTTTATAGCTTCTTGTTTTCGTGTCCTTTCGTGGGGTTCGTGGCTAACAATCCTCAATACCGTCCATATTTTTTCCGCAGCCGTTCGCGGACCAGCTCTGCCCCGGTGTTTACCAGAAAGGTCAGGGCAAAGAGCATGGAGGCGCAGAGGAAGAGCACCCGGTACAGGGTGCCGCCCATGGGCGCTTCCGGAATCTCCACGGCGATGTTGGCGGACAGGGTCCGCATGCCGTTGAAGATCGACCAATCGAGGATCGGGGTGTTGCCGGTGGCCATGAGGACGATCATGGTTTCCCCCACTGCCCGGCCAAAGCCGATCATGATCGCGGCAAAGATACCGGGGCTGGCCGAGGGCAGCACCACCCGCCAGATCGTCTGCCAGCGGCTGGCGCCCAGGGCCAGAGAGGCCGCGGTCAGGCTGGGCGGGATGTTGGAAATGGCATCCTCGGTGATGGAAAAGATGATGGGAATCACCGCGATGCCAAGGCCGAAGGCGATGATAATGCAGTTGCGCTGGTCATAGCGCAGGCCCAGGTCGTTGTAGAGCCATTGCTTGAAGTTGCCGGCAAAGAGCAGCTGCTCCACGGTGGGGGCGATTCCCATGGCCAGGGCCGTGGCCAAAAGGATAACCGGCGCCAGCATCAGGAACTCATGACCGTTGCAGAAGTTTTGCAGGGTCGGCGTTTTGTAGAATGGCCTGAGCGCGGCCATGATCCCGACAAAAATCAGGGGCAGAAAAAGCACGGACAGGATTACGGTGAGAATGGCCTTTTCCACGATGGGCGCCAGCCAGAGGGCGATGAGGAAACCGATGACCACCGAGGGGATCGAGGCCATGATCTCCACCACCGGTTTGATGGTTTTCTTGAAGGTGGGGGGGCTGAACTGGCTGGTGTAGACCGCGCCGAAGATGGCAAGCGGCACGGCAAAGACCATGGCGTACAGGGTTCCCTTGAGGGTGCCGAACAGCAGCGGGACCAAGCTGAGTTTCGGCTCAAAATCATCGGACGCGGACGAGGACTGCCAGACATATTCCGGCTTGTCGTAGCTTTCGTACCAGACCTTGCCAAACAGGGTTTTCAGGCTGATTTCCGGGTGCGGGGCATCGATCTTCCAGACGGTAAGGTTGTTGCCGTCCAGTCCGATCAGGCTGTTGCCCTGGCCGGAGATGCCCACCATGTCCAGGGGTGGGTCAAGGCTCAGCAGGTGTTTTTCGCTGGTCATATGGTCAAAATGAGCCTTGCCGTCAAAGCCAAGGCTGATGAGGGACTTGGAGCGGCGGGTGGGAATGATGCTCTCCACCGAGGTCTGGTGGCTGGCCAGGGTATGGGTTTTGCGGAGCCTCTGCGCCCGGCCTTCGCCTTCCCCGGTCCAGACCTGGCTCCAGGTGGCAAGGCCGCCCTCGGCATCGCCCACCGCCACCGAGATATCGCCAAAAACCATGGCCAGAGCGGTGACGGGCTTGTCTCCCGGTACGGCCACCACATTGTCGGTGCGTGTGGCTGCCGCATTTTCCCTCAGATCCCAACGCAACAGGCTGCCGGTGTCGGTGCCGGCAAACAGGGTGGCGCCCTTCTCGTCCAGGGTGAAGGCGGAAATCCTGCCGGGCAGTTCTTCTGCGATCAGAAAAGAAAATGTCTCTTTTTTCTGATTGTCGAAGATATCGGTGGTTATGACCTCGTGATCTATTTGGAACCGGTTGTTTGCCAGGAGCGCCACCTGGGTCAGGCGCCCTTCGTGGTTGCGAACCATCATGCTCTTGACCGGGGCAGGGTAGCGGCGGGCAGGGTATTCGCCCATCCGGGTGATTTCCGGTTGGACGGTCCGTTGGCCGAACTCGTCATAGAGCAGCCGAAAGTCCACCTGGGAGACGGTGACGCTGTTGTCCTCCCAGAGGATGGCAAAGACGTTGTTCTTGTTGCTCTCGACGGATTGCACCTTTGCCTTTTTGGCTGAGGCGGGGGCGCTAAAAAAAGCCTTGCCGGAGGCGAGATTGTAGAAGGAAAAGAGTCCGGTACTGTCCAGGGTAAAGCCCACTTCCTGGGTATCGTCCATGCCCACGGCAAGAACAGGGGCGTGCCCAGGTCCGACCGACACGCGGTGGATGATTTCGGCGCTGGCCGGCTGAAAAAGCGGCAGGGTTACCCGGACGATCAGGACCAGAATGGCGATGACGCTGGCAATAACCAGCAGACCGCCACAGGTGATGGCTCGGGTGGCAAGGCGATCCTGCCGACGGACTTTTTTGATGAATTGTTTGTCGAGTTTCTGCATGGTGTTCCTTGCTCTTCTGGGTCGTGCCGCGGTAGTGCATCTACCGGGGAAGCCCCCGGGAAGACCTGCCCGTCGGCGTTGGTCTTCCCGGGGGCCGGGAGGTGAACTTGTGTCCGGCCACAGCCGGGGAGGGTTATTTAAGCTTGGCCAATTCTTTTTCGACTACTTTGGCCGGCAGGGGCAGGAAGCCGTCTTTCACCACGATCTCCTGGCCAGCCTTGGAAAGGATGTATTTGAGGAATTCGGCGGTCTGTGCGGGCATGGGCTTGTTCGGCTCCTTGGCCACATAGATGTACAGGGTTCTGGAAAGCGGGTAACTGCCGCTCAGCACGTTGGCGTAGTTGGCTTCCTGGGCTTTTTCCCCTTTCTTATTGCTCAGGGAGACGGCCTTGACCCCGGAAGTTTTGTAGCCAATGCCGGAGTAGCCGATGCCGTTACGATCCTCGGTGATTCCCATTACCACCGAAGCGGAGCCGGGTTGTTCTTTGACGGTATCTTTATAGTCGCCTTTGGACAGGGCATGTTCCTTGAAATAACCATAGGTGCCGGAGGCGGAGTTACGGCCGTAGATGCTGATGGGCGCCTGCTGCCAGGGGCCGGTAAGACCCAGTTGACCCCAAGTGGTGATTTCCTCTGGGTGCCCGCCCTTACGGGTTTTGGAGAAAATCGCGTCAACCTCTTGCAGGCTCATTTCCTTGATTGGGTTGTCTTTATGCACATAAACGGCCAGGGAGTCCAGGGCTACGCCGATCTTGGTCGGGGCATAGCCGTATTTCTTGGTGAAGGCGTCTATCTCCTCGGATTTCATCTCTCTGGACATGGGGCCAAGCTGGGCGGTGCCGGAAATGAGAGCGGGCGGTGCGGTGCTTGAGCCCTTGCCCTCGATCTGGATACGAACATTGGGATATTCCTTGCGGAAGCCTTCAGCCCAGTACCGATGCTGTCGAGATTGCCGGATACGCCGCTTGTTTTTTTATAGGCGGGGGTTTTGGGGTCCACGCTGATATTGTCGGCAAAAGCGCCCGTGGCGGCGACGGCGACCAGGCAGCCTGCCAACGCAGCCTTGGTGAGTGAGCGGGTTAAAAAGCCTTTTTGCATCGTCATGTTTGTCTCTCCTTAAGTGAAGTTACAGATGGCTTATGCCGGTTTGTGACCTAGTCAGTGAGCCGTCGTTAAAAAAACAACTTGAACAATTGTGATCCAGCGAACGGCATAAGGAGCCGTAACGAAAGAATCAAGAGAAAGTACAGGTCGTTTTGTAACGGCTCCTAAATCTGCCCCCACTATGGCCCCTGATTGTTAGAATTTTATTAGGGTTTGATTAGGAGATGAACAGGGAATAAACCTTCCGAAAAATCAAACTTCTCTCTCCATTTTTCCTAATGTTCTTTTAACCGGCTTTTAACCGAACGATGACTCCGCTCAAATATTTGTCCGTTAGGTTTCTCCGTAACATTTGGATGCGGTGATGGTTGGAACTCTGCTTCTTTCCATTCCCTTTGTTACGAAGCAACCTTTAATAATTATTACGGAGAAAGGAGAAAGAAATGAGGAAGGTATTATCAGCGGCAGCAGCATTGGGTGTTTGCCTTACCCTGCCCGCAGCCGCATTGGCGGGCGCAGGTATGAGCGACGAGCAGATTTTGCAGGAGTTGGAGTATCTGCGCACCAAGGTCGCCTCCCAGCAGGAGCATATCGATGCCCTTGGGGCCATGGTGGATAAGAAGGTGTCGGCCAAGGTTGAGGAAGAAGTCAAGAAAGTCGGCGGTAGCGGTGGCAGCAGCAAGGTGGCATTGGCCAATGAGTTTATTGATCAACTGACCTTGAAAGGCGACCTGCGGGTTCGCTATGAGAAGCGTGATCTTGATTATTATGATCAAGCCAATACCGCCGATGTGGCCCGTGACCGCTTGCGGACTCGTTTTCGTCTTGGCGGCGTGTGGGAGAATAAGGCCGAGAATTGGGAAGTGGGGGCGGGCCTGGCCACCGGCGAGGCAGCAAATGCCGATGGTTCCCATCTTGCGACCAGTACCAACGGAACGTGGTCGAAAAGCAGTGCCTTCCAGTCCAACGATCTCTGGCTTGATTATGCCTACGCATCGCATAAGGTTGAGGATTTCAAGTTTACCATTGGGCAGCAGCTCAACCCCTATGAGACCTCCTGGGTGTTGTGGGACAGCGACGTGCGTTTGGCCGGTTTGACCGGTCAGTATGGCAAAAAGGAGGGCTTGTTTGCCACCGTGGGCGGTTACGGCGCGAAACTGGTGAATGACGACAACACCGCCATGCTCTACATGGGCCAGGCCGGTTATCGGGGTAAGGTGGGCGACGTTGCCTATACCCTGGCTGCCGGTTATCAGAAATATGACCAATCCTTCATCAACGACAAGGCCAATACCGTACTCAATACCGTTGACCCGGCCAAGTATGCCTTGGAGATCGGCGATCTTTATGGCAAGGTCTCCTTTCCGGTGTCCAGCGTCAAGCTCTCCCTCTATGGCCATATCTGGCAGAATTTTGGCGCCGACGGCAATATCGGTCAGAGTCAGGCAAAGGATTTTCCCAAGAAGCCGGGCGATGCCGATCTCGGTTGGGTGGTTGGTCTTGATGCCAAGATTGACAAAATTCGTCTGGGCTATGCCTATGCAGTGGTTGAGGCCGATTCGCTCTATGGCGCCCTCACGGATTCCGATTTTGGCGACGGCATTTCCACGACCAACAAGAAGGGGCATCGGGTGCAGGCTGGCTACGATTTTACAAAGAACTGGGCGGCTGATTTCACCTGGATGAACTATAAACAGGACGAGGCGTATTACTCGGCCAACAATAAGGTAGACAGCGTCGATCTCTATCAGTTTGACGTAAGCTATAAGTTCTAACGGGCTTTATCTTCTCCTGGAAGTGTGGTGTAGGCCGTCCTGTCTCCTCCCAGGCAGGGCGGCCTTACCCGAAAATAATGGAGAGGTAATCCAAAACGAACAACTTCGCAGTACCTGTAGTACATCTCACTCCTTAGCCCCCCTGTCAGAGCATCGGCCGGGGGGTGTTTTTTTTGTGATCGACTCTAAAGCAAAAATAACCTCCCCGTAATCATCGCCTAATAAAGAGGCGGTAGTTTGGTCTCCATGAAAACAAGATTACAACCATATAGGGAGGCTAACGCCATGCACTGCAAACATCTTCTCCATTACAGCCACGGGACACACACCTGGTCCGTGGCCAGCTGTTCCGCCAAGAACACTCCGTACGTTCCTAGCCTGGGTGAGGTGGAAAGGTTTTGCCAAAGCGGCAAACACACCGTCTGCCCCGCCTATCTTTTCTCATGCGAGGCGGGATGTCTGCCAAGGGAAAGAGGTATCCCTGGCGGGATCAGCAGCAGGCAAATCAACAAACAGAAAAGTGCCTAATTCATTCAAGCAGCACGGGAGAACGTTATGCGTTGGAACTTAAAAAATAGGCTTGGTTTTTTCTTTGTTTTTATCATGTTGGCCGCAGGCGTTGGGATGAGCGTGCTGTACACCATTTCCGTAACCACCCAGGAGCAGCTCATCTCTGGAGCAAGCCAGGCAAATAAAAATATCCAGATTTCCGGAGAGGATGGCATCGACAATGTGCTCCTGGTCCGGGAGTTGCAATCAGCCTTGCTGGAGCAGATGCTGCTGTGGAAGAATTTTTTGGTGCGGGGCAAGTTTCAGGATATGCAGACAAAATATGCAGAGGCATTTGAAAAAGGCGATTCCCGGATTGTTGCCATGCTGGGGGCGGGGCAGAAAGCCCTGGCGCAGGATGCGGCGGCCCAGGCACAGTTGCAGCGGATTGCCGAAGAATATGATGGCTTCAAGAAGCAGAAGGCTATTGGCCAGAGCATGATTGGGTTTCAGGAAAATTATTACGATGGTATTCGGGCTGCGGATCAGTACACCGGGGACAAGGGGACTCAAGCCATCACCATGACCCGTGCGCTGGCGGAACAGATTGCCAAGCAGGCAGGGGTGCGGACGGGTGAAACCATTGCTGTAACGGGAAGTAAACATGAGGCCTTGTTTCAGAAGGCGAAGAACCTTTCTCTTTTTGCCCTTCTCGGGTCCGGGCTCGGCGTTTTCGGAGTGTTCCTGTTTATCCTCTATTACCTTGGCCGTAAGGTGATTCAGCCCATGATGCAGATCAAGGAAAGATTGCAGGGCGTGGTGGAGCAGGTCTATGAGGAGTCAACCCAGCTTTCCGCGTCAAGCCTGAGTCTGGCGGAAGGGGCGGGGCGCCAGGCTGCCGGGGTGGAAGAGACCGGGGCCTCCATTGAACAGCTTCTCGGGCAGACCCAGGCCAACAACGAAAGCGCCCGGCAGGCCAGCGCTCTTTCCAAGGGCATGCAACAGGTGGTGCAGGAGGGCGGGGCGCAGATGGCCAATATGCTGCAAGCCATGCAGGAGATGGAAGGCCAGTCTTCCGAGGTAATGAAGATCATCAAGAACATCAACGATATCGCCTTTCAGACCAACCTGCTGGCGCTCAACGCCGCAGTGGAGGCGGCCAGGGCCGGGGAAGCCGGGGCCGGGTTCGGCGTGGTTGCCGATGAGATTCGGAGGTTGGCCCATAATGTGGCAACCTCTGCCAAGGAAACCGGCGATATTATTCAGAATAATATCGAGAAGGTGAAGCAGGGCAGCGTGTTGTGTGAGAGTCTGGACAAGGCATTCGTTGAAATCCACCAGGGGATTGCCAAGGTGGACGCGGAGGTGCAGAACATCGCCCAGGCATTCGTTGAAATCCACCAGGGGATTGCCAAGGTGGACGCGGAGGTGCAGAACATCGCCCAGGCCAGTGACGAGCAGGTTATCGGCATCCGACAGGTGAGCGCGGCCATGGGAGAGATCGACACGGTGAGCCTGGCGGCTTCGTCCGAGGCGGAAGAGGCGGCTAGAACCGCGGCTGAATTGCGGATGCAGGCGGTGGAGCTGCGGCGCATCTCGGCCTCTCTGGTTACCCTGATCAACGGAGATGAGAAAACGGCCGGGGAAGAGGAATGGGAAGAGGAAGAGGCCGGGCAGTTTCAGCCCCGGTTGGTGGCCGCATGAGTCAGGCAGCGGAGGTCATTATGCTGGAAAAAGAGGCCGGACGTTTAAAGTTTCAGCCCAATAGGATATCACGGGGAGAGATCTTGGATCTTCTTGACAATGACGGCCTCACCGCCTGGTTTCAGCCTGTCTTTTCACGGCAGACCGGGGAGGTCTTCGGGTACGAGGCCTTGGCCAGGCTGCGCGAAAGGCGGACCCCTCCCCTCGATATCGGGGAGCTTTTTCAACGGGCCCAGGCCGAAGGCGTTATTTCCAGCCTCGATATGATCTGCCGGGAACATGCCTTCTGTCGCGCGGCGGAGCTTGGTTTTGCCGACAGGAACGCCTACCTCTATGTGAATATCTGCCCGGCCACCCTCATGCATCCCGACCACCGGGGCGGCGCCACCGACCGGCTGGCCGAGGAATGCGGTATTGCCAAGGAGCGGGTCATCCTGGAGATCACCGAGCAGGAGGCGATCCGCAACTACGATCTTTTTAAAAAGTCGGTGGAGTACTACCGAAAACGGGGATACAAGATTGCCATTGATGACTTCGGCGTCGGCTATGGCGGCTTGAAAATGCTCTCGGTGATCGAGCCGGATTACCTTAAGGTCGACCGCCATTTCATCACCAATATCGACAAGGATTCCTTCAAGCATAATCTGGTGGACGCCATTGCCACGGTGTGCCACAAACTCGGCATTACCGTGATCGCCGAGGGGATCGAGCGGCAGGAAGAGCTGGAGACCCTGGCCCGGTTTGATATCGATCTGCTCCAAGGCTACCTGCTGGAGCGGCCCGGCCCGGATCTTTCCCGGCAGCGCCTCGCGCCGCTGGTGGTTCGGGAAGATTCCTCGTATTGTTCGGAAGCCCAGGGGGAACCCTGTACCATCGGCGACACCGTTAAATACATCGAGCCGCTTTCCCCCCGGCAGTCACTCATGACCGCCCACCAGCGCTTCATGGATGATGTCAAGCTCCAGGGCATCCCGGTTGTCGATGAGCAAAGGGTGCTGGGCATGCTGAACCGCATGCATTTTCTGGAAAAACAGATGGTCGGCCCCCATGGCTATGGCTTTGCCCTCTCCGCCCACCGGGCGGTCAAGGATGTGCTGGGGGATGATTTTCTCTTGGTTGAGGCGGCAACGCCCATGGAGGAGGTGGTGCGGAGGATCAAGGCCCGCCGCGGCAGACATCTGTACGACGACATCTGTGTGACCCGAAACGGCAAGTATCTCGGCACCGTGGCCATCAACGCCCTGCTCGAGGCCATCACCCAGAAAAGCATTCAGCTGGCCAAGGGGGCGAATCCCTTGTCCGGCCTGCCGGGCAACGAATTCATCCAGCGGACCGTGGCCACCTTTTTGCAACGCAAGGTCAATTTTGACGTGTGCTACATCGACATCGACGATTTCAAACCCTACAACGACTATTACGGTTTTGAAAAGGGGGACCTGGTCATCCAGCGGATCGGCCGGCTCATCGTCGATATCGTCCAGCCCGGGATCAACGACCGCTTCCGCTTTGTCGGCCACATCGGCGGGGATGATTTCATCGTGATTACAAGGCCCCATGCCTCCCAGCAGATCTGTCAGCAGATCATCGACGGCTTGCAGGGGCTGCTCCCCGAATTCCACGGGGAACAGGAGGTGCAGGAGGGGCATTATTATGCCCGGGACCGGCAGGGGGAGCAACGGCAATTTGCTCTGCTTTCGCTTTCCATCGGCATCGTCAGTACCGAGGAGTGCCCGGTGAATTCATACGCGGAGCTGGCTTTTCTCGCCTCCGGGGTAAAGCGGGCGGCCAAGCAGGAAAAAGGCTCAGCCATTGTCCGTAACCGGCGGGAGGAAGTGAGATCGGAGATGCTTCCGGAAAACGGCGAAGCCACATCAGTGGCATAACTAAAAGATGAGGTCTCCCATAATGCAATGCAGCGAAAGCAGGATTGACCAGGAACCCGGCATGGTGCTCGTTGTCGAAGATGATGAGGATATCGCCCAACTGTTATGTTATTCGTTGCGGAAAAACAAGGTCCCTGTGGCCATCGCCCATGACGGCTTGACGGCCTTTGCCCTGGTGGAGCAGTTGCGGCCCGCTTTGGTTTTGCTGGACATCATGTTGCCCTGCCTTGACGGTCATGAGGTCTGTCGGCTGATTCGCTCGCACCCGGATCGGTATCTGGCGGAGACCCCGGTGGTCATGCTCTCCGCGCTCGGCGCGCCTAAGGATATTGAAAAAGGAATGGGGATGGGCGCCAATGCATATTTTGCCAAACCCTATTCGGTGAAGGATGTGGTTATGGCCACCATGGAATGGCTTGGAAACGGCGAGGGGGAACCCAAGGGGGAAGGTTGAAAAAAGGCGCAAGGTGAAAGGTCTGGAGTTTTTTGTTCCTTTCACCTTGCGCCTTGCCTTCTTCTTTTAGATTTTTTCCTGGCGCACATGGAAGGAGAGCATGGCGCCGGTCACGGTACTGAATCCCGTGTAGACGAAAAGCAACAGCCATAGGGATTGAAAGAAGAGCAGGGGGACTGGATTCCAGAGTGAGGCAAGTCCGGCCTCCAGGTTGGTCTGGCTGCCGGGGTTGTTCCCGCCATATAGTCCGAGAAGAAAGCAGTAACCGATCCCCAACAGCGCCAATTGTTGATAGGCGGAAAATTTCCCTTCGCCCCGGTAGTCGGCGCGCAGATATTCGGAAAGTATCCGCCAGGCAAGGGCGAAGAGGCTGGCGAGCAGAAAAGCTGCGCGGAAATATCCCTCCAGAAAGAGATACATGGCCACCAGGCCGAAGCTCACCGAAAGCAATGAGGTGATGGCCTGGATCGGGATCACCCCGACCCCGGCAAGGCCGGAGGCGTAAGCAATCTTCTTGGTGGAGCCGTGGAAGGTGGTGGCGAATGGAGCGAAGATCCGGCGTGTTCTCGGTCCCAGTTCGGATAAGGGTTTGCCGTAGCAGCAGCCGAAACTGAGGCAGGCAAGTCTGCCGATCCCCTCGCCCAGCAGATAGGCAACCGCCAGGGCGGCCATCATCGGGACGAGGGAGACCTGCGGCGCGGCCAAGCGTACGGCCAGTCCGTTATAGGCCGCCACTGCCGGGGGCATGCTCAGCAGACCGATGATGGCGGCGCCGCCCACGGTGAAGGTGTTGCGTTTTTTCTCCACCGCCATGGCGAGCAGCTTGGCTGCCGCCACCGAGCAGCCCATCACCCCGAGGAGCAGTCCGATGATCCCCCACATGGGCACACCCAGGGAGGCCAGGAGGAGAAAGAAGGCCACCGCCCCGAAAAGACTGCCGCTGGCGAGCAGCGCCCCGTAATAGGTGAGGTTGGTGCCGCGCCAGCAGCCATCCGCATCACCTTTTTGGGTCGGGATCGTGGCGATGATCTGCCACTCCTCGCGTGGCAAAACCTTGTAGGCCCACAGCAGCAGGGGAAGCAGCGCCAGGCCCAGGATCAGGGTGAAAAGGGAGTTGCTCATCTCGTTTCTCCTTTGTCGGAAAGATTATTGTATGGACAAGTTCTTAGTCTTTTGCCACGGCGATGAGGGAGCGCGCCTGAACCTCGACTTCCACCAGGGGCCGTCCGAAGCCCAGGCTGAAGCGGCTGTGTACATCGATCCGTCTTCCGTTTTTAAGGAGATCCTCGGCAAAGTGGGCCCGGCCTTTTTCAAAAAGCAGGATGTCGGTGCTGCTCCCCGGCCGGTAGAGGCTCTTGGGCTGCCCCTTGCTCAGGAACATGCCGGGCCGAATCCGCAGCGGATGGTCATAGCCCGTATCGCTGTAGCATTGCACGATGTCGCCGATCATCATGGCCACCACCTCCACCATGGCCACATATCCCACCCCGGTGCCGCCTTCCACGTCGGTGTCGATGATGGTGACCACCCGTTTGTTCTTGGAATACGGGGTGACCACCTCCACCACGGCGCCGGGATTGCAGGAGTGATACGCGCCGCCCAGGGAGTAGTGATCCACCACCCGGCCGGAGACCGGGGTGTGGTTGTAATGGTATTTGTCCGGGGTCAAGCGGAAGACGGCGTAGTCGCCGTGGCTAAAGACCTCAAGCCAGCGGCGGCGGTCAGCGCCCAGCAGCTCCTGATAATCGAAAAATTTATCCTTGAGAAACAGGGGGGAATCGGGATGCAGAGCTCCCAGCGCCACCCGGGCGTCGGCGGGTGAGACCACGACAGTGTCCAGATGCGGCATGGGGCGGCATTGCCAATAGCGGATCTGCCGTTCGAAGATTTTGCGCGGGGTGGTGAAGTGTGCCCGTGGGGCCACGCATTCGGTAAGATCGACGCCGCAGCGCGCCAGGAAGCGGGAGTTGCCGCTCAGCCTCGGCCCCAGCGCCAGGTCAAAATGGTAGAACCCCAACAGGCTTGAGATGCGGGCCGAGGTTGCCAGGCGAAAGAGAAAAGGGGCTTGTTCTCTGGCCCGGGAGTAGAGGAAGCGGACGATTCGGTCGCCGAAGAGTTCCTCGGTCATGACCGTGCCGCTCAACCGTTCGACGTATTGATGCATGGTTGCTCTCCTAAAGCGTATGTTTCTGCCGCTTGCTGTCCAGATCCTCGGCAATGACCATGAGTTGCAGCAGTCGCGCCGCATTTGCCGGGGCAAGATGATCGCTCAGCAGTTCATCCTGGGTTTGGCGGAGGAAACCGTCGATCTCCTGTGTGCCGAGGATGGCGGTCACCTCGGCGCGCACCTCCAGGGAAAGCGGAATTTCCCCTGCGGCCATGGTCTTTATGTCCTCAGCGACAAACTGCCATCCTTCAGCAATCTGCGCCTGTCGCAGCTCCTCTCGGTAATAACGCTCCGCCGCCAGGTTGAAATCCTTGGCCGACATGTCGTAGGGGGAAGCAGCGCCCCCCTTGGCGAGAATTCCGGTGGTCAGCCGACCCAAGGCCCCGTGTTGGGCTGGCTCCCGCAACCGCAGCTCCAGATCGGCCAGCAGATCGGTAAAGCCGAAACCCTCCACCAATTCGGCTGCCTCTTCGCGGATGACCTCAAGCAGGGCCAGGCGGTACTCCGAATGCAGTACCCGGAGATAGCCCCCGTAGCGGTGGCTTGTCCGGGTGTTCTTGGTCCTTTTCAGAATGGTTCGCAGAAAACGGTTGGGCGTATCCTTGTGCACGAAAAAGGTGGGGATGCCGATGGCCGTGCCGAAGAGGATCTGGCGCCGCTCGCTTTCGACAAAGGGGGTGTCGGGGATGTGCTGATGGCTGCAAGCGCCTGCGGCGATGAGCTTGAAGGCCAGGGCGTTGAGCAACATCTGCAGGTCGGTGGCCCGGCCCAGGTCGCCGGCGAACTGTTCAAATTGTGAATAGTATCGGGCCTCGAAGCCGGAAAAGCCCATGACCTCGAATTCCCGCAGCTTGTACGGCAGGTAGACCGACATCCGTTTGTCAAAGATTCCCATCATGTCCAGGTCTTCCTTGAGGCGGCGGTCATTGTGGATTCTGCCGTCCTGACTGGCGCTTCGCTCGGTGGAAAGCAGGGCTACCGGATAATCGATGAGCCGAAAATCCGGGATGAAATCCCCCTTGCAGCGACAGGCCTTTCCGACGATATGGTCGATAAGCGGCGGGCCGAACGGGGTGAGCGCTTGGCCGCAGAACTTATTCTTCGCCTTTTTTCGCCAGCGCCGCCAGAGCATACGCAGATGGGTATAGTCCAGTTGGTGGGGGAGAAAACCCAGGGCCTGTTCCGGATGGAAATCCTCGAAGGCCATGCGGTAGGGCGCTGCGCTGTAAGTGGAAACAAACAGCGGGAGGAAGTGCTCCATGATCTTGGCTACCAGATCGCCCATGCATTTCTCGTGGCGGGGGGTGAAGCCGGAGCCGGGATCGTGCAGCAATCGGCTCATTTTGCGGCTGCCCATGCTGACATGGGTTCCGTTGTTGGCCAGGCTGATGTTGGAGGTATGGGGCATCATCACCAGGTTGTTGGTGATGATGCCTGCCTCGCGCATCTTCATCACTGCGTTCAGATGGCTACGGCTCAAGACCTGGTGGCAGAGGATCATGTACTGGTGCTTGGCCTCGCCTTCGTCCCAGCCGGAGAGGCACGGGCTCATGAACAGTTTGCGGTAGAAGGCGTCGGAGATGCATTCGTTCAAGGCCCGCTGCCGCATGGGCGGATGCGGGGAGAAGAAGAGCATGGCCTTTTGCCCCCGCCGGATGAGCTCGAACTTTTCGTTGGCATACATGATCAGCAGCTGGGTGAAGAGAAAGCGCTTGGCCGTTTCCCGCGCCAGGGCTTTGCCATAGCCGGTGTGTGGGTGCATGCCGGTGACATGGAAGGAAAAGGTTTCCGGCGAGGTGTTGTCGCTCAACAGATGGGTGAGCAGCCGGTTCCCGGTTTTTTGCACTGTTTCATGGCGGCCGCCTTGGCCGAGGACATCGGCCAAGGCCAGTTTGAGCAGATAGCTGATGGGAATGCGCAGATGCTGTTCTCCTCCCTCCTCCACAAAGAAGCGGGCGGTGTCGGTGCGTTCGCCGCGGGTATGGTCTTGTTTGTCGGCCTTGAGATCGGCGGCCAGGGTATGAATGGCGTTCGGGTGCAGGCATGAGAGGGGGAAACGCACCCAGCTGTTCTCCCAGACCTGCTCCACGTTGTCGCTGAGGTAGCGCTCCAGATCCCGTCGGGCTCGGGGCGAGGTTTCGCCGCGGTCGGCCCGTTTGATGATGTTGGCGTAGTAGCTCGACTGTTCAATGGCCCTGGGCAGATCCGCCGCCTCGCGGCTGCCGGATACCGCTACCTGTAGCTCGTTTTCGCAGCCGGTGGTGGCGTCGGAGCCGAAAAAGGGCAGGCTGGCCGGGCAATCGGGATCAAGACCAAGCAAGGCGATGCACTCGCGTTCCGTGGGTCTGGGCTCTTGCCCCGCCCCGGTTTGGGTCATCGAAAGGCCTGCGAAGGAAACTCTGCTCACCATTGCACCCCCTGGTTGATTATTGGCGGTCTACCGTCTTCCTCTTTCCTTATAGCTATAAAGGATTTCTGTCAGGGTCGGGTTAGGTTTGCAACAGGGTTTGATTCAGGCGGGGAGGGGCGAGCAGGGAAGGGGCGTGGTTGTTTCTTGTAGGGCAGGATTTATTGCAGGTAGATTATGAGGGATGGGGTTGGCATTGCCTCACGATTCCGCCCGCAACCGGTAGCCCACCCCGGATTCGGTGAGCAGCAGGCTGGGGCGGGAGGGGTCGCGCTCGATCTTGTGCCGGAGGTTGCTGATGTTCACCCGCAGCACATGCGGTTGCTCCAGGTGGGAACTCCCCCAGATCCGGCTGAGCAGCTGGCGGTGGGTCAGCACCTTGCCGGCGTGGGTTACCAGTATCCGGAGGATTTCGTACTCGGTGGGGGTGAGCTGCACCTCCTGGTCGACCACCCGCACCAGGCGGCGGGCAAGATCCACCTCAAGTCCGCCGCTGCGGAAGATCGGCTCCGGGGCCTGGCCGACGACCCGCCTGAGCGACCCCCGGATGCGGGCCAGCAGCTCCGGCACGCCAAAGGGTTTGGTCAGGTAGTCGTCCGCGCCGGCATCCAGGGCGGCGACCTTGTCATCCTCCCGTTCCCGTACAGAAAGCACGATGATCGGTGCGGGCGACCATTCGCGCAGCCGGCGGATCACCTCCACCCCGTCCAGGTCGGGCAGCCCCAGGTCGAGGAGGATCAGGTCCGGTCTTACTGCAGCGGCGGCGGCCAGGCCGAGGCTGCCATTTTCCGCCAGATGCACAACAAAGCCGGAGCTTTCGAGCACGGTGGCAAGCAACCTTCGAATGGCGGCCTCGTCATCCACCACCAGGATACGGGGCGGATTTTCGCCGGGCTTTAGCTCATCCATGGGCAGAATCCTCTGTCTGGGGGGGTGGGGCGAGGGGCAACCGGATTGTGACGGTCAGACCGCCGCCGGGAGTGATGGCGGCGTTGATTGTGCCGCCGTGGGCCTGGACAAATCCCTTGCAGATGGAAAGGCCGAGCCCGGTGCCGCGTGCGCCCTCCGTCGCCGGCACCCGGTGGAATTTGTCGAAGATCCGGTCCAGGTCTGCTTCGGCAACGCCGGGGCCATGGTCGATTATCTCCATGACCAGCCACGCCCGGTCGGTCCGGGCATTGATACCGAGGGGTTGATCCTGCGGCGAATACTTGAGGCTGTTGTCCAGCAGGTTGACCAGCACCTGGATCATGCAGCCCATGTCCAGCATCACCAGCGGCAGGTCCGGCGGGAGGTGTACCGCAATCTCCCGCTTTCCCAAGCGCGGATCGAGCACCGACAGGGCGCAGCCGATCAGCTCTTCCACGTCGCAGGGCGTATACTTCAGCCGCACCGCCCCAGCCTCCAACCGGGTCATATCCAGCAGGTTGCCGACAAAACGGTTCAGCCGGGCCGCTTCCTCGCAGGCCGTGGCCAGCAGCTCGGTCCTGGCCGTCTCGTTTAACCCTTCCTGGTCCCGGAGGCTGCTCAGCGCTCCGGTGATGGAGGCCAGCGGGGTGCGCAGGTCGTGGGAGATGGAGTTCAACAGTGCCCGCTCTAAGGTTTCTCTGGCCTGGAGGATCTGGGCCTGCTCCGCCTGCTGGGAGAAGCGGACCCGCTCCAGGGCCATGGCGGTCTGGCTGGCAAAGGCGTCGAGCAGGAGCCGGTGCTGCTGGGAGTTGTAGTCGGTTGGGTCTGCCATTTTCACCCCCAATACGCCGAGGATGTTCGCTGAAGTCTTGAGCGGCAGGTAGAGCAGGGCGGCCGAGCCAAGGGTGGTGGTGCCGCGCCCCGCTTCCTGGTGATTGCGGAAGGTCCAGTCCGCCACGGCCCGCTCTTTGAGATCGAGATCCAGTTTCTCGCTGGCGGAGATGATTTTGAGTTGCTCTCCATCGGCCAGGAAGACCACGATCTCGGCCTTCAGGCTTTCTCGGATATTGCGGAGCACCGCGCCGGTGACGGCCACCAGATCGGCGGCTTTTGCCAGGTCGCGGCTCAAATAATACAGGCTGGCGGTCTGCACCTCGCGCAACCGCAGCGATTCTGCCCGTTCGCGGCTTCTGGCCACCGTGGAGCTGATCACTAGCCCAACGGTGAGAAAGCCGGCAAAGGTCATCAGGTATTCGACATCGGATACGGCCAGGCTGAAACGGGGGGCGACGAAGAAGAAATCAAAGGCGAGCACCCCAAGAAAAGCGGTGAGCACGGCTGGTTGCAGCCCGAGCCGGACAGCGGCAAGCACCACTGCCAGCAGGTAGAACATCACCGTGTTGGTGGGGGAGAAGAAAGGTTGGACCAGGCCGCAGAGCAAGGTCGTTCCGGCTACCAGGGCCACGGCCATCGCGTGCCCGGCCCAGGGGATGGCCCGGATCGGACGGCGCTGCCGCGTTGCCGTGCGCCGTTCGCCGAGACTCATGCTCACGACGTAGACGTCGATCTCGCCGCTTGCCCGGATGATCTGATCCACGATGGGTGGGCGCAGCAGCTCGCGCCAGCGGGGCCGGGTGGGTTTGCCCACCACGATCTTGGTGATGTTGTGGCGGCCAGCGTAATCGGCCACCGCCTCGGCCACGGTGGTGGCGGTGACCGAGGCCACCGTGGCGCCCATGCTTTCGGCCAGTCGGAGATCGCGCCAGATCCGTTCTCGGTTTTCGCGGCTGAAGCGGCCGGTGTCCGGGGTTTCAATGTACACGGCATGCCAGGGGGCCTTCATTTCGTCGGCCAGCCGCCGGGTGGTGCGCATCAGCTTTTCGCCGAAGGGGCTGCCGCTGATGCAGACCAGCAGCCGCTCTGCCACGGAGCGGGGCCCCGAGATGGCGCGGGTCTCCATGTAGGAGCGCATCTGGTCGTCCACCCGGGACGCGGCGCGGCGGAGGGAAAGCTCCCGCAGGGCGATGAGGTTGCCGGGCTGGAAAAACTTTTCCATGGCCCTGGTAGCCTGTTCGGGGATATAGATCTTGCCTTGGCCCAACCGTTCCAGCAATTCGTCCGGCGGGATGTCCACCAGCTGGATCTCGGCGGCCAGATCGAGCAGGTTGTCCGGCACGGTTTCCCGCACCACCACCCCGGTGATCTTCTCCACCACGTCGTTTAAGCTCTCGAAGTGTTGGACATTGACCGTGGTGTAGACGTCGATGCCTGCGGTCAGCAGCTCCTGTACGTCTTGCCAGCGTTTTTCATGGCGGGAGCCCGGCGCGTTGGTGTGGGCCAGCTCGTCCACCAGGGCGATCTGGGGATGTTTTTGCAGCACCGCGTCCAGGTCCAGCTCAAAGAGCGGAACCCCCTGGTATTCAAGGCGCAGCTTGGGGATGGCGGTGAGCCCTTCCAGCAGGGCATCGGTCTCGTCTCGTCCGTGGGATTCCACATAGGCCGCCACCACGTCCCGCCCCTCTCGCTTACGCTGGCGGGCCGCGCTCAGCATGGAGAAGGTCTTGCCCACCCCAGCTGCGTAGCCGAGGAAGATTTTGAGCCTGCCCCGGTCGGCCTGGGCTTCCTCGGCCTGGGCCAGCTTGAGCATGGCCTCCGGCGAGGGGCGGATGTCGTCGTCGCCGTTGGTCACGATTGGGAATCCAGGGCCCGGTTGAGCAGCAGGACGTTGACCCGTGGCTCTCCCAGCAGGCCCAATTGGCGGCCCTCGGTGTGGCCGGCCACCAGGCTGGCGACGGCATCCTCGGGAAGATTGCGCATCTTGGCGATACGCGGGATCTGGAGCTGGGCTGCTTCGAGGGAGATGTGGGGATCAAGGCCGCTGGCCGAGGCCAGCACCAGGTCGGCGGGGATGGGGCCGGTGACGCCGGTGGCCCGCAGGGCTTCGACCCGTTCCGCCACGGTGGCGAGGAAGGCCGGGTTGCTGGGGCCGCTGTTGGAACCGCCCGAGGCCATGGGGTTGTAGGCAAACTCGGCGGTGGCCGAGGGCCGGGGCCAGAAATAATGTGGCCCGGTGAAGGGCTGGCCGATCAGTTCCGAACCGACTGCCTGGCCGTTGGCATCGGTGATTAGGCTACCGTTTGCCTGGTGTGGGAAAAGAGTCTGGGCAAGGCCGGTGACCACGGCCGGGTAAAGCCCGCCGCAGAGTACGGTGAACAACAGGCACATCAGAATGGCTGATTTCAGTTCTTTCATGGTTTGGTTCTCCGAATAGAGTCGGGATAAATCATTATACGTAACTATCCAGCTTAATGCCGGAATTAGATGAAGATCGAGGAAGGGAACTGTTCGGCAGTGCCACAGATGCTAGGAAGAGGCCTGCGAAGTGTGCTATTGCACATGAGCAGACCGATGACAAAGCAGATGTGGTGCTGCTGGACAGTTCCCATTATACAAATAAACCGACCACCAGGTCGATGGCTTTAATGCCGACAAAGGGCACGATGATGCCGCCCACCCCGTAAACGAGCAGATTCGAGATCAGCAGCTTTTCCGCGGGCATGGGCCGGAACTTGGTGCCCCTGAGCGCCAGCGGTACCAGAAAGGGGATGACCAGGGCGTTGAAGATTACCGCCGAGAGGATGGCGCTCTGTGGGCTGGCCAGGTGCATGATGTTCAGCGCTCCCAGCTGGGGGTAGATGGAGAGCAAGGCCGCCGGGATGATGGCGAAGTACTTGGCGATGTCGTTACTGATGCTGAAGGTGGTGAGGTTGCCTCGGGTCATCAGGATCTGCTTGCCCACTTCCACGATGTCCAGCAGTTTGGTGGGGTTGGAGTCCAGGTCGATGATGTTGGCCGCCTCCCGGGCCGCCTGGGTGCCGGTGTTCATGGCCACGGCCACGTCGGCTTGGGCCAGGGCCGGGGCGTCGTTGGTGCCGTCGCCGGTCATGGCCACCATGAATCCCGCATCCTGGCTCTCCTTGATCAAGCGCAGCTTGTCCTCCGGCGTGGCTTGGGCCAGGAAGTCATCCACCTGGGCCTCGGCGGCGATGGCTGCGGCGGTGAGCGGATTGTCGCCGGTGATCATCACCGTTCGGATTCCCATGGCCCGCAGTTGGCAGAAGCGTTCCTGGATGCCGGTTTTGACGATGTCCTTGAGGTTGACCACCCCGAAGATCTCGGTGTCGCAGCAGACCACCAGCGGCGTGGCCCCGGCCCGGGCGACGCGATCGACCACCTGATCCAGATCGGCGGGGATGGCTTCCCCACTCAGAACCCGGACAAAGGCGATCAGGGAATCGGCAGCGCCCTTGCGGTACTGCCTTCCTGCCGTGTTGAGGCCGGAGAGGCGGGTTCCGGCGCTGAACTCCACCGGCTCCCCGTCAGCGGGCATGACCTGCTGGTCAAGTTTAAACCGTTGGTGGGCCAGGGTCACGATGCTGCGGCCTTCGGGGGTCTCGTCGGCAAGGGAGGCCATCAGGGCTGCCTCGGCCAGCTCGCGCTCGCTGTGGCTGCCCACCGGGATGAACTCCACCGCCTCCCGGTTGCCGTGGGTGATGGTGCCGGTCTTGTCCAGGAGTAGGATGTTGACATCGCCTGCCGCTTCAATGGCCCGGCCGGAGAGGGCGATGACATTCTTCTGACACAACCGGTCCATGCCGGCGATGCCGATGGCGGGAAGGAGTGCGGCGATGGTAGTGGGCGCCAGGCAGACGAACAGGGCCACCAGCACGGTAAGCGATACTGGGTGACCAAGGCCGGTGGCCGCGACGCTATAAATGGAGAGCGGGCTGATGTTAGCGCAGACCAAGAGGAAGACCAGGGTCAGGGCGATGAGCAGCACCTCAAGCGCCACCTCATTGGGGGTTTTGCGCCGCTTGGCCCCCTCGATCAGGGAGATCATCCGGTCGAGAAAGGTCTCGCCGGGATCGGCGGTGATCCGCACCACCACGCTGCCGGAGACCACGGTGGTGCCGCCGGTCACTGCGCTGCGGTCGCCGCCGGACTCGCGCACCACCGGGGCGGACTCGCCGGTCACCGCCGATTCGTTGACCAGGGCCGCGCCGTGGACGATCTCGCCGTCGCCGGCGATGGTCTCGTTGGTTTCCACCAGGATATGGTCCCCCTTGCGGAGCTGGGTGGCCCCGACCTCGGTGGTTTTAGCGGCAGGGTCAGCGCTGGGCAATTGTCTGGCTGTTACGTCGGTGCGCGACTTGCGCAAGCTTGCGGCTCTGGCTTTGCCCCGTCCTTCGGCCAGCGCCTCGGCAAAGGTGGCGAAGAGCACGGTCAGCCAGAGCCAGACCGAGACCTGGCCTGTGAACCAGGCCGGTTCGCGGCCAGTACCGGTGAGGGACATGATGAAGGTGATCACCGTGATGACGCTGGCTATCTCCACACAGAGCATTACCGGGTTGCGCCACAGCAGGCGCGGGTCAAGTTTCTTGACGGATTCGATGAACGCGGCGCGCAGCAGTGCCGGATCAAAGACCGACTTTTGTTCAGGGATATGTTTGGACATGGTTTTAGTTTACTCCCATCATGGAAAGATGTTCGACAATCGGTCCGAGGGCCAGGGCCGGGAAAAAGGTCAGGGCGCCGACGATCAGGATGACCAGGGTCAGCCAGAAGGCAAAGGGGAATTTATCGGTGGGCAAGGTGCCCAGGCTGGGCGGAACGTACTTCTTCCCGGCCAGACCGCCCGCCATAGCCAGCACCGCCACGGCCGGAACATAGCGGCCGATCAGCATGGCCAGGGCGCCCAGCAGGTTATAAAAGTTGGTGTTGCTGGAAAGGCCGGCAAAGGCGCTGCCGTTGTTGTTGGCCATGGAGGCCATGGCGTAGAGCACCTCGGTGAGGCCGTGTGCGCCGGGATTGGACATGGAAGCCACCGCAGAGGGGGTGATCATGGCGATGCCTGAGAGGATCAGCACCACGATGCCGGCCACGAGGATGATGACAATGGACATCCACATCTCCCGCACCTCGATTTTCTTGCCCAGGTATTCGGGGGTGCGGCCGATCATCAGGCCGGAGACGAAGACGGCGATGATGGCAAAGGCCAGCATGGTGTAGAGGCCGCAACCGACCCCGCCGAAGACGATCTCGCCCAGCAGGATCAGAGAAAGCGGCACCAGTCCGCCCAGCGGGGTGAGGGAGTCGTGCATGGCGGTTACCGCGCCGCAGGAGGTGGCAGTGGTGGCCACTTCGAACATGTTGGTGCCGGCCAGGCCGAAACGGAGTTCCTTGCCCTCCAGATTGCCCCCTGCGACTCCGAGCTTGTGCAGCATGGGGGTGGAGGCCAACTCACTTGCGTGGAGCACGCCAAAGGCAACGATAAACAGGAAGAGCATCACCCCCAAGAGCGCCCGCCCTTGCCTGGGATTGCCCACCATCACCCCAAAGGTGCGGGTCAGGGCGGCCGGGATCAGCAGGATGAACAGAACCTGCATGAAGTTGGAGAGCGGGGTGGGGTTTTCAAAGGGATGGGCCGAGTTGGCGTTGAAAAAACCGCCGCCGTTGGTACCCAGCTCCTTGATCGCCTCCTGGGAGGCCACCGGCCCCATGGGGATGGAGACCTCTTTGGCGGTCGCACTCTCGGTAAGCGGCTTGCCTGCCTGGTCCAGCATGGGAGCGCCCTGTTCGTTCAGCTTCGGCTTGTCGTAGCTGATCGGCTGGGTGAGCGCTGCCGTCTTGTAGCCGCTGAAGTTCTGGATCGCTCCCTGGGAGACCAGGAAAACAGCGCCAATCAGCGACAACGGCAGCAGGATGTAAAGAACGGAGCGGGTCAGGTCCACCCAGAAGTTGCCGATGGTGTCGGTGGTGCGCCGGACAAAGCCGCGGATCAGGGCGATAACGATGGCCATGCCGCTGGCGGCGGAGACAAAGTTGTGCACTGTGAGCCCCACCACCTGGGTAAAGTAGCTGAGGGTGGACTCTCCCGAATAGTTCTGCCAGTTGGTGTTGGTGATAAAGCTGATCGCAGTGTTGAGCGCCAGGGGCCAAGAAAGGCCAGGCAGCCCCTGGGGATTGAAAGGCAGTGCTGGTTGGGCCAGCAGCATGCCCATCAGGGCCAGAAAGAGCACCAGGTTGAAGAGCAGCATGGCCAGGGCGTAGCGCTGCCAGCCCATCTCGTCGTTTCGGTCCACCCCGCAGATGCGGTAGAACAGGCTTTCGCAGGGGGCGAGGACCGGGGAGAGGAAGGTGCGCTCGCCGTTGTACACCCGGGCCATGAAGGTGCCCAGGGGGCGGGCCAGCAGCAGCACGGCGGCAAGCAACCCGAAAAATTGGAGCAGGTCGTTTGGAAGAGTCATGGTAGGTGTTTTTCCTCCTTATGGTGTTCCGAAATGGTCCGCACGGGGCGGTGTGCCTCTTGTTGTATTTTTATTATAGCGTAACCGTTGTCAAGGCGGGGTCAAAAGGCAACGGAAAGGCATCAAGAACGTATCAAGACGGTTGCGCAGGAATAACCGGAGGGGATCTCAATAATAAGTGGCGGTTTTCAAAGCAGAACGGATGGCGGATTTTATCAGAATATGCATGTAATCGGAGTTGCTTGGGAAACGGGCTGAGCGAGATTCTCAGCTGGTGTTTCCTTGGGGTCGGGAATGGTTGGCCTGATCAAGGAAAAACCGCATCCAGCATTCCCAGGCTATGGTGTCCAGGGTGCAGTCGCTGGGGCAGGGATGCTGAAAAACCGCATGGGGACACAGCCCGCTTCTCGCGGTGCAGATGTGTTTGGCCGCTTTTTCCAGAGCGGTGGTCAGGGTGGGGGTATCATGTTGTATTGGTGTGTTCATTTTGTTTCTCCTTATGGAGCAGGATGGTGAAGGTTGTGCCCTTGCCGAGTTCGCTTATGACACCTACCTCGCCGCCATGCGCCTGGACAATGTGTTTGACGATGGCTAGCCCGAGGCCGGTGCCGCCAAGTTTGCGGTTGCGGGCTGCATCGCTGCGGTAGAAGCGCTCGAACAACCGCGGCAGGTGCTGGGTTGCGACCCCGGTCCCGAAATCCTGGACCTCGATGGCGATTGTTTCTCTGTCCCGCTGTTTTCCCCGCACCAACACCTTGCCGCCTTCCTCGCTGTACTTGATAGCGTTGACGATAAGGTTGGTGATTGCCTGTTCGATCAGGGGGCTGTTGAGATTGGCGGTCAAATCATCCGGTGCGTCCAGTTCGATACGGATCTTTTTTTCGGTGGCCTTGAGCCCGCAGGTCTCAATGGACCTGCGCAGGGGGGTGATGATTTTTTCTTCGCTCAGCACCAGCGCGGTCTGCTCGTTATCCTGCTCCAGCCGGGACAGGGCCAGGAGATCCTCGATGATGGCGTGCAATCGTTTTGACTGTTTGGCGATGATCTCCACAAACCTTCGCGCGTCATCGGGGCTCTCCAACGCCCCGTCCAGCAGGGTTTCGGCAAACCCTTCGATGGAGGTGATCGGGGTTTTCAGCTCATGGGAAACATTGGCCACAAAGTCGCGGCGCATGTTTTCCAGCCGTCGTAGGTTGGTGACATCGTTGATGACGATAATGGCGCCGCTGGTCATGTCCGAGGCGTCTTGAAACCGTGTGCCGTGGGCGTAGAAGTATTTTTCCTGCCCCTCCCGGTCGGTGAGGTCGATCTCCCCTTCGATGGGTTTGGCTGAGGCAAGGGCCTGGCTGATAAAGCGCTGCAGGGCGAGGTTGCGCACCGCTACCAAGGCGTTTTTTCCCCTGATCTTTTCGGGGGTGATGTTCAGAAGCTTGGCGCCGGCCTGATTTATATCGAGGATGCGCTCCTCGGTGTCCACGGTGATCACTCCCTCGACCATGCTGGAAAAGACCGCTTGCAACTGGCTGTGTTGCCGGGCAATGGTTTTGATCCGGCCATCGAGCTGATCGGCCATGGCATTCATGGCCTTGGCCAGACTTGCCACCTCTTCAGCGCCTTCTTCCCGCAGTTTTGTGGTGAAAGCGCCGTTGGCAAAACGTTCGGCGCCCAACCGCATCTCTTCTAGCGGCCTGGTAATGCGTTGCGCGATGAACCAGGCGACCAGGGCAACGAGCAGGGCGACAATCAGGCAGCCCCAGATAATTTTAAAAAAGATCGCCCGGAGCGCGTGGTCGATGAAGGTGACTGGGATCGCGGTTCGTAGCACCCCTGTAGTTTTTCCGTCCTGCAGTAGAGGGATCGCCACATACATCATGTTTTCTTGGAGGGTGTGGCTGAAGCGCAGAGAGGGGGCGGGTTGACCGGCGAGGGCGGCAATGATCTCCGGTCGGTCGCCGTGGTTTTCCATCCGGCCTGGGTCTTCGTCCGAGTCGGCCAGAACCTTGCCGTCTGCGGTAATAACGGTCAGGCGGGTGGCGGAATTTTTTCCGGCGGTTGTGCAGAAGGCCTGTAGCGCGTTTAGGTCGTTTCGGGCCAGGAGGGTAAGAACGTGTTCCTGGGTCAGTCGACCTCGCGCCTCAAGGCCGGCGGAAGTCTGGGCTAGTTGAAAGGCGCGAAGGGAATATGCCCCATATCCGGCGGCAACCAGAAGGGCGACAATGGTGATCAGAAGCTGGCTTGGGTACAGCTGCCAGATAAGGCGGTTACGATGCATGATAATCCCCGCTGCGGTTGGAGTTGATTGGGCCAACAGCAACAGAATAGCACGGGATTGTTAGAATAGGGTCAGGATATTGTGATAAGGTTGTTCCCCGCCGAAAAAATATCTTTTGGGCGGAGAACAGCTTTGTCTGGCAAGGATTTACCTAAGATGCCCCTCCCAGGAGAGGCCACCTTAGGTAAATCAGATCATTCGTCGGAGTATGGCTTCTTCTTTCCTCGTCTGGGAACGCCAGCGGATGGCGGCCTGGCTGGGGCTGACGGTCTGGTCGAGCTTGCGGGCCTGGCCGAGGGATATGGCTTGCCCGAACTAGAGGGCTTGCTTGAAGAATATGGTTTGGCCGAGGCGGAAGGTCTTGCCGAGGTGGAGGGCCTTGCTGAGGGATATGGTTTGCCGGAGCTGGAGGGCTTATACGAACCGGAAGACTTGTACGGTTTCGCGCCGCTACGTCCAGGATACGCCGGTTTTGCCGGGCGGCCCTTGGGGGCGTCCATGGTTTTTACCTCGACGTCCCTCCCATTGATTTTGAGGCCCTGGAACACCTCAAGGACTTTTTGGGCGAAGCGGCTGTCCGCCTCTATCATGGCGGTGTGGTCCAGGATCTCGATGCGGCCGACCTTGATGGAGGCGGAGCCGCTGGCGTCATTGATCTGGCCGATGAGCCGCGCCGGAGAGATGCCGTCCTTCTCGCCGATATTGAGGTAGAACCGGCTGAAGTTCACGCGATCGCGGTCGTCCTGTCGGGCGAATCTGCTCTCCGGGCGTTCCTGCCTGGAAAACCGGCTGTCTGGACGCTGGTAATCGGTACTTTGGCCGCGGCCCTTCTCTGTGACGTTGATGTCCGGGGCATTCTGGTAATGGCTCAAAACGGAGGCAAACTCCTGGGAAACAAAACGCAGGATCAGCTCGTCGCGGTCAAGATCGGCCAGGGCCTCGGTGATTGCCTCCATGAAGGGGGCCAGCTGCGCGTGGTTTACTTCGACGTTCTTGATGGTTTCGATCTTGTGGAGCAGTTGTTTTTTGCAGACTTCATGGCCGGAAGGAACCTTGCCCAGTTCGAACTGCCGTTTCATCTTGCTCTCGATCTCCTTGATGCGGAACTGTTCACGCATATGGATAATGGAGATGGAGATGCCGGTCTTGCCGGCCCGGCCGGTGCGGCCGCTGCGGTGGGTGTAGTTGGCTGAGTCGTCGGGCAGGTTGTAGTTGATCACGTGGGTCAGGTCGGTGACGTCCAGGCCGCGGGCCGCCACATCGGTGGCTACTAGCAACTGCACTGACTTGCTGCGGAAACGCTGCATCACGTAATCGCGCTGGCTCTGGGAGAGTTCACCATGGAGGGGGTCGGCGCTGTAGCCGTCCTTGCCGAGCTTGTCCGCGACATCGTTGACCTCCTGGCGGGTACGGCAGAAGATGATGGCGTACATGTCCGGGTTCATGTCCACCAACCGGCGCAGGGCCAGGTAGCGGTCCTTGGCGTGGACCATGTAGTAGACGTGTTGGATGTTTTCCGATCCGGCATTGCGGGTGCCCACCGTGATCTCCAGCGGGTTTTTCATGTATTTCCGGGAGATGGAGGCCACGCTTTGCGGCATGGTGGCGGAAAAGAGCAAGGTGTGTTTGTCGTCCGGGGTTTGGGCGAGGATGGCGTTCAGCTCGTCCTGGAAGCCCATTTGCAGCATTTCATCGGCTTCGTCCAGCACCACCGAGCGGATGGCGGAAAGATCGATGACCTGGCGACGCATCAGATCGTGCAGACGGCCGGGGGTGGCCACGATGATCGGGGCGCCCTGGCGCAGGGATCGGATCTGGTTGTCAACGCTGGCCCCGCCGTATATGGCGCAGACCCGGATGGTGGGCAGATTCTTGGCAAAGGCATTGAGATCGCGGGCCACCTGCATGCAGAGTTCGCGAGTCGGGCAAAGCACCAAGGCCTGGGTCTTGCGGCTGTCGGGATCGCAGAGCTGCACCAGGGGGATGCCGAAGGCTGCGGTCTTGCCGGTGCCGGTTTGGGCCAGGCCGACAATATCCACCGGTTTTTTGAGGAGGATCGGGATGATCTGCTCCTGAACCGGGGTTGGCGAAGTAAAGCCAAGGGCTTCGAGGCCGGAGATGATGTCGGGACGGATGCCAAGGTCAGCAAAGGTGGTCATGGTGCGGTGTTTCCTTATTGAAGGGCGTGCGGGGAGGGAACGGTTGCTGTGCAGGAAAAAGGTCAGCCCGGGGCGGCCCAACACCCCTGAAGCCGTTGTAAAAAATAACCTGTACGTTTCGTGTGCCTAACACGGCATAAAGAGCCGTAAATCAGCGGCCATAATTGTGCAGGTTATTTCTTGACGGCTCCTAAACAAAAAAACCACACTTCCTCGCCGGAGGCTTTGTGCGGTGCGCTTTTGTAGATTTAGCGATTACAGGCAGAGGCAACACAATGAATTACGGTATTTACCATGGTCTGCACGGGAAAGCAAGGGCTATGTTTTTGAGGTGTGCATCTGGTGGTTTCAGACCCAGTTGCTTGTGAGCCAGATCGGTTATGCCCGTGTGGTAGCCAGGGCTGTGGGCAGGCTGATCAGGTATGCCTGGATGGCGTCACGCACAGCGCGGTAATGGCCGAGGGCCTCTTCTTCGCTGGCAGCGGTCTGGGCAAGACGGGGTGGGTCGGGGAATTCTTGGTGCAGCCTGATCGCCTTGCCGGCAAAGATGGGGCATTGCTCGTTGGCGTGGTCGCACACCGTGATCACGTAGTCAAAGGCAGCGGTCTCCAGCTCGGAAAGCAGCTTTGCATACTGGACGCTGATATCGACCCCGGCTTCGGCCATGACTTCCACGGCCAGGGGGTTGAGCCCGTGCTTTTCGATCCCGGCCGAGAAAAATTCGTATTGGTCCGGATAGAGATGCCTGCCCCAGCCTTCCGCCATCTGGCTGCGGCAGGAGTTGCCGGTGCAGAGGAAGAGGATTTTCGGTTTGGTGTGGTGCATGGCCAGGCCTCAGAGGATCAGATTGAAAAGATAGCCCATCAGTAGGATGCCGCTGCCGACCACGCCGACAAAGGTGGTGATGAGCGCCGGTTTCAAGACCTTGCGGAGGATGACAATCTCAGGCAAGGAGAGGGCGACGACGCTCATCATGAAGGCCAGGGCCGTGCCCAGGCTGCACCTTTTTCCAGCGGTTTCGGGCATCGTCAAAGGCGTAGGTGGGGCTCTCCGGAAAATATGGGGTAGGTTCAGCGGGTTGCTCTGTGTTTGGCTGATACGGAATAACAGTGCGTTGGAGAGGTGCAAACCAGGGTTCAGCCGGTGATCACTTCGTTTGAAAGCTCATTGGTGTCATCGGCCTTGATGGGAAAATGCCGGGCCAGGATAACGCCCACGGCCTCAATCTCCCGGCACAGGGCGTTGCAGGCCTGTCCTTGTTTTATGCCGACGGCGATGTCTGTGGTATGAGTCATCATGGTTTTCTTGGAGATTTTCTGGTAGATGCCTGAGTCCGCCAGAATCCAGACCTTGCGCTCAAGGAGCGAGATGAAAAAAAGCACCCCTGTATTGTCGCGGGTGGTGTGGAGTTTCTTTTCGTAAAAGGCGCGGAGCGCCCGCTCAGCCACCCTGGCCTCCAACCGGCTGGGGGGGATGAACAGCCGGAGTAGCGGGGGGGATATCTTGGCCAGACTGCCGACCGTCATGGCGCCGCACAGCAAAAGGGGCACGAAGTAGCCGAGGCTGTTGGCCAGGAAAAGGTCGGTGATAAGCAGGGCTGCCAGGCCGCCGATGGCCAAGCCCGCCAGGAGCCTTGCTTCAGGATAGGTGTCGCTGGCAGCCACCACCATGGCCACAATCTCGCCGGAGGTTTTTTTCTCCGCCTCACCGATGGTCGCGGCGATCTGTTGCCTTTCCGCCTCTGTGAAAAATGTTTCTGCGTGTGTCATCTACCAGCCCCCCGAGGCGCCGCCGCCTCCGAAACCACCGCCGCCGAAGCCGCCAAAACCGCTGTCCCCACCGTCACCGCCGCCAAAGCCGCCGCCCATGAAAAATCCGCCTGCACCGGCATTGGCAAAGAGGATTGGGAGGATGAGTCCCAACAAAGCACCGCCCGGAATTAGCAGGAGCAGGAGCAGCCAACCCAACGGCGAAGAGAGGCCGAGAAAGGCGAAAAGCGGTAGGAGCACCGCACCGGTCACCGCGCCGGCCGGCTTGCTCAGTCGCCCGAGAGTGCCGACCAGAATGGCAAAGAATATGAGATAGGGGAGCAGCGAGGATTGGTCGGATTTGCCCGGTACTCGGCCGCTGCCCTTGAACTCTCCCCTGGTGGCGCTGATGATTGTGGAAATCCCGGCTTCAAAGCCTTCGTCAAGCTGGCCCGCCTTGAAGCGCGGGGTTATGACCTGATCCACGATGCGCCCGGCACGGAGATCGGTCAGCACCCCTTCTAAGCCCCGGCCAACCTCGATGCGGATTTTGCGGTCGCCCTTGCTGACCAGAAGCAGAACCCCGTTGTCCTTGCCCTTTTGCCCGATTTTCCAAGCTTCCACCGTGCGGATGCTGAAATCCTCCAGCGCATCGCCTTCGAGGGAGGGGATGGTCAGCACTGCGATCTGGGTGGAGTCGGATTGCTCAAAGGCAAGGAGCGTCTGCTCAAGCTTTTGCCGCTCAGGCGGAGAAATCATTCCGGCCAGGTCGGTGACATATCCTTGATACTGGGGAACCGTAAGCGCCCTGGCCGGTGTCGGTCCACCGACGCAGAGGAGGCAGAGGGTCAGCAGGCAGACGAGCCCCAGCCCCTTGCCGAACCGCCATCCCATATGTCGCATGTTGGCAAGCATCGGTTAGAACTTCACCGCCGGAGCCTTGGCCGCCCCTTCTTCTGCCTTGAAGGCCTCGCGGCGGGGCAGCTGGAGCAGCATGTTGTTGGTCAGGTTGTTGGGGAAGGTGCGGATGGAGGTGTTGAAGATCCGCACCGCCTCGTTGTACCGAACCCGGGCCACGTTGATCCGGTTTTCCGTGCCTTCCAACTGGTGCTGGAAATCCATAAAGTTCTGGTTGGCCTTGAGGTCGGGGTATTTCTCAACCACCACCATCAGGCGGGAGAGCGCGGAGGAAAGGCCGCTCTGCGCTTCCTGGAACTTGGCAAAGGCCTGGGGGTTATTGACCACCGCAGCCCCTGCCTGAACGGAGCCAACCTTGGCCCGCGCCTCGGTAACGGCGGTGAGGGTCTCTTTCTCATGGGCCGCGTACCCCTTTACCGCTTCCACTAGATTGGGGATGAGATCGGCCCGCCGCTGGTAGGAGGCTTCCACGTCACCCCAGGCCGCGATCACAACCTCGTCGTTCTGTTGGATAGTGTTGTAGCCGCAACCGCTCAAGCCGACGGTGAGAAGGACGAAACTGACAAGTACGAGGAATCTTTGCATGGGGTCTCTCCTTGGGAAAAGGTCTTGGGGAATTTTGACATTGCCGCCTGCCCCTGTGGGTTTGACGGTGGCACTAACAGGGGAGAAATATCAGGGTGTTGATGGTGCCCTCGGTACGACTTGAACGTACGACCTACCGCTTAGGAGGCGGTTTGTGAAATCAAATAACTTGCTGATTTTTCATGATTTGATAAAATAATAAATATTTTTTGGGACACATATGGGACACTATACTTCAAAAATAGGACGTTTTCAACATGGCAGTGTTCGAAAAACGAGGGCAGTATCAATGGAGAGTCAAAATCAGAAAAAAGGGTTTTCCTGTTCTGACCAAAACATTTCATACCAAAAAAAATGCTGAGGAATGGGCAAAAAAAACTGAATCTGAGATGGAGCGTGGTGCTTTTATCTGTAGCAGCACTGCAGAGCAGACCACGGTTGCAGAAATCCTCGATCTATACGAAAAGGAAAATTTTTCTCGACTAGTGGATGGTGGTAAGAGAGCACGTGGCCCTTTGGCCTTGCTTAAAAAGCATTTCGGGCACATCTCCGTTGCGGCTCTGCGTAGCAATCATGTTGCCACCTTTCGTGACCTGCGGTTGAAGACAGTTTCCCCGCAGTCCGTGAAACATGAGATTGGGTTGCTGAGCAGGGCTTTGAAGTCTGCTCAAATCGATGCGGGCATCCATCTTCCGCACGGACTCCCGACTGCTCAGATCCGCATGCCCAAACTGCCCCCGGGTCGGGATCGCCGCCTCCATGTCGGCGAGGAGCAGCGTCTTATTGATGCGGCGATTGCCTCGAAAAGTGAGGCTATTGAAAACATCATTGTAATCGCTTTAGAGACAGCCGCTAGGCGTGGTGAGATTGCCGCTATGCGTTGGAAGCATATTGACCTCAACAGTAAGACATGGGTCATCCCCTTTGGGGAGACCAGAAAGAGTCCTAGAACCGTGCCTCTTTCGCCAAGGGCAATAACGATTCTGAAAGGAATTCCCCGCAGAATCGATGGGAATGTATGGGGAGTTGAAAAAGACAGTATTACCCAAGCGTTTGGTCGGGTTTGTAAACGGGCAGGATCTGATGGCTTACGTTTTCACGATTTGCGACACGAAGCAACAAGTCGGCTTTTTGAGCTCGGCAC
>JAPLJG010000091.1:36936-65312 GCA_026388735.1 Deltaproteobacteria bacterium
TCGGCACCTTGGACATGATGGGGGTGGCGGCTATCACCGGACATAAAGACCTTAGAATGTTGCTACGCTACACTCATCTCTGGGCCGTTGATTTGGCAAAAAAACTGGGCTGAATTCTCATGGCGCACTCAAATACCAAGTGCAACAATTTTAGGAGATAATGTTGCACTTGGTATTTGAGGCGCGCCGAGTTCAGAGGAAGTTCCTCTGAACCCTTTTATTTTTTCTTAGCATTGACAGTCTTGCACCCACATCCGCAACCACCCTTCGCCTTTACCTTAACGCAGACCGAATCCTTCAGCTTCTGACCCGGCTTGAATTTTACGACCTTCTTCTCGGCAATCTTTATCTCTTTGCCAGTCTGGGGGTTACGTCCGGTACGTGCTGCCCGCTGGATTATAGAGAAAGAGCCGAACCCGATTAGGGAAATGGTTTCGTCATTGGCCAGGGCTTTCGCAATGACATCCAGCGTAGAATTCAGGGTTTTCTCTGCTGCGGCCTTGGTGAGGTCTGATGCCTCGGCAATCTTGCTGACGAGTTCTGCTTTGTTCATGCTTATTCTCCAAGAGGGTTATGGTGAGGTGGGGCGGATGGTTCCCATAATGACAAAGTGCCGACCTCAGTGCAAGTAAGAAGATCACCGAGTACTACTTCCGCCGATGCAAGTCTCGGCGGATTCTCGTATGCACCATGTAGATATGCACATTTATCAGGTCCTTTTCTTCCTCTCGCAGTTAGCTGTTGCCCCTCATTTTTTTATTCTTCTCGGAAACCAAAAAGTCACTAACTGGGAACATTTATGTAAGTTTTAATGCGACCGTCATGTTTATTTTACTCATAATTGTAATAATGATGCGTGGTTTATTCGATTCGTTACGAGCATAATGAAACTAGAAATAGCACGCTGTTACAGGAGGATAAAAAGTTAAAATAAACATTAAAGAAAAGAGCGGCACGCTTGTTGCTTTTATTGCCAGATAACTGCCTGCCAGAAGCAAGCATCATTGAAGTCACATGGGGATGCTGCTCGGAAAAGGCGCGAAGCAAGGAAAAAGTGTTGCATTTATTATCTAAAATCTACAGAGGAGATCAACCATGGAAAGGAGAGCGAGATGAAAAAAATACTACTGACATTTTTAATTGTCATGGGCTGCCTGTGCGGGTCCCTAACGCTGGTGCTTGCGGAAGAAGGCGTCGGTGTGCCAGTCTCTTCGGAGCCGCTGGTAAGCCCGGTTGCCCCGGCACCGGCCCTAGCCGCTGTTGCTGATCCTACCGGAGCATTAACCGGCGGGATTGCGGATGTGGTCGGCGTTACTGCCGGTGCGCCAACCGCCGATGAGTTGGCAAACATGGCGAAGAATGAACCGTTGGCTGCAAAACTGGGGGATGTTATCGGGCATAACCGGATAGCGATCAATATGGTTTGGCTACTGGTATGTGGTTTTCTGGTCATGTTCATGCAGGCTGGTTTTGCCATGGCCGAGGGAGGATTCACCCGGGCGAAGAATGCGGGCCACACCATGGCGATGAACTTCATGATCTACGGGATCGGGATACTCGGCTACTGGATGTGCGGCTTCGCGATTCAGATGGGCGGCTGTGGTGGGGTCCCCACTCTCGGTGGGGCCGGAGTGCTCAACGGCGAGTTTGTGGTCAATCTTTTCGGCAAGGATTTCGGCTTGTTCGGAACCAAGGGTTTTTTCCTTTCCGGGACCTACGATGTCGCGGTCTATGCGATTTTCTTGTTCCAGATGGTGTTCATGGATACCACGGCGACTATTCCCACCGGTTCCATGGCTGAGCGCTGGACCTTTAAGTCATTCGTGATCTATGGCTTTTTCATAACCGCGCTGGTCTACCCGTTGTACGCCAACTGGGTCTGGGGCGCCGGCTGGCTCTCGCAGCTCGGTGCTAATTTTGCCTTGGGACACGGGCATGTTGATTTTGCCGGTTCGTCGGTGGTTCATATGACCGGTGGTGTTGCGGCTCTTGCTGGGGCCATTGTTCTTGGGCCACGGCTTGGTAAATTCAAGGCCGATGGCACGCCCAACGCTATTCCTGGGCATCACATTCCCATGGCGATTGTAGGGTGTTTCATTCTTGCTTTCGGCTGGTTCGGTTTCAACGCAGGTTCCACTCTTGCCGGCGGCGATTTCAGGCTGGCGGTTGTTGCGGCCAACACCATGCTCGCCTCGGCGGCCGGCGCCTTTGCCGCCATGACCTATATGTGGATTGTCTACGGCAAGCCCGACATCTCGATGGCGGCCAACGGTCTTTTGGCCGGATTGGTGGCAATCACTGCGCCCTGTGCGTTTGTGCCTTCGTGGGCAGCGGTTCTCATCGGGGGGATTGCCGGTATTCTGTTGTGCATCAGTGTCTTCTTTGTCGAGCGGGTTTTGAAGGTTGATGATCCGGTCGGCGCGATCTCCGTCCATGGCGTCAATGGTGCCTGGGGTGTTCTGTCCCTGGGGCTGTTTGCGGACGGCACATACGGCGACGGCCTCAATGGGGTGAAAGGCACGGTCACGGGTCTCTTTTATGGCGACTCCGGGCAGTTCCTGGCCCAGGTCATCGGCACTCTTACCAATATCATTTTTGTCTTTTTGGTCATGTACATCTTCTTCAAGGTATTGGACAAGATTGTACCGCTGAGGGTTTCTCCGGAAATGGAGCTGGAAGGACTCGACCAGAGCGAAGTCGGGGTGACTGCTTACCCGGAATTCAATCTCAATAAAACCCATCGCTAGGCTGGAGGCATCATGAAAAAGATAGAAGCAATCATCAAGCCGTTCATGCTGGAAGACCTCAAGGAGGCCATGCACGCCATCGGGGTCCAAGGCATGACCGCTTCCGAAGTGAAAGGCTTCGGGCGTCAGAAGGGGCACACGGAGGTTTATCGTGGTGCCGAGTATGTGGTGGATTTTATCCCCAAGGTAAAGGTCGAGATCGTTGTTGCCGCAGAAATGGTCGACACGGTGGTCAATGCCATCATAACCAGCGTCAAGACCGGTAAGATAGGCGATGGCAAGATCTTTGTTCTGCCGGTGGATTCTGTCTGCCGCATCAGGACTGGCGAAACCGGCAGGGATGCCATCTGATTTCTGCCTGGCAACAAAGTGACAACAGGCGGCGGATTTGCGGGATATTCCCCGAATCCGCCGCTTGCCCCCCTGCAACTGGTAAAAAAAACAGATGAAATTCCTGATCCTGCAACATACCTCCTGGGCTGGACCTGGGCGGCTGCTTCTTGAGGCGTTCGCTAAGCACCGGGTTGATTGTGATATCGTCAAGGTCTGGCAGGATTGGATTCCCGACTTCAATGACTATGGGGGGATCATCCTTCTGGGCGGGGCTCCCAACGTCAATCAGGAGGAGAAATACCCTTTCCTCGTGGAGGAGAAACGTTTTATCAAAAGGGCGATTGCCGCGGACAAGCCGATCCTGGGCTTCTGTCTCGGCCATCAACTGCTGGCTGCGGTTCTCGGCGCCCAGGTAGGGTCGAATTTTAAGCCGAGCATCGGCTTTGTTCAGGGGCATCTCACCCATGATGGCCGCGAGCATCCTGCGTTCAAAAATCTCGGCAAGGCCATCCCCATGTTCAAGTGGCACAGCCAGACGGTGCTGGAGCCGCTGCCAAAACATTTTTCCTTGCTTGCCACTTCGGAACAATGCCAGGTGGAGGCTTTTTCCCTTGAGCAGAGGCCGCATATCCTCGGATTGCAGTTTGACAACCATGTCGCGTTGGCAGAGGATATAAGTCTCTGGTTGGAACAGGACTGGCAGTGGCTGGCCTCGTTCAGATCGCTGGTGGTGAGGCCCGCCGATCTGCTGGCCGAGGCAAGGCGTTTACGAACCCAGATATCCGACGATTTCCAGCAATTCTTCACTGACTATCTGAGCCTTATTTCCTGATGGGATTTAATCTGGAAGTCATCGTCTCGTGATGAGGAACGAATCGTGAAAAAACACTTAAACCTTCTGCAGGAATTTTCTGTCCCGCTTCTTGCCGGAGTTCTCGTTGCTTTGATCTGGGCGAATCTGAGCCCGGAAGGCTACCGCCAATTCAACCATGCACCTCTGCTTGGGGCTCTCAGCTTCCATTTTATTACCAATGAACTGTTCATGGTGCTATTTTTTGGCATGGCCGCTGCGGAGATTACTCAAAGCTGCTTGCCGGGCGGTGATCTCCATCCCTTGCGTAAGGCGGTAAATCCTTTGCTGGCAACGCTGGGTGGGGTGGCAGGCCCAGTGCTTGTCTATCTATGTCTTAACGCCCTGTTCGGCACTCCCCATTTGAGCCGGGGCTGGGGCATTCCTACCGCCACCGACATCGCCCTGGCCTGGCTAGGGGCCAGCCTGGTTTTTGGTCGGCGGCATCCTGCCGTCGCCTTTCTGCTGTTGCTGGCCATTGCCGATGATGCCATTGGTCTGGGCATTATCGCGATTTTCTACCCAGATCCGTTGCACCCCCTTGCTCCGCAATGGCTGGGGCTTACCCTAAGCGGTATGGCCATCTCCTTGCTGCTCCGGCGAGGCAAGGTTGGCAGCTATTGGCCCTATCTTCTCCTGGGAGGCGGGTTAAGCTGGCTTGGGCTGTTTAAGGCCCATGTACATCCGGCCCTGGCCTTGGTTTGTATCGTTCCCTTTTTGCCGCATGCCAAACGCGAGCACAAACATCTCTTCGAGGAGGACTCCAGAGATATCTCGCCCTTAGCCAGTTTTGGGCGTGAGTGGAAGGTGGTGGTGGATTTTGGTCTGTTCATGTTCGGCCTGGCCAATGCCGGGGTGGAGTTCGCTGCCATCGGCGTGGCTACTTGGCTGGTTCTGGCTTCCCTCGCGTTGGGCAAGACCGGTGGTATTTTCAGCATGGGCTTGTTGGGCAAGAGGCTGGGCTATCCTTTGCCGTCGCAGGTCGGGAAAAAGGAGCTCCTGCTGATCGGCATGATCGGGGGGCTTGGTCTGACAGTCGCTCTGTTTGTGGCGGGTGAGGCCTTCACTGATCCGCTCATTCAAGGAGCGGCCAAAATGGGCGCTTTGTTGAGCGCCGGTAGCGGTCTTCTCGCCATAGTTGGCGGTAGGGTAATGCAGGTGCGGCGCAGGACTTGATTGCACTGTGTTGCCTGCGCCCACGCCTTCTTCCTCCTGTATGGCATGCATTCAACGCAATTGTGCAAGAGGCCTAGAAAGTCTTTATCTCCCCTAGCCGAATGAGTTGAGCGTTTATTGTTTAACGGGAAAAATCAGGCGGAATAATCCCGTATTTTTTTATCCGATAGCCCATTTGGCGCTGGGTGAGCCCTAACTCCCGCGCGGCCCGGGCCTGAACCCATCCGTGGCGCCGCAGGGCGGCAACCACCTCTTCCTTTTCCATATCCTTTAAAGACTTGTGCTTGTCTGTTTCGGGCAGAGGATCGCTTGTCGGCCCTGGTTCCCCAGTCTTTGGCGCGGTAAAGCGGCAGAAAGGTATTCCCTGTCCTGCTACTTCCGGAATCGCGGTGATGTAGCTTGGCAGCTCCCGGGAGACGATGGTGTCGCGGTCCGCCATGATCACCAGTCGCTCGATGAGGTTTTGCAGCTCGCGGACATTGCCCGGCCAATTATAGGCGCAGAGGAGCTGGACCACGGGGCTGGAGAGGTGCACCTCCCGGGTGTTCATGTGGTTGCTCTCCTTAAGAAAATGATCGAGGAGCAGGGGGATATCTTCCCTCCGTTCCCTGAGCGGCGGCAGGATCACAGGCACAACATTGAGCCGGTAATAGAGGTCCGCGCGAAACGTTCCCTGCTCAACGCATTCTTCCAGGCTCCGATTCGTGGCGGCAATGACTCGAACATTGACCGTGATGGTCTGGGTGCCCCCCAGCCGCTCGAACATCTGCTCCTGTAGTACCCGGAGTAGCTTGGCCTGTAGGGCCAGGGGCAATTCACCCACCTCGTCGAGAAAAATGGTGCCACCATCGGCCAGTTCAAACCGCCCTTTTTTGAGATTGGCCGCGCCGGTAAAGGCTCCCTTTTCGTGGCCGAGCAGTTCGCTTTCCAGAAGATTTTCGGGCAGGGCCGCGCAGTTGATCTTGATGAAAGGTTTTTCTGCGCGCGGGCTGGCCTGGTGGATGGCGCGCGCAACCAGCTCTTTGCCTGTGCCGGATTCGCCCAGGAGCAGGGCGGTGGCTCGGCTGGGCGCGACCTTGTCGATGTAGTTGTACACATCCTGAATCCGCTTGCACTGGCCGATGATGTTGTGCTGGTTGTAGCGGCTGCGCAGCTCTTTCTTGAGCAATAGGTTTTCTTCCATCAGTACCTGCTGCTTGTGGGAGACGGCCTTGTGTAGCCGCAAAAACTGGGCGATAAGCATGGCGACCACGGTGAGAAAGCGGATGTCTTCCTCAAAGGAGATTTCCTGGCCAAATAGCCTGTCCACGGACAGAACGCCGACCGGCCCCTCTGGTAGCATGACCGGGACGCCGATAAAGGATATTTCTCCTTTGGGGAGATTGGCGCGGGCGCCGGTCCGGTTCAAAAAAAGCGGTTCGCTGTGGATATCTGGCACTACAAAAGGGAAGGCGCTCTGAAAGATGCGGCCGATGACCCCTTCGCCCAGCCGGTAGATGCCGCGCTTTTCCTCCTCCTTGCTGAGGCCGTATGAGGCGGCAATGGAAAGATGCTCGCCGTTTTCTTCCTGTAGGACAAGGGTGGCCCGTTCCATGCGCAGGGTTTCATGCAGGCTCTGTAGTACCTCGGCCAGGGTTTTCTTGATATCCAAGGCAGAGCCGATGAGCTGGCTTATCTGATAGAGGGCCTGCAATTCAAGACGTTCGGTGGGGTAGTCCGGTTTGATCATGCGCTGTGCCCGCCTTTGCTTGTGATCCGTTGAAGGTAATTTTTCGGGAAATCTCCTTGTGGTATTTGATTAGCAATAAATGTTCCATTGGTTCAAAAATGTAAGATTGTGAAGGTGTATTCTTGTTAATATGCTGGAATTACAATAAGAATTAATTTCAAATCTCCCGCAGGATACCTCGCTTTCTCGGGAGCCATTCCCAGCATTGTGACATTTTTGTAGCGAACCACTTTTCTCTTCGATCTTCAATAACAGTCCCACGTCTTCCATTTTGTAGTCAAACCTACAAAATGGAACAGGCTGGATGGGGGCGCCTGCAGCACATATTCTAAATAAATCAAATAATATTAATACATTATGTGGAAATCGCGGAGTTTGGTTTCGCTTTGGCACACCCCTTGCGATAGAAGCAGATGACGGCAACGCATGCCAATGGAATTTTAAAACCCATATTCAATACAGAGCAAGGAGGATTAGAGATGCGCAAGGTGGCAATTTACGGCAAAGGCGGAATCGGCAAGTCAACCACTACTCAGAACACCGTGGCCGGATTGGCTCAGATGGGCAGAAAAGTCATGGTCGTGGGCTGTGATCCCAAGGCGGACTCCACCCGTTTGTTGTTGGGCGGACTTGCCCAGAAATCGGTGCTCGACACCCTGCGCGAGGAAGGCGAGGACGTTGAGCTCGTGAACATTCGGAAAAAAGGCTACGGCGACACCTGGTGCGTTGAATCAGGCGGACCCGAGCCCGGTGTTGGTTGCGCGGGCCGCGGTATCATCACCTCCATCAATATGCTGGAATCTCTCGGCGCGTACGAAGAGAGCGAAGGCCTTGATTATGCCTTTTACGATGTTCTCGGCGATGTGGTCTGCGGCGGTTTTGCCATGCCCATCCGCGATGGCAAGGCGGAAGAGATCTACATCGTCTGCTCAGGCGAGATGATGGCCATGTACGCGGCCAACAATATCTGCAAGGGGATCATGAAGTTCGCGCAATCCGGCTCTGTTCGTCTCGGCGGGCTGATTTGCAACTCCCGGGCAGTGGACAACGAAAAGGAGATGATCGAAGAACTGGCCAAGTTGCTTGGCACCCATATGATCTACTTCGTGCCCAGGGACAACGATGTGCAGCGGGCGGAGATCAACCGCAAGACCGTCATCGAGTGGAATCCGGATGTCCCCCAGGCCGATCATTATCGGGGCTTGGCCAAGGCCATTGACGAAAACACGAATTTTGTGATCCCCAAGCCGCTGGAAATGGAGCAGTTGGAAAAACTGCTCATGGACTATGGACTCATGAACTAGGCGCCGACTGATAGCTGCGAGCTTGTAGCTGTCAGCGAGGGATAAAGCAGAAACAGCGAACAACCAAAAAAACAATGGAGAAGCAAACCATGTTGACCATGATCAGAGCAATTGTCAGGCCGGAGAAAGCAGACAAGATCCTTGCAGCCCTTATGGAGGCAGGCTTTCCTTCGGTGACCAAGTACTCGGTGGCCGGGCGGGGCAAGCAGCGCGGCATAAAAATCGGCGAAGTCACCTATGATGAAATTCCCAAGGTCATGCTCATGAGCGTGATCAATCCGGCGGACAAGGATTTCGTGCTTGAGACCATTATGAAAACGGCCAAGTCCGGCACCAAGGGTGCTTTCGGTGACGGTAAGATCTTTGTGAGCGAGGTGGAGGAGGCCTATACCATCAGTTCCGGGGTCAAGGAGACCGAGTTTGAATCGGAAAGGGGGCCGGTATGAAAGAGGTGATCGCACTTGTGCGCATAAACATGATGAACCAGACCAAACAGGCTCTCACCGATGCCGGGATTGACGCTTTTTTCGTGCATGAGGCCCATGGACGCGGCAAGGGTTTTATCAATCCCAAGGTTCTTGAGGGGGCGCAACAGGGTTATGAGGAGGCTGCCTCCCTGCTTGGTGCTAAAGGCCAGATGTATCCGAAACGCATGGTGACGGTGGTGGTCAAGGACGAGCTGGTTAAGGATGTTGTCCAGGCCATTATTGCAACCAACCAGACCGGCAAGGCAGGGGACGGTAAGATTTTTGTCCTGCCGATGGCCGACGCTGTCCGGGTACGCACCGGCGAAACAGGGCAGAAAGCCATTGTCTAAGCAAATCCAAGGAGAATGAAAATGGCAACAACCAAGAAAAAACTGGTGCAGTGGGATCCGGCTCACGTTAAGGCCGAGCTTCTCGCCAAGTACCCGTCCAAGGTCGCCCGCAAGCGCGCCAAGCAGATTATGATCAATGAGGCCCAGGGCAACGAGACCCCGGAGATCTCCGCCAACGTGCGTACCACCCCCGGCATCATCACCATGCGCGGCTGTACTTATGCTGGCTGCAAGGGCGTTATCATGGGGCCCACCCGTGACATCGTCAACCTGGTGCATGGCCCCATTGGCTGTAGTTTCTACGCCTGGCTGACCCGGCGCAACCAGACCGACGCCGGGCCCGACGGCGAGAATTACATGAACTATTGCTTCTCCACCGATATGCAGGATTCGGACATCATCTTCGGCGGAGAGAAAAAGCTGATCCAGGCCATCCAGGAGGCCTACGACCTTTTTCATCCCCGGTCCATCGCCATCTTTGCCACCTGTCCGGTGGGGCTGATCGGCGACGATATCCATACCGTGGCCAAGCGGATGAAGGAGAAATTCGGCGATTGCAATGTGTATGCCTTCAGCTGCGAAGGGTACAAGGGCGTTTCTCAGTCCGCCGGGCATCATATCGCCAACAACCAGGTGTTCAAGCACATCGTCGGGGAAAACGATGCGGAAAAGCCGGGCAAGTACAAGATCAACCTGCTGGGCGAGTACAACATCGGCGGTGACGGTTTCGAGATCGACCGGATCTTCAAGAAATGCGGGATCACCTGCATCTCGACCTTTTCCGGCAACTCCACTTATGACCAGTTCGCCTCGGCCCATAAAGCCGACCTCAATGCGGTCATGTGTCACCGTTCCATCAATTACGTGGCCGACATGCTGGAGACCAAGTTCGGCATTCCCTGGATCAAGGTGAATTTCATCGGCGCCGATGCCACGGCCAAGTCGCTGCGCAAGATCGCCGAATACTTCGGCGACAAGGAGCTGATCGATCAAGTGGAGGCGGTGATCGCCGAGGAGATGCCGGAGGTTTTGGCGGCCCGCACCGATGTCCGGACCCGCACTGAAGGCAAGACCGCGATGATGTTCGTGGGCGGCTCCCGGGCGCATCATTACAAGGAGCTGTTCAACGAGATGGGCATGAAGACCATCTCGGCCGGCTACGAGTTCGGGCACCGCGACGACTACGAAGGGCGGCAGGTGATTCCGACCCTGGAAGTGGACGCCGACAGCCGGAACATCGAGGAGATCCATGTCGAGGCGGACGAGACCCGCTACCAGGCGAGGAAAACCCCCGCCGAGTTCGAAGCTCTGGAAAAGGCCGGCTACACCTTCAAGCAGTACGACGGCTTGGTTCCGGATATGGATCAAGGCACGATCATCATCGACGACCTCAACCAGTACGAGGCCGAGAAGCTGGTGGAGCTGATGAAACCGGATATCTTCTGCGCCGGGGTCAAGGAAAAATATTCCATCCAGAAGCTGGGCGTGCCCATGAAGCAGCTGCACAGCTATGATTCCGGCGGCCCCTATGCAGGCTTTAAGGGCGCGGTGAACTTTTACCAGGAAATCGACCGGTTGGTGAACAGCCGGGTGTGGAGCTACATGCAGGCGCCCTGGCAGAAGAACCCGGAACTCTCCGCCTCCTATGTGTGGGAGTGAGAGCTGCGTGCTGAGTGCCGAGGGATGACCCGGCACTCCTTTTCAAGAAGTTCCACAGGACAGAGGATACGATCATGCTACTACGACATACCCCGAAAGAAATAACCGAGCGCAGCGCCTTGGCCATCAATCCGGCCAAGACCTGCCAGCCCATCGGCGCCATGTACGCGGCCTTGGGCATCCACGGTTGCCTGCCGCACAGCCATGGTTCCCAGGGTTGCTGCGCCTACCACCGTAGCGCCCTGACCCGGCATTACAAGGAGCCGGTTGCAGCATCCACCAGTTCGTTCACCGAAGGCGCTTCGGTGTTCGGCGGCCAGGCCAACATGCTCCAGGCCATCGACAACATCTTCGCGGTCTACGACCCTGATGTCATCGCCATCCACACCACCTGCCTCTCCGAGACCATCGGCGACGATCTGAAACAGATCAAGAAGAAGGCGGATGCGGAAGGCAAGATCCCCAAGGGCAAGGAGATCATCAGTTGCTCCACCCCGAGTTATGTGGGTTCCCATGTCACCGGTTTTTCCAGCATGGTCACCTCCATGGCCAAGATGGCCGAGCCCACCGGCAAGAAGAACGGCAAGCTGAACATCATCCCCGGCTGGGTGGAACCGGCCGACATGGAGGAGATCAAGCGGCTGGTATCGCTGGCCGGGGTCAAAAGCATTCTTTTCCCGGACACCTCGGGCGTATTGAACGGCCCGCTTTCCGGCGAATACAAGATGTTCCCGGATGGCGGCACCACGGTCAAGGAGCTGAAGTCCACCGGCGATTCCATCGGCACCCTGGCCCTGGGCGAATGGTGCTCGGGCGAGGCTGCCCGCTGGCTGGATTCCAAGATGAAGGTGCCGTGCCGGGTGTTGGACATGCCCTTTGGTCTCAGCGCCACGGACCGTTTTATCGATGCCCTGCGGATGATCGCCGGGGTGAGCGTACCCGATGAAATCGCCCTGGAGCGCGGGCAGCTGGTGGACATGATTTCCGACATGCACCAGTACTTTTACCATAAAAAGGTGGCCCTGGTGGGCGACCCGGATCAGTTGATCGCCATGACCGAGTTTTTGGTCTCTCTCGATATGTGTCCCATCCACATCGTTACTGGTACGCCGGGCAAGAAGTTTGAGGCGCGGATCAAGGAGATCACCAAGGACATGCCCTTTGAGGTCAATGTCCGGGCCAAGGGCGATATGTTCCTCCTGCACCAGTGGATCAAGAACGAGCCGGTGGATCTGCTGATCGGCAACACTTACTGCAAGTATATTGCCCGTGATGAGGACATCCCCTTTGTCCGTTGGGGCTTCCCCATCCTGGACCGCCAGGGGCATCAGTATTTCCCCACGGTCGGCTACAAGGGCGGCTTGCGGTTGCTGGAAAAGATTCTCGGCGTGCTGCTGGACCGGTTGGACCGGGATGCGCCGGAGCAGAGCTTCGAGCTTGTTTTGTAACGATTAGATCATCAGTTTTTCAGCGATCGGGGCGGACACGTCCTGCTCGCTGGAAGCTGGCGGCTAAGAAAGAAGGCTTCCCACTGAGCTTCTTGTGAAAAAATACGCAAAAGTCCCCTCGCCCCTTGCGGGAGAGGGTTAGGGAGAGGGGGAACCAGCTATCATGTCCGATTCTATCAGCCAATCGCGAAGACTGTCTCTGCCTGTTGCGCCGCACGCCAACGCTCGACTTCGTTTTGCGCCGGACCAGCCCACTGGGCCGGTCATGTCGCCGGAAGAGGCTCTAGCCTGGGCGGAACAAGTACTCGGCAGTACAGGCGGGCCGCCGCAGGTGGTCATCTCCGGACCCGGAGACCCCCTGGCTACGGTCGGGATCACCCTGAAAACCATTCGTCTGCTTAAGCTGAAATATCCTTCCCTGACCGTGGAAATCGTCACTTTAGGACTGGGCGGGGAGCAGTATGCCCCGCTTTTGGATGAGGAGGGCGTTGGCCTGGTGACCCTGCGGGTGGATGCGGTTGATCCGGAGATACTTATCAAGCTTTTTGCCTGGATTCGGCCCGGGAGAAAAACCGTACGGTTGGCTGAAGCCGTAGAGATACTTCTGAGCGAACAGGCACAAGCGGTTATCGCTTTCCGGAAAGCAGGGATCAAGGTCAAGATCAGGACCACCCTCTATCCCGGCTACAACGACGATCATGTGGAGCAGATCGCGCAACGCATGGCCCACCTTGGCGCTGAGGCAATGACCCTGGTTCCGTTCAAGCCGGAAGCAGAAGAGGCGGAAGGCCAAATCCTCCCGCCGGAACCGGACAACATCATGCTGGCCGCGGCTCTGAGCCGGGCGGGAAAATACCTGGAGGCAAATTTTGAGCAGGCGGCAACCGAATCCGCTGGTGCCATGATTGCGCCCATTGCCGAAGGCGGGTTTGTGGCGGCAGCCTTGCCCAAGCCAAGCAGCAAGCGGCCCAACGTGGCCGTGGTCAGCGCTGGCGGCATGGAGGTGGATCTTCATCTCGGTCAGGCCTTCCAGGCCTTGATTTACGGGCACAGAGAAGATGGGCTTACCTGTCTGCTTGGCCGTCGCGACCTTCCTGAGGCAGGAGGTGGAGGGTTGCGCTGGGAAAAGCTGGCGGACAGCCTGCCCGACTGTTTTGCGCTGCTTGCCGCCAGCGCCGGAGTAAACCCCAAACAGATCTTGAAAGATCGCGGCATCACGGTGCTGATCACCGAGGGCGAGATCGACGGCACCGTTGATGTATTGTTCAACGGCGGCAAGAAAAAATCAACCTGCCGCAAGTAGCGGCTTTAATCCAAGGAGAAAATCACCATGGCAATTCCAAAAAAACAGATCCTCGTCTGCCAGAGCTTCCGCGTGGCTGGCGACAAAAAAGGCCTCTGCCACAAGCAGACCGACGGCTTCATGCAGTATCTCGAAGAAGAAATCCTGGATCGGGGCTTGAACTGCCTGGTCACCGCCACCACCTGCCTCAAGCAGTGCGAATCAGGCCCCATTATGGTGATCCAGCCCGAGAACTGGTGGTTCAAGGGGGTGAACAGTCATGCTGCCATCGATGCCATTCTCGATGGCCTCGAAGATGGGAAGCCGGTAGCAGAGTATTTGATCGCCTCGTAAGGCGCACAGGATAATGGGTTGTGGCGGATCCATTCAGCCTTCTTCCTCACAGAAAAAAGAGAGGCGCATTCCCCATGGAACCGACTGCAAACTTTTTACTATCCGATCTCAAAAAGGCCCAGCCCATAAGCGGCTGGGAAGATTTTTGGTCTGAGGGCAAGGCCTTCCTCAAGACCGCCTCCGCAGCCTATGCGCAGCGCAAAAAGGCCTTCACCACTGTGATTTTGTACAACATTATCGCCATGGCAATTGAAAAGTTCGTCATGACAGCCCTGATGTGTGAGGGCAAATTGCCCTTTAACCACACCATGAAAGATCTTGTCGAAGCCATGGATGAGGCCTTTCCCGGCGCCATGTCAGATATTCGGGATGGGCTCTTGGCTCTGGATCAATATCAGGAGATCTGTGATATAGATACCTTCAATATCTCCGGGCCGGCCATGGAGGAAATTCCCACCATGCTGGGGTTGGCAAACAGATTGCAGGATTTGGTGAAAAAACAACTTTTAGCCGGGAATCGTGAAAAATGAGTCTGAAACCCTTGGGAAAAGTAACGACCATTGTTGAATCTGCCGGGATGGGGATATCCTACGCCTATGAGGAGCTGGTATTCTTGGAGCACAATGCCTTTCTTCTGGAATTCACCGACAACGATAAGGAACTTCTCATTCACACCAATAGTGAGGCTGAAGAAGGTGAAATAAAGGATTCCATTGCCAAGTTGAAAAACGTTGCCGCAGCCCAGGGGATGACCTTCGCGGACGGTGGCCTTTATACCTTAACCCAGGCTGATGATGAAAATATCCGGATCGAGTTTTTTTAACCGAACCACCCTGGGCTGTGAATTGTGCTGCATGTTCTAACGGGAACGGAAAAAAGGACCCCATGTTCGACGTAAGGGTGAGCATACGGATTGCGGAACCGGGTGACCTTGACAGCTTGGTCTCTTTGCTGGCCGCGCTTTTTTCGATAGAAGAGGATTTTGTTTTTGATGAGCCGAGGCAGCGGCGCGGCCTAACGCTGATGCTGGAAAACGAGCGTGGCTGTGTGCTGGTTGCTGAGGGGCAGGGCCAGGTGATCGGTATGTGTACGGGCCAGGTGACGATTTCCACGGCGGAGGGCGGACCAGCCCTGTTGGTCGAAGATGTGGTTGTCTTGGAGCAATGGCGGGGAAAAGGGGTTGGGCGCCAGTTGCTGGAGAGCCTTGAGGTATGGGCTCAAGAGCAGGGCATCAAACGGCTTCAGCTTCTGGCCGACCGCAACAATGGGCCTGCTCTGGACTTTTATGAAGCGCTTGGCTGGCAGGCCACGGCGCTTGTCTGTCTTAGGAAAACTCTTGCGTAGAAATACATGCAGATGGGAACCATAGGGGTAATCACCTCAATTTGCTATTTTGTTCTGGCCGGGCTGTGCGAGATTGGCGGCGGATATCTTGTCTGGCTCTGGCTGCGCGAAGGGAAACCTGCGTGGTACGCGCTTGTCGGCGCATTCGTGCTTGTGCTCTACGCGATAATTCCCACCTTCCAGCCAGCCCATTTCGGTCGTGTCTACGCAGCATATGGCGGTGTTTTTATTGTTCTCTCAATCCTCTGGGGCTGGCAAGTCGATAGGATAGAGCCCGATAGGTTCGATATCCTTGGGGGTATCGTGGCCTTGCTTGGAGTGATGATCATCATGTACTGGCCGCGCCCCTCTTGATCGTCATGCCGCCAATCCAGCAGGGGCCGACAAAAATGTCCGGCCCCTGCTGCTTCAGCGCATGAAGTTGTCTTTGTTTAACGACAAGTAATAACTGAAAAAATATTATTTCTTCCGGCTGGCACACCACTTATCGTTGCGTTTGATCACGCCATGAATCGCTTCATCTCATCTTCTGTCGGTATGAACGACGAATAGGTGGTTAATGGGGATTCCCGCACGCCTACAGCGATGCCAGCAGTGGCAAGAAGCGCTTGCACTTCCGCTAGTCGGCCAGCCGGTGCGAAGGGGCTGATGACAACTTCCGTAATCAAAGACGCGATATCGATGTTGCGGCGAATTGCTTCCGGCAGTGTTGGGGGCGGATCGTAAATGGGCCGGTCATGGGGTCGGTTGTTCAGATCGAAATGACGGTTCATGCCATCACCGGTATCAGTCAGCCAGATCATAGCGCGGACTTCCCGCTCTGGCGAGTACTCCTCACGCTTGGTGGTAACAAATCGAATGACGTTCCAGCCGGTCAGATGCGTTGCGCCGTACCTGATGAGCCCGACCATTATCTTGTCGGGCAACGGATGAAGGACTTGCTTGAGCAGGTCGTATCGGGAAACGATCGCGACACCATCCTTCCCGTATCGCCTCCACATCGTTGGCGTCTCTCCGATGTCCAAGTGCCAGCAGCTCACGTAGAACGATTGACGAACCTGGGCGAGCGCACCGATGGCGTGATCGCGCTCCCGGATATCCTTGAGGTCGAACCTGCTGAGATTCAGAACATTTTCGTACTCAGAGGGCGGCAACCCCTCGTGTTCATCTTCGAGTTTGTCGGAGCGGCGCAAATAGAGTTGTCCGGTCTGGACGAGGTCCTGTAGTTTCCAAAATTCGATGTAACGCCAAATGGAAGACCTTTGATCCGTTGGCTCTGGGTCATCTACGAAAGTCTCGATTGGCATTAGCTCAATTGCACCTTTTGATTCGTGTCTTCCATTGTCGGCTCTGTTGAATGGCTAGCGAGTCTATATGAGTTAAACCACTCTATCCGAGAAAAAGCTTTTTGACCAACAATCCAACATCCCATTCATCCCACAGTGTTGGGCCATTCGGGTTCCCAAATATTATCCCTGTTGTTTCTCAAGCCAGCATAAGCCGACAAAAATGTCTGGCCTCTTCTTTTTTGTCGCAAAGCTTACACAATCATTCTTGGTCTCCACATCCATTCAATTTAGTCCATGACGCTGTTCCTGCGTAATCACAAGTAATCACACAACAAAATATTATTTCCCCTGCGTGGCACACCCCTTGCTCTTATGCCTTTGTAACTCATTACACAGGAGCACGGACGCCATGGAAGCAGCGTTGCAGGAACGACAGGATTCGATACACCGCACCGGGGAGGCCCCCTTTGTCATGGACTGCAATAAGGACAGCTTGGCCGGGGCGGTGAGCCAGCGGGCCTGTGTGTTCTGCGGTTCTCGAGTGGTGCTCTATCCCATTGCCGACGCCCTGCACCTGGTGCACGGTCACATCGGCTGCGCGGTTTACACCTGGGATATCCGGGGCGCCCTGTCATCCGGGCCGGAGTTGCACCGGATGAGCTTTTCCACGGACATGCAGGAGATCGACGTCATCTTCGGCGGCGAGAAAAAGCTCTACAACGCCCTGGTTGAACTCATCGACCGGCATGCACCCAAGGCGGCCTTTGTCTATTCCACCTGCATCGTGGGGATCATCGGCGACGATATGGCGGCGGTGTGCCGCAGGGTAAGCGAGGAAAAGGGTATCCCGGTCCTGCCCGTGCAGTCGGAAGGGTTCAAGGGCAACAAACGGGAGGGCTATAAGGCCGCCTGCAATGCCATGCGCCAGTTGGTTGGCATGGGCGACATCAGCGGGATCTCCAAATACAGCCTCAACATCCTGGGCGACTTCAACCTGGCCGGAGAGATTTGGCTGATCCGCGAATACTTTACCCGGATGGGCGTCGAGGTGGTGGCCAACATCACCGGCGACGGCCGGGTGGGGGATATCCAGCGGGCCCACGGCGCGGCGCTCAATGTGGTGCAGTGCTCCGGTTCCACCATGGATTTGGCCCGGATGATGGAGGAGGATTACTCCATCCCCTCGCTCAGGGTTTCCTATTTCGGCGTTGAGGACATGGCCGAGTCGCTCTATGCGGTGGCCGAGTTTTTCAAGGACGAGGAGATGATGCTCCGCACCAGGGAATTGGTCAAGGAGGAGCTTTCGGTGATCATGCCGGAGCTCATGCGGTACCGGAAGGCCCTGGCCGGCAAGCGGGCGGCTATCTATGTGGGCGGCGCGTTCAAGGCGTTTTCCCTGGTCAAGGCCTTCCGCACCATAGGCATGCAGGTGGTCATGGTCGGTTCCCAGACCGGAACCCCGGAGGACTACGAAGAGCTCGCCGCGATCACCGATCCTGGCACCATCATCGTGGACGATTCCAACCCCCTGGAGCTTTCTGCTTTTCTCCAGGAAAAGGATGTGGACATCTTCGTGGGCGGGGTCAAGGAGCGGCCCATTGCCTATAAGCTGGGCGTCGCCTTCTGCGACCACAACCACGAGCGCAAGGAGATGTTGGCCGGATTCACCGGCATGCTCAATTTTGCCCGTGAGGTCTATGGCTCGGTGATGAGCCCGGTGTGGCGGTTCGTGCCCCGGAAAAGTGAAACCGTGCAGGAGGTGCCCCATGACTAAGATGGTCCCCCAGTATGTCTCCACCACCAATGCCTGCAAGCTGTGCAAGCCCCTGGGTGCCAGCCTCGCTTTTCGGGGTGTGGAAGGGGCCGAGCCTTTTCTCCACGGCTCCCAGGGCTGCGCCACCTACATGCGGCGCTACATCATCAGCCATTTCAACGAGCCCATCGATATCGCCTCCTCCTCGCTGGGGGAGAAGAACGCGGTTTACGGCGGCGGGGCAAACCTGAAGCTGGGCCTGAAAAACGTGACCGAGAAATACCATCCGGCGCTCATCGGCATCGCCACCACCTGTCTCACCGAAACCATCGGCGACGACGTGAAGATGCTGCTCTATCAGTACCGTCAGGAGTTTATGCAGGATGGCGGCCCGCTGCTGGTGCATGTTTCCACCCCGAGCTATTCGGGCACCCACATGGAGGGTTTTCATGCGGCGGTGCGGGCCTTGGTCGAGCAGTTGACCGTGGCGGCTGAGCCGAACGGTACGGTGAATATTCTGCCCGGCTTTCTCTCGGCTGCTGATCTCAGGAGCCTTAAAGAGATTGCTGCTGATTGCGGCCTGACCGCCACCGTGCTCCCTGATTTTTCCGAAACCCTTGATGGCCCTGCCTTGCGGGACTATCCCCTGATTCCCAAGGGGGGAACAAAAATCAGCGATATCCGTGCAATGAGCGGAGCCAAGGCAACTGTGGAGTTCGGCTATACCCTGCCGGATCAGCTCTCCGGGGGCAAATATCTTGAAAAGGCATACGGCGTACCCCTGCAAAGGCTGGGGATGCCGGTGGGCATCAGGGAAACAGATCGGTTTTTCGAGGTTCTGAGTGGGCTTTCCGGTAAGCCAGTGCCGGAGAAGTACGCCATGGCCCGGGGCCGGTTGGTGGACAGTATGGTGGACGGACACAAATATGTGTTCGGCAAACGGGCGGTGGTGTACGGCGAAGAGGATCTGGTCATCGGTCTGACCTCTTTCTTGGCCGAGATCGGGGTGCAGCCGGTGGTGTGCGCTTCGGGCGGCACCAGTGGTAGCTTTGTCAAGGCCATTGAAAATGCGTTGGAAGGCTTTGCCGTTGAGATGCCCAGGGTGCATGAGGGCATGGATTTTCACGAAATCGGCGAGTTGGCCGCAGAATTGAAGCCGGATTTTTTCCTCGGCCACAGCAAGGGCTATGCCCTGGCGCGGGGCTTAGGCATCCCGCTCATCCGGGTGGGCTTTCCCATCCACGACCGGGTGGGCGGCCAGCGGTTGCTGCATATCGGCTACCACGGAGCGCAGCAGCTTTTCGACCTCATCGCCAATGCCATGATCACGGTCAAGCAGGACAATTCCGAGGTCGGCTACAGCTATATGTGATGGGGCTGTAGCAACAGCCCTTCGACAGGCTCAGGGCGAACGGAAATTTTCTTAACGTATTGATCCGTTCGTGCTGAGCCTGTCGAAGCACAGATGTGAAAGGAAAAAAAGACAAAAGGCTGGGCGCTGAACCAGCGGAGGTCGGGTTGCGATCCGTGGCCCGCCCTGTGTGTCCCCGTCTGTCAATTTATAGGAACAAGGGAGAAAATCATGAGCGAGAGACACAAAGACCTGAGCAAACATCCCTGTTTTAATCCGGCCATGAAAGGACAGGCTGGCCGGGTCCATCTGCCGGTGGCCCCGAACTGCAATATCAAATGCAATTACTGCGACCGCAAGTACGACTGTGTCAACGAGTCGCGGCCCGGGGTGACCAGCACCATCCTGACCCCCGAGCAGGCCCTGGTCTACATGGGCAAGGTTCTGGAAAAGGAGCCGCGTATCACCGTGGCGGGCATTGCCGGGCCCGGCGATCCCTTTGCCAATGCCGAGGCGACCATGGAAACCATGCGGTTGATCAATAAAAATTACCCGCAGATGATCCTGTGTCTGGCCAGCAACGGGTTGGCCATCGGCCCCTATATCCCTGAGCTGGCCGAACTGAATGTCTCCCACGTGACCATCACCATCAACGCGGTTGACCCGGAGGTGGGGTCTAAGATTTATAGCTGGGTGCGGGACGGCAAGGTTGCCTACCAAGGCAGGCAGGCGGCGGAGCTGCTGCTCTCCCGGCAGTTGGAAGCGGTCAAGGCCCTGAAGGCCCACGGGATCACAGTGAAGATCAACTCCATTATGATCCCGGGGATCAATGACCAGCATATTATCAAGGTGGCGGAAACCATGCAGGAGTTGGGCGCGGATCTTCTCAACTGCATGGCCATGTTTCCCAATGTGGGCACCCCCTTTGGCACGATCCGCGAGCCTTCCAAGGAGGAAGTTGGGGCGCTGCGCACCGAGGCGGAGAAGTTCCTGCCCCAGATGCGCCACTGCACCCGTTGTCGGGCCGACGCGGTGGGGCTGCTCGATCAGGATCGGACCGAGGAGATGCGCGGCTGCCTTTCTGCCTGCGCGCAGCTCCCGGCCCTACCCCCGGAAATCCGGCCCTATGTGGCAGTGGCCACTATGGAGGGGGTTCTGGTCAACCAGCATCTTGGCGAAGCCAATCGCTTCCAGATTTACGAGCGCAAGGGGGATGAGTATCTGCTTGTGGAAGAGCGGCCCGCACCCAAGGTGAGCGGCGGCCTGCAACGCTGGACCTCGCTGGCCCGAGTTCTCAACGATTGCCGGGCGGTCTTGGTGAGCAACGTAGGCGAAACGCCCCGTGGGATTCTTGAAAAAGCCGGGGTAAAGCCGGTGGAGATGGGCGGCTTTATCATGGATGGGGTGAAGGCGATATTTGAGGGCGGCAACCCCGGAGCATTGAAGGCCAGAAAGCAGTCCTGCGCCAAGGGGACGTGCGCTGGATCTGGCGGCGGTTGTCACTGAAAATGATGGGCGCCTCTTTCTGGTAAAATACATTATTGTTCTGTTTTTCTACCTAGGCGCTTATTGATAATTCAAAAATGTAATTTGTGTGGCGAGAGATGTACCCTTGTAATCTTCGTTATTCCAGATAGTTACGCTCAATCATGGTTTTTTTGATCGTTGGCATGAAATTTGGATACACAGGAGTACATAGAAGATGGGCCTTGGCCCTTTAAAGGTAATTTTCATAATGTGTAGAAAAGGAGAGAGGAGATGAGTGAAGTCGCGAGGAAGTTGCTGGCCGGAGTTGCCGCCACAGGGGTATGTCTTTCCATGTTTTCCGGCATGGCCTTTGCCGAGGAAGATCAGATCACGACGAACCTGACTGTTGGTGCGTACAGTCAGTATATTTGGCGTGGATTTGAGTTGAGCAAGGACAGCGTTGTGGTGCAGCCGTCCATGACTGTGGGATATAAGGGCTTTTCCGCAAACGTCTGGGGAAACTATGATACCGATCCGTATTTTGATGATACACACAAGTGGAATGAGACCGACCTGACTCTGGCCTATGGTTGGGAGATGGGTCCTATGGCTTATTCCGTGGGCTATATTTACTACGCTCTTGATTCGGCGCATGATTCGCAGGAATTTTTCGCAAGCGCTACGTTGAACACCCTCTTGAAACCGACTCTGACCGTGTATCGTGACACGGATTTCTACCCCGGTTGGTACACCACTCTGGGAGTTTCCCATTCGTTCCCGGTGCAGGGTGAGATCACTCTGGATCTCGGCGCCCAGGTGAGCTACCTTAAGGCGAGCGAGTCCTCACCTTATAAAAATGTCGATGGCAGCAAGTACAGCAATTTCCATGACGGGGTGTTGTCAGTGGGCCTCACCGTGCCGGTGAACAAATACGTCACCGTCGCTCCGAAGCTCAGCTACACCTTTGCCTTGAGCAATGATGCCCAAGATCTCATGAAGGCAAACAGCAAGAATGGCAATGACGACAGCTTTGTCTATGGCGGTGTTTCCGTGAGCATGGCGTTCTAACAGGGTTTCCCTCATATTTTTTCCCTGTTTGACCCGTCTGTCTCGCCCCCTCCCTGGCTGAGACAGACGGGTTTTTTATGCGAAAAAGACTGTGCGTAACCGTTATATTCTGCTAAATATAACGAGATGAAAAACAACACGACGCAAGACACGATAAAATCCGGATTAAAGTGGCGGGGTCGACTCTGGCTTGAAGGCGAGGAGGGCACCTTTCTCGGCTATGGCCGGGTTGTGCTACTGGAGCGGATCAGGGAGTTCGGTTCCCTCGCCCAGGCGGCCAGGTCCATGGAGATGTCGTACAAACATGCCTGGGATCTCCTTGCTTCTATGAACCGCCAGGCGGGATGCAAGCTGGTGGAGACCTCCCGAGGCGGCAAGAGCGGCGGCGGGGCCAAGCTAACGGTGACGGGGGAGCGGGCCATCGTTGTTTTTTGGGAGTATCACTCCCAGTTTCAAACGGTTTTGCAAGAGATGACAGCGAAATTGGGTGAGGTGTTGTGTGAAAAAGAAAGTCTTTGATGCACCACCAATCAATTATCAAACAGCCATTGGAGAAAATGTATGAAGCAGATCACCACGCTGAAGACCATCGGATTACTATTCTTGACCTGTACGTTCCTCAACGTTTCCCCGGCCTATGCGGAAAAAATCACCATTGCTGCCGCCGCCGACATGAAATACGCCATGAAGGACATCGTGGCCGCATTCCAGCAAACCGTTCCGAAAGACACGGTCGAGGTGGTCTACGGCTCGTCCGGCCATGCCTTTACCCAGATACAGCAAGGCGCGCCCTATGACCTCTATTTCGCGGCCGACATCAATTACCCGCGCGAGCTGGGGCAGAAAGGATTTGCGGCGACAGAGCCCAAGCTGTACGCCATAGGGCGCATCACCCTCTGGAGTTCGAGCCGCAATGCCACGACAATGAGCCTGAAAAGCCTTCTTGCCCAGGATATTGAGCACGTCGCCATTGCCAACCCTAAACACGCGCCCTATGGAAAGCGGGCGGAAGAGGCGCTGCGCGCATCAGGGCTGTGGGAAAAGGTCGAGCCGAAACTGGTCTATGGAGAAAATATTGTCCAAACCGCCCAATTTGTGCAGAGCGGCAACGCCCAGGTGGGTATCATCGCCCTTTCCCTGGTGCTTAACCCGGAGTTGGCGGGCAAGGGCGGATACTGGCTGATTCCCGACTCGCTGCACGAACCACTCGAACAGGCTTTTATCATTACCAAGCGCGCGGAAAACAACACGCTGGCGCAACGCTTCGCAAAATACATGGAAAGCAAGGAAGCCCGCGCCATCATGATTCGCTATGGCTTTGTTCTGCCAGGTGAAACAGCCGCGAAATAGGAGGCGGGAGGAGGGGAATGTTTCTTTCGGAAAGCGATCTGCAGGCGATCTGGCTTACCGTGCAACTGGCGAGCATCGTCACCGTGCTTTTGCTGCTGCTCGGCACGCCTGTCGCCTGGTGGCTGGCCCGGACCCGTTGCTGGCTGAAAGGCCCGGTGGGTGCGGTGCTGGCGCTGCCCTTGGTGTTACCGCCATCAGTGCTTGGATTTTACCTGCTCCTCGCCATGGGGCCGCATGGTCCGCTGGGACACCTGACCAAACTCCTTGGCTTTGGCCCGCAGCCCTTTACATTCTGGGGGCTGGTCCTTGCCTCTGTGGCGTATTCCATGCCGTTCATGGTGCAGCCCCTGCAAAACGCCTTTGAGTCCATCGGCGACCGCCCGCTGGAAGTCGCGGCAACCTTGGGAGCATCGCCGCTGGACGCCTTTTTCACCGTGGCCGTACCCTTGGCCCTGCCGGGCTTTCTCACCGCCTCCATCCTGACATTTGCCCATACCGTTGGCGAATTCGGAGTAGTTTTGATGATCGGCGGCAACCTGCCGGGCATCACCCGGGTTGCCTCGGTGCAGATATACGATCATGTGGAGGCGCTGGAGTATGGGCAGGCTCACCAACTGGCCGCCGTGATGGTGTTTTTCTCTTTTCTGGTGCTGCTGGTTCTATATGCTTGGCGGCCCCAGACTCAAAAGGCGGGCTGAGATGAAACAGATCGAAGCGCGGTTCCGGGTCGATTGGCCGGGATTTTTTCTGGATGTAGATCTTGCCTTGCCGGGTCGGGGCGTCACCGCCTTGTTCGGCCATTCCGGCTCCGGTAAAACCACGCTGTTGCGCTGCATCGCCGGGCTTGAGCGGGCCAGGGATGGATTCCTCTCTTTCAGGGGCGAGGTGTGGCAGGACAGGTCCACCTGGATTCCGGCCCACAACCGTTCCTTGGGCTACGTCTTCCAGGAGGCCAGCCTTTTTCAGCACCTGACCGTGCTGGGCAACCTGCGCTACGGCATGAAACGCTCCGCCTCCGGGAAGAAAATCAGCCTGGACCATGCTGTGGAGCTGCTGGGAATCGGGCATCTGCTGGACCGGAAACCGGCGAGCCTCTCCGGCGGCGAACGCCAGCGGGTGGGCATCGCCAGAGCCCTGGCGGTCAGCCCAAACCTGCTACTGATGGATGAACCGCTGGCGGCGCTCGATCTGAAACGCAAGCAGGAAATTCTTCCCTACCTGGAACGATTGCATGGCGAGCTTTCGATCCCGGTCCTCTATGTCAGCCACTCGCCGGACGAAGTGGCGCGCCTGGCCGATCATCTGGTGGTCATGGACGGCGGGCGGGTACTCGCCAACGGCCCGCTGGCCGATACCCTGACCCGACTCGATCTGCCGATCCGATTGGGAGATGAGGCGGGGACGATCCTGGAGGCAACCATTGGCGCAATCGACGATGACTGGCATCTGGCCCGCCTTGATTTTCGGGGCGGTAGTCTGTGGATTCGCGATCACGACCTACCGGTGGGGAGAAAAACAAGGGTGTGGGTATTGGCCCGCGATGTGAGCCTCGCAAACGAACAACCGCGGGAAAGCAGCATTCAGAACGTGCTTCGTGGGCAGATAGACGCCATCGGCGTTGACGAGCACCCTGGATTGGCGTTGGTGCGTGTCCGGGTGGGCGACTCCCTGCTCATGTCCCGTGTGAGCAAGCGGGCAATGTCTCTGCTCAATGCCGAAGTTGGGCGGGAGATTTGGGTTATGGTGAAATCGGTCGCTCTGGCCGATTGAACTCGTGGCCTTCGAACAGGGGCGAGTATCAGCAGCCGGAAGAAACCTGCCGTACCGGAAGATGACGACGTCTGACGTGGCGGGCGCAGTGGAAAAAGGAACGTCTTGCCGCGCAAAATTTTGCGATGGCATCGGGCATATGAGGTGACAGCCATGGAACATGTGCGAGGATTGGTGGACAGCACCCTGCGCGAGGGCAGCCAGACGGTGGGCGTTGCCTTCACTCTGGAGCAGAAGGTGGCTATTGCTCGGTATCTTGCGCGGGTCGGGGTGGAAGAGGTGGAGGTGGGTATAGCCTCCCCGCTGGAGCGTGAGCTTCCCGGTCTGGTTGCCCGTTGCCGAAGCGAGGCTGGGGTGCGCCGTTTGGGCCTCTGGTGCCGCTGTCGTGAAGAGGACATCGCCTGCGCCCTCCGGCTGGGACCAGATGTACTTTCCCTCTCGGTGCCGGTTTCCGACCTCCATATCAAGGTCAAGTTGGGCCTGGACCGGGTGGCGGTGGCCAAGATGGTGGCCAAGTCGATTGCAAAGGCGCGGGCGGCGGTGCCCTATGTTTCCCTGGGGCTGGAGGATGCGACCAGGGCTGATTCTGCATTCTTGCGCGAGATCATCGCTGTTGCCTGTGCAAGCGGGGTGGATCGCATCCGGATTGCTGACACGGTGGGAGTGGCTACCCCCGGAGGGATCGCCACCTTGGTCCGCGAGCTGCATCATGATTTTGCGGTGGAGATCGGTGTGCACATGCACAATGATTTCGGCATGGCCACGGCCAACGCCATTGCCGCCCTGGAAGCCGGGGCCCATTGGGCCGATGTCACCGTGTTGGGCTTGGGCGAGCGGGCCGGAAACAGCCGATTGGAAGAGGTGGCTGGCTATCTGGCCCTACAAGGCGACAGGCCCTACGATACGACCCTGTTTCCAAACCTGGCCAGCTTGGCCGCCGACTGTTCTGGCCGGAAGATCGAACCCCATCAACCGGTGATTGGCGCGGGGATCTTTGCCTGCGAAACCGGGCTGCATCTGGCTGGTCTCGCCAAAGATCCCCGGACCTACGAGCCCTACGAACCGATCCTGGTCGGGGCGCGGCGGCAATTATCCTATGGGGCCAAGGTGGGCAAGCAGGGCGTGGTCGAGCGCTTGCGGCAGTTGGGGCTGCATTGTCAGGATGCACAGCTGGGAGGGTTGGCCGATGCTTTTCGGGGGCAGTGTCGGGATTTGGGCAGGCCGCTCCATGATCGGGAGGTGTTGCAGCTCGTGGCCGAATATAGTTCTTGATTCGTGGACGAGTTGGTTCCCACGATCAGTCCCGCTCCCGGTATATTTATTGTGGACATCTTGCCTATTTTAATCGGCCACGGCAGCCTATTCTGGGCACTGAAATTGACCAATGGGTCAAAGAAGTAATATCCACACCCAGGCTACGGTTAAAAGCACACCGACCAAGTGAGCCACAATAAGATTAGTTATGAAGCTGCGTTTAACGTCCTCGAAATCGAATTTTAACTGTATCAAATCCGACTTGCGCAGTCGTTCATCGGTGAATGCCATAATTTTTGTTTGCCAATCGACTAGGGCTTCGGCTTGTTGTCTGGTAAATTCGTGCTCTTCTAAGTAGTTAATCATTTCATGTGTTTCCAGAATCATCTCTTACTCCATTCCCACGGTGGCACGGGGGCCGGATCGGCCCACAAACCTATTTTTGCGGACTTGGCTTGCGATTCAGATGCTAGCCAAACCCTGCACTCTCTGCGGTTGCTGTACTGGCGATAAACCCAATGTATTTTTCCCATATGTATCTGCTGGTAATAGTCATTTTTTTGTGGGATCTCCGGTCAGATCCGCAATAAAAAAGATTGGGTCATGACTAGAACAGCACTTTAAAAAGTGTGCTAACATTAGTTATGACAATGAAAAACAGGTACGCAAAACGTTCAAAAATTTCAGAGCCTAAATTTCGGCAACTTGTAAGGCTGTTTGCACTCAATCTGGAAGCCACCCAGATCGCGGAATTGACCGCTCTTAATCGCAACACCATTAATCGTTTTCTCCGCGCCATTCGTGAACGGTTGGCTACGTTCTGCGAGCAGCAATCCCCCTTAGCCGGGGAGATCGAGGTTGATGAATCTTTCTTTGGCCCTCGGCGCGTTAAGGGAAAACGTGGTCGCGGTGCCTACGACAAAACGATTGTCTTCGGTGTATTCAAGCGTAACGGCAAAGTCTACACCGAAATAGTGCCCGACTGCTCCAAAGCCACGCTGCAAGCCATTATCCGTGGCAAGGTCGAACCAGAAAGCATCATTTATTCTGACGGCTGGCGTGGTTACAATGGCCTTGTCGATGTCGGCTATGGCAAGCATCTCCGTGTTGATCATGGCCGTAACAAATTCGCCAGGGGCAAAACCCATATCAATGGTATCGAGGGCTTCTGGGGCTTTGCGAAATCTCGTCTCACACGATTCCGAGGAGTGAGCAAAGCAAACTTTTTCTTGCACCTCAAAGAGTGTGAGTTTAGATTCAATTATCGTGACCAGAATATGTATCAGGTGATCCTCAAAATCATCCGAAAAAATCCTCTGTTCTAGTCATGACCCATTAATATTACTATTAATGCTTGTTGTGCTGCTTAGGGTAACATACTGGTTGTTTCTGTGTCAATAAAAAATACTTATGGTTATTTCTGGTGCGAGATGAGTGGTATTGGTGCGCGAATAAAAGAGATAAGAAAGGATTTGTTGCAGGATGAGCTTGCCGCTCGTCTGAACGTCTCGAAAATGACGGTTGGCAGATGGGAAAGAGGCGAAAGAGAGCCCGATTATTCAAATCTTGTTGCTATATTGAAAGAGTTTTCCTCTATTAACCCAGGCTGGTTACTTACTGGAGAAGGCCCCAAAGAATTAGACGTAGCCCTTCAACTACTAACAAATGTGATAATGGAGGTGGAAGGAGTGCTGGATGAAGAGGATCTTGTATTAGCACCAGCCAAAAAGGCAAAATTAATAACTTACTTGTATAGCCAAAAAATGAGAGGTCAACCTTTTGGTAATTTTGCATCACACATTCAGGCTATACTTGGATTGATGTGAGGAAAATTGGAGAAAACGTATGGATAAAATCTCAGAAGTTATTAGGGCTGTCAGTACGTTGCATGCGTAAGCTTCCCTGTCAAGTAGACAGTTGAGAAATAGAGTTTCCAGCGTTTTTTGACAGATATTCAGCAGGGGTCATATCCCCAAGGGAATCGTGTGGCCGCTGCTCGTTGTATGCAAGTTTCCACCAATAAGTAGTTTC
>JAPLJG010000052.1 GCA_026388735.1 Deltaproteobacteria bacterium
ATCAGCCCGCGCGAAGTGGCGAAGGTCATTGGCGGCATGGGCGCGTGCGGCATCGAGCAGCGCTGTTGCTCGCGTTTCCTCACCGACTTCAGCCCGATCTCGATCAAACACGCCAAGGAGCAGGGGCTGAGCCGAGAGCATGCTGCCCGCAATCTGCGCTACGGATTTTTGGAGGAAGTGGCGGCGCGGCACTTGGCCACGAAGATTGCCGTGGGCCATACGGCGGATGATCAAGCCGAGGAGATTCTGCTGCGACTTATCCGGGGCACTGGCCGTGCGGGCCTGACCGGGATGGCGAGGCTGCGCGATGGCCTGGTGGTCCGGCTTTTTCTGGAGATAGCCAAGGAGGAAATCCTCCGTTATCTTGCCGCAGAAAATATCTCCTATTGCCTCGACAGCTCCAATCGGGAGCGGATTTACCTGCGCAACCGAATCAGGCTCGATCTGCTCCCCTATTTACAGGAGCATTTTAACCCCAATATCGGCAACTCCCTGCGGGAAACAGCGGCGATTTTGCAGGGGGAAGAAGAGCTGCTGGCCGGGATGGCCGAGCAGGCCTATGGCCGGGTGGTTGAGGAGGAGCAGGGCGAGCCTGGCGGGTTGACCATCCAGTTGGCGGATTTTTTGCGGCAGCCTCTGGCCATCCGGCGGCGCATCCTGGAGACAGCCTGCTGGCACATGGGCTGTCGGCCAACGTTTAAACAGATTGCCCAGCTGCTCTCTCTGGCTGAAACCGGGGCCGAGGGCGCTGGCTTGCATCTGGCCCAAGGCCTGCGGGTTGTCAAAGCAGAGGGGAGGATGGATTTCCGCTATCCTCTGGGGCGGCTGGCTGTGCGGGGCAATCTTTCGGGGGCGGGTGCGGAAGAGATTTCTTTTGTCAGGGAGTTTCCCGGTCCAGGCGAGTATGTCTTTGAGGCCATGGGGGCAATGGTCGCGCTCCGTATTCTGGATGCGCTTCCCGATGGTTGGGAAGCGCAGGTTCCGGAGACCCTGTATTGTGATGCCGATAAAGTCTGCTTTCCCCTTGTGGCTCGGTCCTTCCAGGCGGGAGACCGGTTTTATCCCCTGGGGGCGCCGGGCCGGAAAAAGGTCGGCGATTTTTTCACCGACCAGAAAATTCCCCCAGCTCAACGGAGGCGGATACCCATCCTGACCGATCAGGAGGGAATCATCGCCATCCTCGGCCTGCGCCCTGACCAACGGGCGGCCATCACCCCCAGGACCAGAAGGATTCTCTCCGTAAGCCTGCACCCTCTGGCCACCGGTGAAAATGGCTTTACTGGAAAAGCGATACATGGTAAGTAAGTGGCCACTGCAAAACCCGAGGGCGGGTAGCTCAGTTGGATAGAGTGTTGGCCTCCGAAGCCAAAGGTCGTGGGTTCGATCCCCGCTCCGCCCACCAAAAAAATATAAGGAATCAGTCATAAAAGGCTGGTTCCTTTTTTTGTGGATATGCTGTTTGGGGCAAGAAAAATCTGTCTCGCATCTCACCCTTTATCCGTCTGGGACGCGCGATTTGTCCCATGAATTGCTTTGCTTCCTTTCCTGCCTCCGTTATAATCGAGAAATTAGGGGCGTTACAGGAGTTTCGCCTGCGGGATAACCAAGGGAAAAGCCGCACATGGTAAGTGCTACGAAATGATGGAACTCGATCCTAATATGAAGGTGCTGGTGGTTGACGATTCGCTGGTCATGCGGAAGATTATCACCAATCACCTGCGGTCATTGGGCTATACCAATATCCTTGAGGCGGAAAATGGGGAAAAGGCGTTGCAGATGTTGGAGAAAGAAAAGGTGGACCTGATTTTTTCCGACTGGTGCATGCGGGTGATGCATGGCATTGATGTGTTGCGCAGTGTCCGGAAAAATGAGGCCACTAAGAACATCCCATTTATCATGGTAACGGCCGAGGCGCAGCCGCACCTGATTCTCGAAGCGATTCGGGCCCAGGTCAGTGATTACGTGGTTAAGCCCTTTACCAGGGAGAATCTAAGGGAAAGCATCGAGAAGGTTTTTGCCCTAGGCTCGGCGACTGGCTGAAGGCAGCAACAATTTTTCATGAAGTCATCATGCAGAGATGTTTCCCGCAAAGATCTGCCCGCGGAAAACATCACTCGTCAAGCTCGGTCAACGGCTCCCCCCAAACGTCATCTTCTGGATTTTCTGTCTGGCAACAGCCCGGGGCCTCATCGTCCTGGTCAGCCGAATCGTCGAACAGCACGTCTTCGTCTGGTGGGGAGATGGCTGCAAGATCGGTCTCATGCCAGACTCCGAGGGTGATTTCTTCGGTTGCCCCATCGTCATGCTGAAGTTCAACAATCCCCTCCTCCTCGTCAACGGTGACCACGAAGAAGCGGGCGCCATCCTCGATGGCCTCGTACCAGTTGCCCTCAATTGGTTCAGTGTCGGTCGGCATGGGGTTTTCCGTCCGGGGAAAGCGAGTTGTGCTACATGAACAGGCAATCCTCCCGCCAGCTACAGTCTTCCTGGGTGCAATGCTCCAGGGCCGAGCCAAAACAGGGGAAGTTACCTTCTTTTTCTTGGATGGCGCGGATGAGATCCTCTTTTTTCATCTTACCGGACTTGAGGCCAAGCTCTTTTGCCTTTGCTTTGATGTCGGTCATTTTCATGGAAAACCTCCGTGGATGTTGGAAATGATGCGGGAAATCCGTATCGTTAAAGGCAAGGATTCATGCTGAGCACAGGGCAGTGGGCGGTTTTGATTACCCGTTCGGTAACGCTGCCGAACAGGGCTTTTTCCATCCCTTTGCAGGTCTGGGTGCCGATCATGATCAGGTCGCAGCCTTTGGCCTCGGCGTGGCGGATGATCTCTTTCGGGACATTGCCGTTGAGCACCGCACTCGCATGGGGGATGTCCTTGGGCATGTTTTCGGCGATGAATTCTGTCATCTTGCGTTTGGCCCGCTCCAGCAGGTCTTTCTCCAGATTTTTCAGGGGCAAGTGGGGTACCGCAAATCCGGCATAGGCATCAAGGCTTTCCACCACAAAAACCACCTCGATGGCCGCCCCGAATTTGCGAGCGATCATGGTGGCCGCTTGCAACACCCGGTTTGAATGTTCGGAAAAATCTGTGGGGACCAGAATTTTTATGATGTTGTTCATGGTCGAGTCTCCCTGGGGGCGAGGTGTTGGAGCAGCCTAGCGGGGGCCTCATGGCCTGGTGCTAGCTACTACAAATGGGGTGCTGCGTACGGCAATGCTTTTTTTCTTGACCCAGATTCTGGCCATGGGAACCACCTCGCCGTCCATGGTGACGATGTTGGCCAGCTCCTCAACGAAGGAGATATCCTGGGTGTTAAATTCGTAATAAAAGGTGTTGTCGCTGTACGGGTCGACCACCAGGATGATTTTTTGCGGGTTGGTCGGATGTTTCTGGGGCGCGCCGGAAAAGGCGATGTGGGTGTCACGCAGGCGTTTTTCATCGCTGGGGCGTTGGTACACCTGGATTTCAAAACGGATTACTGCCTGGGGGAAATTGGAGAGGGGCATGGCTGACCTCTGCACCGTGTGCTGATTGCCGTGTCGGCAACAACCGTATCGAAGCTCTTATTTCATAGTATACAGATTCTCCGGGGTGAATCAAAAAATAAAGTGGCCGGATGCAATTTTTCGCAACCGTCCTAACCAAAACAGGCAGATTCTATTGTTTTACCGGAATCGGGCGCATGGCATCGTCAACCGCGACAAAGGTGAAGAGTCCCTCGATGGCCTTTTCCCTGGTCTCGTCGTACATCTGCTCAAGATATACGGTCACCCGCACCTGGATGCTGGTGTTGCCGACCTTGACCACCTGGCCGACCAGTTCGACAAAGGTTCCGGCCGGGATCGGGGTCTTAAAATCGATGCGGTCCGAGCAGACGGTGACGGTCTTTTGCCGGGAAAAGCGGGTGGCGGTGATAAAGGCTGCTTCGTCCATCCACTGGAGGGCCGTGCCGCCGAACAGGGTGGCATAGTGGTTGGTGGTGTTGGGGAAAACTGCCTTGGTGATGCGGGTTTCAGCGGCTTCCATCTTTTGGGTGATATCCATGGCCACCTCGGTGAATGTGTGGGTGTTGGGGAAAGGGCTGCGGGCAGGACAGGAGCAATGCACCAGGTCCTGCCCGCAAACGACTTCCCTGTTAAAACGAGATCAGGTACAGCGCCGCAATAACGCAGAGAAAAATAATGCCCACCTTGAAACAGGCTTCCGGTTCATCGTGGCCGTAGCCGTGGGGGTCGTCGTGGTGATCGTGCGTGCTCATGGGTGAATCCTCCAATGGTGATGGGTTTTTAAGAAATATTCTTTATTGCTACGCGGTTAATTTTTCACTCTCTTCCCCAACCCACTCCTCGACCTCAGCCGGGGAAGGCATCCGCCCGGCGCATTTTACCGTGCCGTTGATGATCAGGGCCGGGGTCTTTGTTACCCCGAAGCGCCAGATCTCATCCAGATCATGCACCGCCTCCATATCGGCGGCCAGACCGAATTTTTGCAGGGCTTCAAAGAGCATGGCGCTGAGTTTGTTGCAGGTCACGCAGCCGGAGCCCAGCACCCGGATGGTGAGGTTTCTCAGTTCGGGACCCTGTATCCCCTGGCGGCGGCGGTATTCGCCGAGCAAGGCCTCGCGGTAGATCGGCTCCGCTGTTATGGGGATGTAATTTTCTCTGGAAACGGTGGCAAAAAGAAAATCCACCGCAGCCTCTTCCGGCATCTGTTCGCTCAGAGCCTTGCTCAGGGCCTGGTCAAGGCCGATCAGGCCGATATTGGCCGCGCCGATTCGGATGGTCCGGGGCGCGGGGATGTCCTGGTTTTGCATGGGGATTCCTGTGTGTGATACGGCCGTTGCCAAGCCCCGTTAAAAAAGTTGCAACTGCCGACCGCTGGCATTCCGTCGCTTGGCCAGGGGCTGGCCCGTCTCGCTCAGCAGGGAGGCCGGAATCTCCTGGATAAACCGGGAGGGGCTGTGTCCGGTGGTCCGATTGAAGATGGTGCGGTTCGCGGCGGCGCTTAAAACTAGATTTTCCTGCGCCCTGGTCATGGCGACATAGAGGAGGCGGCGTTCTTCTTCCACATCGCTGTGCAGATTGGCAATGGTGCAGGGGAGAATCTCTTCTTCAATTCCGGGGAGAAAAACTACTGGAAATTCCAACCCTTTGGCGGCATGCATGGTCATGAGGGCCACGGCTTCCGCCCGTGCATCGTAGGCTGTGGCCTGGGCGTTTTGCCGGAGGTGTTCGCAAAACGCTTGGAGATCGTTGCCAAAGGCATTGGCCAGGTGGAGTAGACGTTTGGCCTCTGGTACCTGTGGATCAATGCCCAGCCCGGGCATGGCCTCGGCCAAGGGGCGGGCAATGTCGTGCTCTGTAGCCTGGCGGAAATTTTTGAGGGTTTCGCCCATCTCCTGGATGATTTTTGCTGCGCTGGCCGGCAGGGCAAGGGTGAGCGCCTCGCCATAAAAATCAGGACAGCGCAAGGGGAGTTCTTTTTCCAAGAGGGAGATGGTTGCCTCTCCGACTCCTGGGAGATTTGCAATCAGCAGGAGATGCTCGCTTAAGCCCGCGTCCGCCGCGCTGGCCAGGAGGAAATGGCAGGCGGCCTTCAGGGCGGGTTTCAGGTAAAAGGGGGTGGCGCCAACGAGCTGGAAGGGGATGCCCTTGTGGTGCAAGGCTTCGGCAATGGGCTCGGTCATCTGGCTGAGCCGGTAGAGAACGGCGAAATCGGCAAAACTTCGGGCTGTGCCGCTGCTCCGCCCGGTGTGCCGGGAAAGGCTGCTGATGCCGCCCAACCCCTCTTCGATGCGTCGCACGATAAACTCCGCCTCGGCCTGGGCGCTTGCCGCCTGATGCCACTCAATGAGAGCCGTGCTGGTACTTTCGGCCAGGAGCTGGGTGTCGCCGCTCTGCCGGTTTCGGCGGATGAGGGCGGCCGCGCCATCGATAATGGCCGGGGCGGAACGGTAGTTGCGGATCAGGGCCAGGGTGGTGACGCCCTGCCTTTCCCGGAAACGTTGGAACAGGGTGAGGTCGCTGCCGCGAAAGCCGTAAATGGCCTGGTTGGGGTCGCCGATGGCGAATACCCGCGCCTGAAAGCCGAGCAACAGAACCAACTGGTATTGGGGATGGTTGAGATCCTGAAACTCGTCAACAAAGAGATGGGCTACCCGGCCAGTGAGCTGGCTGGCACGGGCGGGATCGTGGCTCAGGCGCTCCACGCACCAGGGGATGACCAGATCAAGGTCGATGGTCTTGTTCGGCGTAAGCGAGGCAAGATAGCGATCAAGGAGATCCGGCAGGGCGGCATCGGCAGGGAGCGTCCCCCTGTTTAGCTGGTCAACATGGGCGGCCAGTTGCTTTTTCAGGATGTGGTGTTCGGCCCGGGGCCAGTCCGGAAAGGTCTTGCGCAGATAAAGATCGCGCTCCTCCTCGCCGATGACCACGAGGTCGGGGTGTTCCTTGCGCAACAGGGACAGGCAATAGGCATGGAAGGTGCCCACGACGATGGCCTGGGCCGCCTTGCCGAGACCCCGGTCCAGGCGTTCTTGCATCTCGCGGGCTGCCCGGTTGGTGAAGGTGATGGCCACCATCTCTTCGGGGCGGGCATGCTCCGCGGTCAGCAGATGTTCGATCCTGGCCACCAGGGTAAAGGTTTTGCCGGTGCCCGGCCCGGCAGCAACGAGGATGGTTTCTTCCCTGCTGGTGATGGCGGCAAGTTGCTCCGGATTGGGCTTTCTCGGAGCCTGATGCAGGTCTGCGGGCGGAGAGGGTTTCTTTTCAAGGGGCAGCGGGCTGCGGTCCTGTTTTTTGGACGGCGAGGCTGTCTTTTTTCCGGCGAATAGGCTGATCTGTCCGGCCAGCTCCTGCCGCTCGCCTTCGGCAAAAACCTGGATCACCCCGAATTCCCCATCGTAGCCAGGGGTGCGGATGACCTTGCCCGTGCGGATACGAGCCACCGCCTCGCCCAGCACCGGGGACATCCGGTTGATCTCGTCCACCGGGGTGTTGAGCAGCAGGTTGAACTCCGAACCAAAGCGGTCGATGACTTTTGCGTACAGGGCCATCACCCCCTTGGTGGCAGGACCCGCGCCGAGAATCTCGCCCAGCACCTCGGGCAACGGGATCAGGCTATGCACCGCAGGCGAGCCTGGCGGATAATAGGGCTCGGTCCGTTCGGCCAGTTCCATAACCCGGTGCAATACCCCCACGGTGAGGGGCTTGCCGCAGACCGGGCATGTTGCCCCGATCTTTCTGGTTTCGGCGGGTTCAAGGCAGACCTGGCAGTTGCGGTGGCCGTCGGCATGGTATTTCCCTTCTTCCGGGTAGAATTCGATCGTGGCGGCAAAGGCGTTGGTCAGGGGATTTTTCAGGGCCTCGCGCAGAGAGAAAAAGTCGAAGCCGGTGTTGAAGATATTGGCCTCCCGGCCCAGCTTGCCGGGGGAATGGCAATCGGAATTGGAGATGAGGGCGAAGCGGTCCAGAGCCGGAATGAGGCGGTTCATGTCCGGGTCCGAGGAGAGGCCGGTTTCGAGGGCAAAGACGTGGGGGCTGAGGTCGCCGTAGCATTCCTCAATGGTGTTGAAGCCGGAGCGGGAGCCGAACAGGGAGAACCATGGCGTCCAGATGTGGGCCGGAACCAGAAAGCCTTCGGGTGCCTTTTCAAGTAGGATTTCGAGAAGGTCGCGGGAATCAAGGCCCAAAATGGGGCGGCCATCGGACACGATGTTGCCGATGCCGGCCAGGACGCTGTTTATCCGTTCCGCCGAGGCGAAATCGGGCACATAGAGCAGGTTATGGACCTTGCGCACCGCGCCGTGGCGCTTATAGATGGAGCTGATCTCGGCGGTGAGCAGGAAGCGGCTTGGGAGAGCCTCCGGTGTTACCTGTGACAGGGCAGGGGGGATTGCCTCATCCTTGAGCTTATAAAATCCCGGTTCGGCAGGGACAAGCTGCTCTTTGAGCTGGCTGAACCAGCCGGGATGGGTGAAATCGCCGGTGCCCAGCAGGTGGATGCCTTTGACCCTGGCCCAGGCGGCAAGGCCTTGCAGGTTGCCGGCCTTGCTGGTCGCACGGGAGAAGGGGGAGTGGATGTGAAGATCAGCGATATAGCGCATTTTTTCGTTGCCGCCCAAAAAAGAGAAAAATCGACGTGAATCGATGAATCTTACACAGATTCTATCTTGCTGTCCACGCCGTATTTAGGGGCCGTTACGAAGCATTTCGTTACAGCCCCTTATGCCGTCTTGGTTATCCGAAACGAGACCTTGTTGTGTTTTTGAACGCCGGCTTCTCTACGGAAAATGGGTGGCCTTCCTGTAAAAAAATCGCTATATATTGAGGACTGCATTTCGAATGATTTTAAAGAAAGGGAGCCAGAAAATGGTTGATCAAATAACAGACGTGGTGATTATCGGTGCTGGTCCGGCAGGACTCCAGGCCGCCGTGCATGCAGCCCGAAAAAAGGCTTCGGTGCTTGTTTTGGGCCGAGTGGAAAATAGCAGTATTTCTCAGGCCCATGTTGAGAATTATCTCTGTGTCGATGGCGTGACCGCCGGGGCGGACTTGCTGCGGGTTGCTCTGGCCCAGGCCATCCGTTTTGGCGCGGAGGTGTGGCCGGAGGATGTCCTAAGTCTTGGCCAGGAAGGAGAGCTGTTCACGGTCAAGGTGGAAAGCGGACGGCAGGTCACGGCCCGGACCCTGATCCTGGCCACCGGCACCTCGCGTAAAAAGTTGAAGGTACCTGGCGAGAAGGAGCTGCTGGGACGTGGAGTCAGTTACTGCGTGGATTGCGATGCCAATTTTTATCGCAACGCCAAGGTGGCGGTGGTGGGCAACGAATCCGCTGCGGTGGACGGAGCCTTGACCCTTACCAAATACGCCGCCGAGGTCCATCTGGTCTGTAAGAATCTGACGGTCACAACGGAGCTTGGTGAAAAGCTGGCCGCCAGCTCTGTAGTGGTGCATAAGGGAGTGTGGCCCAAGGAGATTGTCGGCGAAAAAGCGGTGAGCGGCCTTGCGCTGGACAGCGGCGAGACCCTTGCCGTGGAGGGAGTATTTGTCGAACTCGGGGCCAAGGGGGCCATGGAGCTTGCCACCAGCATCGGCGTTATGCTCGACACGGAGACCTTCTCTTTTATCGAGACCAATAAGAAACAAGAAACCAATATCCCCGGCATCTACGCGGCGGGTGACATAGCCGGGCCTCCCTGGCAAATGGCTAAGGCGGTGGGCGAGGGGTGCGTGGCCGGCTGGGAGGCTGCAAACCATGCCAACCAGCTCAAGCGCACGCCGGAAAGCGTCTAGCGTGCCGGATTTTTTATCGATGGACTCTCCCGCGCACTACATGGAGGTCGCCCTTGCCGAGGCGCGGTTTGCGGCGGAGCGGGGCGAGGTGCCCATCGGTGCGGTGCTGGTGGATGCAGCCGGACAGATCATCGCCCGAGATGGTAACCGCACCATCGAGCTGTGCGATCCCGGGGCGCACGCCGAGATGCTGGTGCTGCGGCAGGCGGGAAGATTGCTAGGGAATTACCGATTGCCCGGCACCACCCTCTATGTTACTCTCGAACCCTGCGTGATGTGCGCCGGTGCCCTGGTGCATGCTCGGGTGAGCCATCTGGTCTATGGGGCTGTCGACCCCAAGGCCGGTGGGGTTGTCTCTCTTTTTCAGGTCGGGCAGGACACGCGGCTCAACCATCTGCTGGCCGTGGAAGGTGGCTTGCTGGCCGAAGAGAGCGCCACCCTGCTGAAGGATTTCTTCCGGCAGAGAAGGGGCGTGGCAGGTGAGGGCATAAGGTCGGAGCGGCTTCAGTCGCGATAATCTGTGTGAAACGGAGAGGTGCCAGAGTGGCCGATCGGGAACGACTCGAAATCGTTTGACCTGAGAGATCAGGTCCGTGGGTTCGAATCCCACCCTCTCCGCCAGTTTTGCCGGAAAATGTTTTGGGGCCGGACGTTATTTCCTTAAGGTAAACCCCCGGCTTTGTCGGGGGACAACAAAAGTTTGACAGTTTCGGCGAGATAGAGAAGCCTCCTTTAACGTGGACCGCTCAAAGTCACGAAAGAGGAGGCTTCATGAACAACACACAATGTTTAAGCCATGCGAAGTGGGAATGCAAGTACCATGTCGTATGGATACCCAAGTGCCGCCGGAAGGTTTTATACGGGGAACTTCGCAAGCATCTTGGTGAAATTTTGCGTGAATTGGCTTGGCAAAAGGAGTGCAAGATATTGGAAGGGTATTTGCAATCCGATCATGTGCATATGCTGATGTCAATTCCGCTGAAGTATTCAGTTGCGCAAGTCGTGGGGTATATCAAAGGAAAAAGCGCTATTCAAATAGCGCGGAGCTACTTGGGACAACGGAAGAATTATTCCGGGATGCATTTTTGGGCGCGGGGCTATTATGTGTCAACTGTCGGGACGGATGAAGGGGTTGTTCGAGCCTAATATAAAGGACCAGGAAAAAGAAGACAACCGCCTTGAGCAATTGACGATGTTCCGGGGAAGTTGACCACCCAGAGGTGGTCAGATAATCTGTTGAAGATACCGCTTTGAGCGGTCCATAAAATCAAGCCTCCGGCTTTGCCGGAGGTGGCTGACTTCCGCTATCATCAAAATATGAGTCCTCCCCGTGAATTTAGGGGAAAAAATTTTTGTGGCGGAGAAAATGAATGTGATTATTGTATGGCCGCAAGCAGGATAAATTTTTTTATCCTGCTTGCGGTGTTCATTCTCATGCCAGGCTGGGTGGGGACCGTTCCGGCGGTACAGGAGGGTTGAACAGCGGGAAGCCGAGCATCGGCGGCTTTTTATTGTTTGTCGGGATAGGGGCCAGGTTGGTTTCATAGCCAGCCTGGCAATGATGGCATAACAACACCAGGCTTTTTTTGAATCTAACGACAGTTGTTCGGGGTTTTTAAAAGAGATTGAGCAGACATGGACGTGAGGGCTAGATGGATTTAGGACTATTGTCTTTATTGATGATTGCCAGGCACCATGGAATTGCCGCTGATGAAGCGCAATTGCGGCACGAATTCGGCCAAAAGCTGTTTTCGACGGAAACCATTCTTTTGGCCGCCAAGCGTCTTGGGATGACAGCCAAGGTTGTTGAGCAAGAGGAAGCCCGTCTAGATCGTGCGCCTCTGCCTGCCATTGCCATTGACAAACAAGGAAATTATTTTATCGCCGTAAAGTTTGGCTATGAGGGCGGTGATAAGACTCGGCCCAAAATGATAACCCAACAGCCCGGCAACCCTACCCCCCAGGTCTTGGATCTGCCGGAATTCATGGAACAGTGGTCGGGGCAATTTATTTTTTGTACTTCCAAAGCGACGTACCTGAGGGATCTCACCAAGTTCGACTTCAGCTGGTTTATTCCGGCCATCGTCAAATACCGGAAACTGTTTGGCGAAATCCTGGTGATCTCCTTTGTCCTCCAGCTCATCGGCCTGGCGACCCCACTGGCCTTTCAGGTGGTGATGGACAAGGTTTTGGTCAACCATGCCATGAAAACACTCAATGTCATTGCCATTGGGCTGCTAGCGGCAACCCTCTTTGAAGTCATTCTTACCGGAATCCGTACTTGGGTTTTTGCCCGGACCAGTAGCAAGATCGATGTCGAACTCGGGGCAAGACTCTTTCGACATCTGCTAGCCCTGCCGATTGCCTATTTCCAGGCACGGCGGGTTGGCGACTCTGTGGCGCGTATTCGGGAGCTGGAAAATATCCGCTCTTTCCTCACCGGTAATGCCCTCACCCTGGTGCTGGACCTGTTCTTCTCGTTTGTCTTTATTTTCGTCATGCTCTGGTATAGCAAGTTGCTTACCCTCATTGTGGTAATCTCCATCCCACTGTATGTCCTTTTGGCAGTGGGGATTACCCCGATCCTGCGCGCCCGTTTGAAAGAAAAATTCGACACCGGCGCTAAAAATCAGGCCTTCTTGGTGGAGTCGATCAGTGGCATCGACACAGTCAAGTCCATGGCCGTGGAGCCGCGCTGGATCGATAACTGGGAAAAACAACTCTCTACCTATGTCTCAGCAGGATTGGATGCCACCAACGTCGGCACCATTGCCAATAGTGGGGTAACCATGGTGAGTAAGCTTGTGACCGTAGCCCTTCTTTGGGTGGGCGCAGGTCTCGTTGTGGAGGGTAACTTGACGGTGGGGCAGCTGATAGCCTTTAATATGCTCTCGGGTCGGCTCACCGAGCCAATTTTGCGCATTGCCCAGTTGTGGAATAGTTTTCAGCAGGTAGGGGTTTCCATGGAGCGTCTGGGAGACATCCTCAACGCGCCGATGGAAGTGGTGGGGCAGAAAACAAGAATTCCCCGGTTGGGTTAATCTCAAGATCGTCCCCGGCGAAGTGATTGGCATTGTCGGACGCTCCGGATCCGGCAAGAGCACCCTTACCCGACTCATGCAGCGCCTGTACGTCCCGGATCGAGGGCGGGTTCTCATTGATGGCCAGGATATTTCCATTATCGATACCACTTCGCTACGCCACCAATTGGGCATAGTCCTACAGGAAAATGTTCTTTTCACCGGCACCATCCGGGACAACATCGCCTTGGCCAACCCCGCCTTGCCTATTGAGGTTATTATCGAAGCGGCGAAACTGGCTGGCGCGCATGAGTTCATCTGCGAGTTGCCGGAAGGGTATGATTCCAAGGTGGGAGAGCATGGTACAGGATTGTCTGGCGGACAACGGCAAAGGATTGCCATTGCCCGGGCCCTCATCTCCAACCCGCGTATCCTGATCTTTGACGAAGCCACCAGCGCCCTGGACTATGAATCGGAAAGTATCATTCAGGAGAACATGCGCAAGATCTGTGCGGGGCGGACGGTGTTGATTATTGCCCATCGTCTTTCAGCCGTGCGGGATGCCAACCGCATCTTTGTAATGGATCGAGGACAGATTGTGGAGGAAGGGTCGCATGACGAATTGATTGCGATACAGGACGGAATTTATGCACACTTGAACCAATTGCAACTTGGCACAAGTACAGCACAGGTGGTGGAAGGATGAGTATCAAGCATAAGTTGGAGGCATATGCGTTCTTGCTTCGTCATTATCGGCAAGTTTTTGGCCGCTTCTGGAAAGAGCGTGATCAACTGGGAGGGAATCTCTTCAAGGAGGACGAGGCGGAATTCTTGCCCGCAGCTCTCTCCCTCCAGGAAAGGCCGGTTTCGCCAAGCTTGCGGATAACCGCCAAGATCCTGATGGCGCTGGTCGCCTTTGTGATTCTTTGGGCGATCTTTGGCCGGATGGATATTGTGGTCAACGCCACCGGTGAAATTATCCCGAGTGAGCGCACCAAAACCATTGCTTCGGTTGAAGTGGCCAGCGTCAAAGCGCTGTACGTTGAGGAAGGACAGGCGGTCAAAGAAGGAGATGTGTTGATCGAGCTGGATGCCAGCGCATCAGATGCAGAGCACGGGAAGGCGATGAGTAGTGTCACCGAAGCGACTCTCCAGATCGCACGGTCACGAGCGATGATTGAGGCGGTTGATAGCCGCCGGCCTCCAAAGCTCTTGGATATTGATGGTGTTCCGGTGGAAAAACTGCAGGAGGCTCAATTGCATCTGAATGGTCAATACCAGGATTTTATAACTAAACTTCAACGTCTTGAAGGGGCGATAACCAGGTATTCCTTGGCCTTGCCACTGGCGACCCAGCGGGCTTCGGATTACAGGGATCTCGCTCAGAATCATGACGTTTCCGTGCATGCATATCTTGAAAAAGAGCAGGCGCGCGTTGATCTTGAAGGGCAATTGGCCGAGGCGAAAAATACGCGGGCTGCCTTGATTGCCGAAACCAGGCGCGCCGCCTTTGACGCGCAGGCAGAAGGCGACAGGATTGTTGGAGCTGGCAGGCAGGATGCCATGCGGACAGAAACCCGAAGTAAACTGCTCAAACTCACTTCGCCGGTGGATGGCACGGTGCAGCAGCTGACAGTGTTTACTGTCGGCGGGGTTGTGCCCGCAGCGCAACCGTTGATGAAAATTGTCCCCAACGAGGACCATCTCATCGTCGAAGCCATGCTGGAAAACAAGGATATTGGCTTTGTGGAGGAAGGTCAGACAGCGGCAGTCAAGATTGCAGCCTTTGAGTATACCAAGTACGGCACAATTCCCGCCCGTGTGTTGCATGTGTCGCGCGATGCTATCAAGGATGAGAAAAAAGGCTTGCTCTATTCAGTCATCATTGCCTTGGATAAATCCTCAATTTCTGTTAAGGGCCAAGATATGCCGTTGAGTGCGGGCATGTCCGTCAATGTGGAAATCAAAACAGGTACGCGCCGAGTGATTGAATACGTTTTGAGTCCGCTCCTACAGCACGCAAAAGAGAGTCTCAATGAGCGCTAAACTCCCCAGAACCGCTGCGGCAATGCTTGTCGCGGGGCTGATCTGGCCAACACTCGTCCTGGCTTTCGATCCCCTCTATCCCTTTGTTGACCCATTGCGCACGATGCCCGAGGTGGTTGATACAGGCGTAATCCTGCCAGGAGACACAGCCCCGATTCCCTGCTCGGTGCAGAAAGATTTCTCCCGCCCGCTTGCTTTGGCTGAGGCAGTGGACCTAGCCCTCTGCAACAATCCGCAAATCAGATCTGCCTGGGCGGATATCAAAATCCAGGCAGGCGCGGTGGGTGAAGCGCGCGCCGCATATCTGCCTGCACTGACCGGCTCGTTGAACCGGACCAAAGATCAGATCCGGTATTCGGACACCAGATATCCATCGAGCAATATCACCCGGAATACCGCCCAGGGGACCTTGTCCTGGAGGATCTTTGATTTTGGTGGGCGATCAGCCAACCGCCAAGCAGCCGAAAGCTTGCTGGCTGCGGCGCTGGCCAACCATAACGCTACCTTGCAAAAGGCCTTGTCTTCCGTGACCCAGGCCTATTTTGATGCGGTGACCGCTCAGGCTACCCTCACGGCCAAGACCGCAAGTGAGGACATCGCCAGAAATACCCTGCATTCCGCCAAGATACGTGAAGACAAAGGAGCGAGCAGCCAGTCTGACACGCTGCAGGCAACAACCGCCCTGGCCAAATCGTCACTGGAAAAGAATCGTGCCCAGGGTGAGTACGAAAAGGCGCGGTCAGTGCTGGGATATATCCTGGGAATATCCGCAAATACCGCAATATTACTGCCGGAAGATCTGGCTGAGCATGTCGGAGAGAATGGCAAGGCCTTGAGTCTGTGGCTGGAAGAAACCCAGAAAAATCATCCCGCTATTCTTGCGGCCAGAAATCAACTTGAGGCAGCGCAAAAACGGGTAACCGTGGCCCGTTCCGCCGGGCTGCCTACCCTGGGCTTTTCCTCAAGCTACTATCAGAATACCCGTCCGGGCGAAGCGGTGACCTCGATCGATGCACAGGAAACTACTGTGGGGCTTACACTATCTATTCCAATCTTTGACGGATTTGCTACCAGTTATAAGGTCCGAGGCGCGCAGGCGCAGGTCGAGCAAAAAGAAGCAGCACTCGCCGATACCGAACATCAGATTGCCATGGAAGTAATCAAGGCGCACGCCGATGCCGCCTCCGCCTTGCATAATCTGGAGGCTTCCGCGATTTTGTTGGAAGCCGCCCAGGGTGCATTGGTGGTTTCTCAGCGCAAGTACGACAAAGGGGCTGCGGATATCATGGAATTATTGAATACGCAAGCGGCCCTGTCCGATGCACAAAAAGAACGCATTCGCTGCTTGGCCGAATGGCGTTCCGCGCGGTTGCGGCTTCTGGCAAGCGCTGGCCAGATAGGGAGATCGGCAGTCAGGGAATGATGAGAGCCGCTGGCCATCGTTTTCCCTGGATGAACGGAAGCAAATTTATTCGTCATACATTCCTACCAATAAATGGCGACAGGCCGATAGAGGCTGAAGTCCTCCACCTTCGTGAGTGTGCTTGTCGAACTCAACTGAGATGACACAGAAAATAGCAGAAACTCAAGTGGCGGTATTGCTTTGCACCAAAGACGGAGAGAGATTTCTTGCCGAGCAGCTTGACTCCATCAATGCGCAGACTTTTTCGGGCTGGAAGGTCTGGGCATCGGACGATGGTTCGCGCGATGGTACGCTCGCTATTTTCGGCCAGTACGGCTTCCTGTGGGGCGGGAGGCTTTCTGTGCAACCAGGGCCAGAACGGGGCTTTGCTGCAAATTTTCTTTCCCTTGTCTGTAACGAAAAGATCATAGCGGAATATTACGCGTTTTCCGATCAGGATGACATCTGGGAGGTGGACAAACTCGCCCGGGCGGTTTCTTGGCTTGAGACTGTGCCCGCCACGGAGCCTGCGCTCTATTGTTCCAGGACCCGACTTATCGACGAAACCGGCCGGGAGATAGGCCTGTCGCCGCTTTTCCTCAGTCCTCCCGGGTTTGCCAACGCCCTGGTGCAGAATATCGGCGGAGGAAACACCATGGTCTTCAACCAGGCCGCCCGTGCCCTGCTCCAAGAGGCTGGCCCTGAAATCGAGATCGTTGCCCATGATTGGTGGGCCTATCTGATTATAGCCGGCTGTGGCGGCACTGTGTTCTATGACCCTCGACCCATGGTCCGCTATCGGCAGCAAGGTAAGAATCTGATGGGAGCCAATATCGGATGGCTGCCCAAGCTGGTGCGGATTCGCCTGCTTCTCCAAGGGCGCTTTAAGGAGTGGAACGCCAGAAATATTAAAGCGCTACAGGGGGTGAGCCGGATGCTCACCAGCGAAAATCGGCAAATTCTCAAGGGCTGGGCGGAGTTCCGGCAACAGCCGCTGCTGCCCCGACTTCTTGGCTTCAATCGGATCGGGGTCTACCGGCAGACCCCGGCGGGCAATCTTGGCCTGCTGGTCGCGGCACTTTTTCGGCGGATGTGATCATGGCCCCCGATTTGGTTTTCGTTATCGTCAGGATTAAGGGTTTTCGCTGATGCAAAATTTCCCCATATCACCCCGGGCCATGGCCGGGAGTCTCTGGCACAACCGGAGCCTGATCTGGTTGCTGGTCGTGCGGGAGGTGGCAGGCCGCTACCGGGGCTCGATTCTGGGCATACTCTGGTCGTTTTTTAATCCGGTTTTCATGTTGGCGGTATATACCTTTGTCTTCAGCGTGGTCTTCAAGGCGCGCTGGGGGGCCAGCGATGAATCTAGGGCCGAATTCGCCCTGATCCTTTTTGCCGGCCTCCTGGTTTTCAACCTCTTCGTCGAATGTATCAACCGCGCCCCTATGCTGATTTTGGCCAATATCAACTATGTGAAAAAGGTGGTGTTCCCGCTGGAGATCCTCCCCTGGGTCGCCTTTGGCGCCGCACTGTTCCATGCCCTGGTCAGCCTTGCAGTCTGGCTGCTCTTTTCTTTTTGGGTTTTTGGGGTGCCTCAGGTCACCCTGTTGTTTTTTCCCCTGGTTTTGGTGCCCCTTGGCCTGCTGGTCATGGGGCTGTCCTGGTTTCTTGCCGCCCTTGGGGTCTTTCTTCGGGATGTGGTCCAGTTGGTCGGGGTTATGACCACAGTCCTGCTGTTTCTTACCCCCATCTTCTATCCGGTTTCCGCCATCCCGGAGCGATATCGTCTTTTTCTCCATCTCAATCCCCTGACCTTCATTGTCGAGCAGAGTCGCGACCTGCTCATCTTCGGCTCCGGGCTCGCGTGGGGGCGGCTGGGGTTGTTGACAGCCTTTGCTTTTCTGGTGGCCTGGCTCGGCTTCGCCTGGTTTCAGAAAACCAGGAAAGGGTTTGCCGATGTCCTCTGATCCAGTTATCCGCCTGAACAATCTCGGGAAGTGTTATCATCTCTACGACAAGCCTCGGGACCGTCTGTTGCAGATGTTGTCGTGGGGAAGGCGTCGGTATTACCGTGAATTTTGGGCTCTCCGCGATGTTTCCCTTGAGATCGGCCGAGGGGATGTGGTAGGCATTATCGGCTGTAACGGAGCCGGAAAATCCACCCTGTTGCAGCTTGTCTGCGGCACCCTCAACCCCACGCACGGGGAGATCAATGTCCATGGGCGGGTGGCGGCCCTTCTTGAGCTGGGTGCGGGGTTTAACCCGGAATTCACCGGTCGCGAGAATGTGGTGATGAGCGCGGCGGTTATGGGCTTGAGTTCGGACGAAGTTGAGGCGCGGCTCGAAGAGATCATCGATTTTTCCGGGATTCGCAGTTTTATTGACCAACCGGTCAAAACGTATTCCAGCGGCATGTATGTGCGGTTGGCGTTTTCGGTTGCCACCTCGGTCGACCCCGATATTTTGGTGATCGACGAGGCCTTGTCTGTGGGCGACGGGGCCTTTGCCAGGAAGAGTTTTGAACGCATCATGGCCTTAAAGGACCGCGGGGCGACGATTCTCTTTTGCTCGCATGCAATGTACCACGTCGATGCACTGTGCGAGCGCGCATTATGGTTGGATCGGGGCGAGGTGCGGATGTTCGATTCCGCGCAGAAGGTGACGGCGGCTTACAACGCCTTTCTGGCCCGGGAAAATCCGCCGACCGTCGGGCAGGACACGCCCGCCCCTGCCTCCGTCGCTGCGGTCGGTACGGCACGCATCCTGCGCGTTTCCACTCGGTGCGACGGCATCGAAGGTCGCCGGCTGACAGTGGTCTCCCGCAACAGTACGGTGGAACTCTCTGTTGAATTTGCTTCTGATCCTATCCTGCCCTGCCCGAGTGTGGCGCTGGGTATCGAAAATGATGCCGGCGTGGGGGTGACCAGCGCCATCGGCTTCGGTGAGACCGGGGCGGTGAAGCGCACGCCGGATGGCGCTGGATGCGCGACAGTGATTTTCCCGGAGATTCCCCTGCTCAAGGGGCGCTATCACGTGACGGTCTTTCTTGCCTGCGAACGCGGCCTGCATGTCTATGACAGCGCGCCTCGCTGCCTGACCTTGGAGGTGACTCAAGAGGACGCCCTGCAAGGCGTGGTCGTTTTGCCCCATCAATGGGAGCTGCGTGCATGACGGAATTTTCACCACGCGAATGCCGCATTGGAGACCGCTGTTTTTTGCTGCGGGAAGTCGGCGTTCAAGACCGGGCAGCGGTGTTGGACCTGTTCGTGCGAGTTTTCGGTGAGACGCCGCCCGCCACCTGGTACGAATGGAAATATGGTGAAGAAGGTCTCGATGGGAAAGCGTATGGTTTGTGGGAGGAAACCGGCCGGCTTGTCGCGCATTTAGCTGGATTTCCACGTCTGATCAGTTGGCGCGGAAAGCAGATCGACGCCATACAAATCGGCGACATGATGGTGGCGCCGGAAGCGCGCGGCGAGCTTACCCGCCGCGGGCCGCTTTATCAGGTCTGCTCCGCTTTTTTTGCCAGATGGGTTGGCGTCGGCAGACCGTACGCTTTGGCTTTTGGTTTTACCCACGAAAGAGCCATGCGGCTGATTGAAATCATCGGTCTTTTCGTCAAGGTCGAGACGATCCAGCGGCTTGTCTGGTCCGCTGACTCAGCACGTTTGCCGTGGGGCTGGAAAATGACAAACGTGGCGTCCTCGGCGCCGGATTTCGACCGTATTATTGCATTAGCCTGGCGCAAGATGGAGCAAGAAGGCAAGGAGCACATTCTTGGAGTGCGCAACGCGGCCCAGTTGCGTGCGAGGTTCGTGGCGCGGCCGGGGATGAGGCACCGTTTCCTAGTGATTTCTCGTTGTTGGTTCGGTCCCTGTGCTGTGGTCATCGTTCGTGATGAGGGGAACAGTGTTTTGCGCTGGCTCGATTTCGTCGGTCCGCGTATGGCGCTGCCCGCCGCCGCCGCCGCCGTGCGTCGCGTCGCCGCAGAGGTCGGCATCGCCGAGGTCGAAATCTGGGCCAGTGCAGCCGCCCAAGCGGATTTGTTGGCCATCGGTGCGCAGCCTGCGGGCACGGCGGCGCACCTGGCACTGGCCCAGGCCTCCTGCTGCCCGGACGATTCCTTGGCGAGCAAAGGCTGGTGGCTTTCCGGGGATACCGACTATCTATGAGAAGACTGGTCGAGTACGGACACGGGTTTTTACCCGTTTTTTGTTGACAGGTTGGTCGGCAGCTAGTATTGAAGAAACCTTAATTGCTTGGCCGGTGTAGGTGACACGGGTTTGGCGTTTACGCCCCCAGTTTTTCTTGTCAGGCATACCGAAAGGGATTTTTGTCCCCTTCCCCGCGGGCCGAGACTGGTCGGCTTCAGTGAAGACAGACTCACCTCTTGAGACGAACCTCCCCCCGCCCGCTTTATTTGCCTGCAGCAGGACAATTGCAACCATGACAGAAGAAAACGGCATGAGCCCGGCCGTCAGGGTCGGTGATTTTTATCAGTGGATCCGAGAAGACTGGATCGCCATTAGCGCCGACGCCCAAGGCAACAGTCCGGGACTGCTTAATTTCGGCTTTTGGCAACCCGGAACCTCCAATCTGTTCGAGGCCCAGATGGCCATGTACGACAGGATAATCGGCTGGCTGGATTCCCTGTCCCCCGAATGGAAGGGGCTGGAAATCGGTTGCGGTATAGGAGGAACCGCTGTCAGGCTGACCGCCGAGACCGGGGTCGGCCTGACCTGTCTCGATTTGGTTGGCATCCAGCTGGATTATGCCCGCAAGCGGGCCCGTGAGGCTGGAGTGACGGACAAAGTCGATTTCAAACAGGGCGATGCCATGGCCATGGATCTGCCCGACAACCATTATGATTTCAGCTACAGCATGGAATCCACTTTTCATTATCCCGATGTGCCGGCATTCCTCCGAGAAAACCACCGGGTGCTCAAGCCGGGCGCCCGGGGTGTGATCGCCGATATAACCTGCGAATGTCCCGAGGCGGTAATGTTTCGGGAAGGGAATTACTTCTACGGCTTTGACCAGATGCGGAACTGGCTGACTGCGGCGGGCTTCGAACTGGTGGCGGTTGACCGTATTGGCGATCTGGTTTTTGGCCCGCTTTACCGCTTCATGTGCTCCATGGCAAGCGGCTCCGACCCTAAGTTGCGCCGTTTCTGGCGACTGGTGCTGAAAAATTATTCTGAGCTGGCGGCCCAAGGGCAAATGGGATATGACATCTTCGTAGTCCGCAAAGGGCCGGCTGTTCACGCCGCCGCAACCTCAATCCGAGCCGAGTAACCGTCGATGCCTGCCCCCTGGGCGGCCCTAGGGCTGCGGTATAGATTGGCCTGTTTTCATTTCCTGCAATTACTGGAAAAAACCGGACTGCCCGACCGGCTTTATATAACGATCTGCGGCTGGTTATGGATGCTTTTCGGCAAAGACACTGAAAAATATGGCGAGTTTCGCCGGATCGGCAAGCGTTTTTCGCTGCCCCTGGGGCTGGCGACTTGGCTGAAATTCCGCCGTCTGCGGGGAGTAAGCATCGCCTGCATGCTGCGCCTGCACCGCTGGGCCGACGCGGCCGGGGGGCGTCCCCGGCTGGCCGTTGAAAATGCCGAACTGGTCACCCCCCCCGCCAACGCGGGGGGCAGGGGAGTGCTGGTGCTGACCTACCACCACCATTTCAACTCCACTTTCTGCGCTTTGCTGGGCCGGTATGCCGGCAAGGTTAACGTATTTGCCGCCGACCCGAGAAACAGCCCGATTTACCAGCGTTTCAAGCGATTCGCCAAGATCATGTACGGAGGCAGCGAGTCGTTTTTCCGGGGCGGCCGCTATTTGTATGTGGAGCAGGAAACCAATATGAAACAGGCCCGGGCGATGGCCACGGCCTTCAACAGTGACGCTCTGCTGGTCTCGGTTCATGACTTTCCGGCGGCCAGGAAACCCTGTCTGGCCGGATTCTTTTACAACCCCGAAGTTTGCTATCCCACCGGGGCTATTGAGCTGGCGCTGGCCAGATCCATGCCGATTGTTTTTGCCTTCTTGCAGTGGCAGGGCGGGGATCGCTTCAAGTTATGCTTTCGGCCCTGCCAAACGAACAACAGCGTCAGGGCCGTACTGGACTCCTATTTCGCCACCCTCACAAAAGAGTTTCAGCCCCAACCGGAGTACTGGGAATACTGGCAAAGCCTGGCCACCCCTGAAGAAAGAGCTTGAGCGGGAGCCGACCGAATGAGAACACCAGTCTTCAGCGGACAATTCGCCAACCGTCGCAAATCATTGTTCGCGGTAAAGATTCTTAGGGACTTGAACATATCCGGATCGTCTTCTCCGCTGAGGGAGCCAATTTGTATATCGGCTTTTTCGATTTCATAGCCTCAATGAGCCTGCTTGCCACATGAATAATCGCTCCTTCCTCGCCATTTCGCTGTCTGTAGCCGCTGGTCTCGCATTGCTGACATTAGTGTTGCACGGAAGCGCTTTGCGGGGGTTCTGGCGCATTGACGACTCGTGGATTCTCTACTATGTGACCGAACACCCCGATGCGGCGGGTTATTTCTTTTCTCCAAGGTATTGGCAGGCCTTGGGGGCTGGTTGCTTTACTCCCTGGCTCGCCTTGGAGTACCGGCTGGATTTTGTCCTGTTCGGCCTGAACCCGAAAATGTTTTACGCCCATCAGCTTTTCATCATCTGGCTGGCAGCCTTGTTGACATTAATATTGGTACGCCGCCATGCCGGCTTGGTCTGGGGTGGAATTGCGGCAACCCTTTTTCTGATGGGGGCACCAACGACGGTTGTTGCCCAACAGATTATAGCGCGTCATTATGCGACCGGCTTGATCTTCGCCATTCTTGCCATATTGCTCTGGCAGCAGGCTAGCGAGCAACCTCGTCGTAGCGTAATTTTGCGCTGGTTGGCGACCATTTGCTATCTCTTGGCTATGCTTAACAAAGAAATATTCGCCCCACTGCCTTTGCCGTTGTTTTTTTTTGGTGAAGGGAAGATTTCTTGGCGTGTTCGCGCCATCATCCCCTTGGCCTTGATCGCAGCTAGCTTTATTTTCTGGCGCTCTCTCATGTTAGGGAAGTTCATCGGAGGCTACACTGATAACCTCTTCGGGATGGATAATCTGGTCGACTGGTTCACTGTCTTACCAAGAATACTTGTTGGCACCGGTTGGCCGATACTGGCGTTGGGATTGGCACTGTTACTCGCCATTGGCGGGATTGTTCGGCGCTCTCCCCTTCGACATCTTCTCGTCTTGTTGGCGACGGTTGTTGCGCTCCTGCTACCTTTGCTGGCCCTTCAAGCCAATGCCGATCCAATTAATTTACGATATGCCTTTGTCCTTTGGTGGGGGATCTGTATCTTGCTTACCTTGGGTGTCGCACGAACAGTACCAGTCCATTTGGCCCCCGGGATCTTGTTTCCCCAACTTAGGATGCTTGGTGGGCTTGCGCTAATGCTGATCACAGTGGCTGCTGTTTTTTTGCATGCCCGGACAACCGCGAAGGCTTACGCGGTTGTCACTGACAATCTCGATGCGCACGGGCATTTTATGTGGAGTCAAGACGAAACGCTGGGGTACATTCCTCATGGCGAAGCAGCCGGTTTTGCCATAATCTATGCTTACCCACTTTTTGTGCTAAAACAACAAGCCCTAGGGAAAAAAACTCCTCATCCTTTCCCTTTTGTCGAGTATGCCAACCAATTTGGTGCTACGTTGCCAATTTACGCCTACGATCCAGCTGCCGCCAGCATGAAGCTGGCCGTCGAGAAGCCAGGGGGCTTGTCATTTCAGTCAACCATGCCGTTATCCCTAACAATTGACCGTCGAGATGGTGGATTTTATATGCACGTTGAACAGCCGGTCGACGGGGCATGTTTTCTGATATTTCCGGAGAAGCACATGTCTAGTTCGGTTCCCTGTTCTATAAATATTAGATTCGACCCCCCAAGCTGGCTTCAGGGAAAATTTCAACTGGTGGTGATCTCCCCGGAAAAGGATTGGAACGCATCACCATGGTTCGATTTCCCGGAAAAAGGTTCCATTCTCGCGTGGGACTCTGCCGGAAGTTCCTTACCCATTCCTGGTAAAGTACCATGAGCCGCCCCTTACGGCCCGACATGCGCCCTAAGCTTTCAGTTGTCTGCCCGATGTATAACGAGAGCGCCGTCTTGTCCCCGTTTTTCGCCCGGCTCCTGCCGGCGCTGGAATCGACCGGCGAAACATTCGAAATCGTTTGCGTCAATGATGGCAGCCAGGACGACACTTTGGGAAAGCTGCGGGCTTTCCAGGAAAAAATCCCCGGGCTGCGTGTTATCGATCTGTCGCGCAATTTCGGCAAGGAAGCCGCCTTGACCTGCGGCATCGATCAAGCCAGAGGCGAAGCGGCGATCCCCATCGACTCCGACCTGCAAGATCCGCCGGAGCTGATTGCCGAGATGGTTCATCTCTGGAAAAAAGGTTTCGACATGGTGCTTGCACAGCGGGTAGACCGTTCGACCGACCACTTTTTCAAGCGCAAGACGGCGGAGTGGTTTTATCGGCTGCACAATATGGTTTCCGACGTGCCGATTGCCGTCAACGTCGGCGATTTCCGATTGATGGATCGCCGAGTGGTCGAGGCGCTGAAGTGTTTACCGGAGCGGAGGCGTTTTATGAAAGGCCTGTTCGCTTGGGTGGGTTTCCGTCAGGCGATCCTCCCCTACGTGCGTGAGGTGCGCGAGGCGGGAGAGAGCAAGTTTTCCGGCTGGCGGCTGTGGAACTTCGCCCTGGAAGGTATCACCTCCTTTTCCACCGTGCCTTTGCGGATCTGGACATACCTTGGGTCGCTCATCGCGCTGATCGCCTTTGTCTTCGGGGTCTTCCTCATCGGACGCACGTTGGTTTTTGGCCGCGATCTGCCAGGCTATGCCTCGCTGATGACGACAGTCCTGTTTCTTGGCGGGATCCAACTGATCGGGCTTGGGGTGATAGGAGAATACATTGGTAGGCTTTACGGTGAGGCCAAGGCGCGCCCTATTTACATCATCCGTGAGCGTTACGACGATGCAGCCTAATGTTTTGCGCCAGGCTTTCGCGGCAACCAGAATGCTGTCATTTTCACTGGCGCTGTTGGCTATAGCATTGATTCCCTTATGGCCGAACTGGGTTGAGCAGGTATTGCCGGCAACGCACGAATGGTATCGTTACATGCTGCTGGCTGATTGGTTTGCCAATGCGCAAAGTTCGGGAATCTTCTATCCACGTTGGTTGCCGCAAATGAATGGCGGGTTTGGCTATCCGCAATTCGTTTTTTATCAGCCGGGGTATTTTTTTCTCCATTCGTGGACTGTGGCAGTGACCGACGATTTTTTGCTACGGCAATTATTGACACTCAGTTTAATCGCCTTTTTGGGCGGGCTGGGCACGTATTGTTTGGCTCGTTGTTTTGTTGCCCCCGGCGCTGCGCTGGTTTTGGTTATGCTCTTCCAGATTGCGCCCTATAGCCACATCAATCTTTATGTGCGCGGTGACTTGAGCGAATGGATGGTGCTGCAACTGTTGCCCTGGCCGTTTTTTTTCCTGTTCAAGTTCATAGGCATACGGGCCATCAGGCGCTGGCGTGAACGGGCACTCACATGGCTGGGGCTGTCGCTTTCGACAGCATTGGTCTGCTACTGCCATCCGGTTGCCCTGCTGTTTCTACCGCTGCTCTTATGCGTAGCGGGTGGGCTTTGCCTATGGAGAAGCCAAAGCTCGTCCTCGTCGCATGTCAAGCAGATCGGCATGGAGCTTATTTGCGCCATCCTGCTGGGTTTGGTGTTGAGCTCACCATATTGGTTGAGCGTGGTCATGATGAAACCGTTCGCGAATACCAAAGTCGCCCTTATTGGTCAATTTGAAGCCTGGAAAAATACTGCTTCGCTGTTTAATATATTGTTTGGCTCTTTTGGCAATCCGAAGACATTCAACGGAACGGAATTCATAGGCGCACCGTTTGCGCTGTTGGCTTTGGCTGGTGCCTGGTTTGGGCGGCGTATTCCTCCGGTATTTGCCGCCGGTTTGATGTATATGGCAATCGTCGTGCTGATCACGCCGGCGGGGCAGTGGTTGTGGCGGATTTATCCTTTTTTATTGATACAGTTTCCCTGGCGTCTTGCGGTATTCGTGCCATTATTGCAAACCCTATGCATGCTTGGATTTTGGCAAATCCCTATCATTTATCCAGGCTTTCCGAAAAAAAGTCTGGCAATCGGATTGGCTGGTGCAGTCGGGATACTGGTGGCCTGGTCGCCAATTCTGCGCACCGGTTTTAAGCCGTTGGATATTGTGCATGGCCACGCCCTTACCCAACAGGAGTTGCTTTGCCTGCAAGATTTTGCACAAATTGCATTGCCCGGCACTTACCTGACAACGCTGGACGCAGGAGAGTGGCAGCCGGCCAATGTTGTACGATCTCTGCCATCCACAGCGCGTGGAGCTCCTGGAGATCAGGGTTGCCAGAGTACCCAGCGGCGAGTTATTCAAATGGTAGATCAGGCAGGTCACCCGCCAGTGTTCGGGCAATCTGATCCCCGCCCATGGGTAGAGGTGATGTCCGCCAATTGGGCGATTTCTCCTCTTCCAGGGGCCTCACCCTACAATCTGGCTTCTCAGATGAAAGGCAGCGAGGCGACGAGTGTGGTCATCAATCAGCTTTATCTGCCTGGATGGCGGATCATGGTAGACGATCAACCGCTGACGCGTCAGGAAATCGAGCGCCGGTTGATGCCGGATGGACGAATGCGTATCGATCTCACACCGGGCAATCATTCCATTCAGGCCTGGTACGACGGGCCGCTGTACTGGCAAGTGCGTGATTTCATAATTGGCCTGGCGATCATGACAGCTTTGGCTTACTGGTTGCGTCAGTGGCGCGCCACGCGGGGGTGCTTTAGGGACCGTCTGACTGGCAATTTGTGCGAACAAAACAACGATGCAGCCTGAGTCAAAGAAATGCGTCCTGAAACCTATCGAGAAATGGCCGAAGTGCAGGATCGCCACTGGTGGTTCGTTGCCCGGAAGCGGATACTCGCTAATCTTATCCGCACGCTGGCCTTGCCGACTGAACCCAGGATTCTCGAAATCGGCTGCGGTACGGGCGGCAACCTGGCCATGCTGGCAAGGTTTGGACGCCTTTGTGCAATGGAATACGATGTTGAGGCACGTGCCATCGCCGCTTCATTGGGCATCTGCCCTGTTGCCGCCGGCGGCCTGCCCGATCCCGTGCCGTTCGAGGACGGGCAATTCGATCTCATCTGTCTGCTGGACGTGCTTGAGCACATTGAGGACGATCTTGCCGCATTGATGCGCGCCAGCAAGCTGCTTGATCCAGCCGGTCGGCTGCTGGTCACCGTTCCTGCTTATGCCTGGTTGTGGTCGACGCATGATGAGGCGCACCATCATTTCCGTCGCTATACCGTCAAAAGTGTACGAAAGCTGGCGAACGCTGCGGGGTTGAGCGTTTACCGCCTCGGGTATTTTAACAGCCTGATGTTTTCACTGATCGCCGGCGCCCGTCTCCTGCAGAAAGCCGTCGGCAAAAACGCTGGCTCGGATGCAGCATTGCCTGCATCATTTGTCAATCAGCTGCTGACAGGGCTTTTCGGACTGGAACGTCACATTGCCCCCAGGACGCTGTTTCCTTTTGGCACATCTGTCCTCGCTGTGCTAGGCAAGCGACCGTGAGACAGTATCGATCAGCATGGCGATTCGTCCTGACCGGCATAGCCGCAACCGCCGTTCACACAGCCGCCGCCGTCGCTGCGATCGAAGGGCTGCGGTTCAATCCAGCTGTCGCTAACGGGATGGCGTTTTTGTTCACCAACCTTTTTTCTTATGTCGTAAATAGCCGTTGGAGCTTTGCGGCCGACCTGAACCTCGCCCGCTGGGGACGTTTTCTCAGTGTTTCGCTTTTGGGCTGGTTGTGTGCAGTCGTGATCGCATGGGGTGTCGAAGCCACCGGTCGACATTATGTGACAGGTATCTTGTGCGTGGCGTTCTGCGTTCCTCTGCTGAGTTTTGCAGCGCACCGGCTCTTCACATTTCGCGATGTGACATGTGCGCCTTCCACCGAGCCAACTCCATGAAGATTGCCAGCCATGCTTCACTGACAAACCCGGCTTGGGTGATCATGGCGCCAAAAAGCAGTTCCATCTAGGTTGGGACAGATCGTTTTTGCAGCGTTTGAGCCAGAAATATGATAGCTTCGAATAGGGCCTCGGGGATATTGCCGTATTTCTTGGTGTTCATAACGTCCATCCAAACCGCTTGATATGTCAAGATTTTTTGGCGCCAATTTGTTGTTTCTTTGCCGAATGCGAAACTCTAAACTCCAGCCCCGATGAGTCACCGAGCATAAATCATGAAATCCAAGACAGCAGATGAACAAGAACTGCTGGCATCCGTCCAGTTCACCCTCCCAACAGCCCAGCGTGTCCTGGCTTTCGCCCCGCACCCGGACGATGAGGTCTTTGGCTGCGGCGGCATGCTGGCATTGCTGGGCAATCAGGGCTGTTTAGTTTCTGTCATCGTGGTCACCGACGGCGCAGCCGGGGGGAGGAGCGCCGCAGGAGACCTAGCGCGGATACGGGCGCATGAGTCACGGAAGGCGGCCGGAGTCCTGGGGCTTTCCGCTCCCACATTCTGGGGGCTGTCGGATCGCGGCCTTGCTTATGGTGAACTGCTGGTCGAGCGGGTTAAAACCGCCATTGCGGAAGCCGAGGCCGACCTGGTGTTGCTCCCTTCCCCCACCGAGCTGCACCCCGACCATCAGGCCCTTGCCCTGGCCGGCGCCGAAGCGCTGCGTCGCCTGGGGGGGGATCGCCGGGCTCTTTTCTACGAGATCAACCTGCCGCTGCCCAGTCCCAACCTGGTGATCGACATCACCTCGGTCTTTGAACAGAAACGTGCTGCCATGGCCTGTTTTTCCTCCCAGCTTGAAGAACAGCCCTATGATCGGCGCATCGAAGGACTCAACCGTTTCCGCTCCTACTTCCTCGGCCCTCACGCAGAAGCCGCAGAGGCCTATGTAATCTTGGACGCAGCCTCCATCCAGCCGGGACTTGTCCCTCTGTTTGAAGGCCCGCTGGCCCACCGGCGGCGGCTGGGGTTTGCCGTCAGTGGTGAGGATATCCCTTTGGTCAGCATCATCGTGCGCAGCATGGATCGACCCACGCTCATGGAGGCTCTTGACTCCGTGGCACTGCAGACTTGGCCGAATACGGAGGTGGTCGTTGTGAATGCCCGGGGGGGAGACCATTCCCCCCTGCCGGAGCACTGCGGCCGATTCTCTTTGCGTCTTATCAACCAGAAGAATGGTGAGCCACTTTCCCGCCCCCGGGCCGCCAATCTCGCCTTGGAGAGCGCTCAGGGCCAGTGGATCGTTTTTCTTGACGACGATGATTCTTTCGACTCGGAGCATGTGGCTGCCCTGATCCAGGCGGTGCAGGCGCATCCCGGCGCCCTGGCCGCGTATGCCGGCGTGCGGGTGGTAGACACCCGGGGGACAGTGTGTGGCGTCTTTAACTCCCCTTACGATCGCCGCCGGCTCGTGGCCTCCAACTTTCTTCCCATGCACGCCGTTCTCTTCTCCAGCTTGCTGGTCACCAAGCAGGGCGTCCGTTTTGATGAGTCCTTTGATGTCTATGAAGATTGGGATTTTTGGATGCAGGTGAGTCGCCACACTGATTTCATCCATCTTGATCAGGTGACGGCGACCTGCCACCCGATCGGGGATTCCAGAGCCGGCGTCGTTTTTGACGAGCGGGTGATCTGCCGTGGCCGTAGCCGCTTTTTTAGCAAGTGGTTAAAACGGTGGAGGGGCGATGAGGTTGCGGAAGGATTCAAGCATCTGGAATTTGAACGGGATGAGAAAAGCCATGCTCTGGTCCGACAGCAGGAGGAGTTTGAAAGGGAGCGGGCTGGTCTTGTTCAAGAGCGGCAGCTGAGCGAACAGCTGCTTAAACAGCAGTTTGATCGACAACTTTCCGATCTCGAGACTTCGCTGACCGCAATCCTTGCCTCCCGCTCATGGCGTCTCACCGCACCCCTGCGCCGGCTGGCGGCCTTTGTCCGTGTATTCGTTGCAGCCGGCAAAGGAACACCGACCCAATGAACCTGCCCCTCGTCTCCATCCTGATCCGTACCAAAGACCGCCCTGAGTCCTTGGCCCAAGCCATTGTCTCGGTTATTGCCCAGACTTATCGGCCGCTGCAGCTGGTGGTGGTTAATGATGGTGGACAGGAGATCAGCCCCGACCATGGCCAGCGCGCCGCCCAGGCCGGCGTCGAATTTGTCTATCGGAGCCTGCAGCCGTGGCAGGGACGTAGCAGTGCCGCCAACCTGGCCCTTGAGACGGCAGACGGTCAGTGGCTGCTGTTCCTGGATGACGACGACCTGTTGTTGCCGGAGCACATCGCCTCCCTTGTCCAAGTGGCCCTCGACCACCCGGAGGCAGTGGGGGCCTATGCCGATGTTCAATGCGTGAGTTTTGCGGGCGGTGAGCTGGCCCTGCTGCCGGGTCGCTACGACCACGAATTCGATCCGCTGCACCTGGCGGTCGAGAACTTCCTGCCGATCCATGCGGTGCTGTTCCACCGCCGGGTGCTGGAGGCGGGCTGCCGCTTTGTCACCAGCCTGACCATCTATGAAGACTGGCACTTCTGGCTGCAGGTGACCAGGCTGGGGCCCCTGATACACCATCCCCGGCTGGGAGCTTACTACCGGGTCGACTACAGCGGGGTGGGAGAGCCGGGTAGCGAGCGCGACTTCAATGCCGAGTTTTTGGCCTTCATGCATGCCGCCAAGCACCTCTGGAGCGATGCCCAGCTTCTATACTTCGTGCGCAGTGTCAAGAATCTGCAGAACTGTCAGCAGCAGCTGACTGAGAACAATGAGCTGCGGGACGAGGGACAACGGGCCATCAGCCGGCTTGAACAGCATCTGTGCAACCTGACCGAGGAATCGAGCCGGCGGGCAGAACAGCATACCGCGCTGCAGCAGCAGCTAGCCCAGTTCCGGGCAGAGCTGAACTACCTCAGAACATTGCGGGTGGTGCGCCTGAACAGCCGCTTGCGGGAGGCCGTGGAGCGCTGGCGCGGCCGTCGCAGCGCATACCGGCGCCGGGTGCGGACCTTTTTCAGGCTGCTTAAGGCCGGGGAGTTCCGCGAGATCTTCACCCGGGGGCAACGGCTGATCGGTTTCACCAGTCAGCCCGGGCCAGTGGGGCCGCCGCCGGGCTTCCGCTCACTGGAGGACGGGGTGGTGATCCTGGCAACGCGCCACACGCAATATGTGGCTCGGTTGATCCAGGATGCTCTGGCCTTTTTCGGCTACCGGCAGGTGACCATCCTCGACCGGCAGCCGGACAGCTACGGCGACGGTCTCCACATCGTGGTATGCCCGCAGATGTTCGCGAAACTGCCTTCGGTCTACATCGTCTTCCAGATGGAGCAGTCGGTCAGCTCCCGCTGGTTCACCGCCGACTATCTGCGCATCTTGGAACGCTCCCTGGCCATCTTGGACTACTCCCTGGCCAATATCCGCTTCCTGCAGGAAAACGGACTGTCTTACAAGCAAATTTTCTGGGCCCCAATCTCCAACATCACGGGATTCTGCCCGCTGCCAACCACGGCACCGGAGCAGGCGGGCGAGCCGGAGTATGATGTCGTCTTCTACGGCGACAGCCACAACCCGCGGCGTGCGGCCTTTCTAGAAGCCATCGCCAGCCGTTTCCGTCTGCTGACCGTCTCCGAGGTCTTCGGTGAGGAGCTCTACCGGCAGCTGCGGCGGGCTCGGGTGGTGATCAATATCCACTACTATGAGCAGGCCCTGCTGGAGACCACCCGCATCTTCGAGTGCCTCTCGCTGGGGCTGGTAGTGGTTTCCGAAGAGGGCTCGGACATGGCCGATCATGACCAGCTGCGCCCCTTTGTCACCTTTACGCCGGTGGGTGATGTGGCGGCCATGCTGACGGCACTGGAACAGCACCTGCAGCCCCCTCGTCCATTGAAGCTGGCGCTCCTGCCTGCCGACCTGAACCATTTCAGGTACTATTTTGGCCGGATGCTGGCGGCCATGGACCTGATGTCGTTTGAGCGGCTGCTGCCGATGGCCTGTTTGACCCTTCAGCAGTTTCGCAAAGGGATAGGGCTTTCGCTGCCAGAGACTTTTGAACGCTTTGACAGTTTTAGAGGGGCTCACCCCGAGCTGGCGGTCTTTCATGGCCTGCGGCACCACCTGGGCTGGATCGGTTGCGCCATGAGCTTCAAGTACCTCTGCCACCACGCCCTGCAGCTGGGGCTGCCCTGGCTTGAGGTCTTTGAGGACGACGTGCTGATGGACAGCACCTTCCAGAGGCGGCGAGCAGCGATCCAGCACTACCTCTTCGAGGGGCTCGGCCAGGGGCGTTGGGACATCTTCTGCGGCCTGATCGCCGATGTCTCCGACCAGACCCGGATCTTTGACGTGGTTGACCACGACGGCCTGCGCCTAGTAACTGTCGACCGGATGACCAGCATGGTCTATAATATCTACGGTCCGCAGGCCATGCAGGCCATAGCCGCCTGGAACCCCGATGAGCGGGATGTGCATGCCAACGCCATCGACCGTTATCTGGAGCAGCGGGTGCGTCTGCGGGTGGTGACGGTCGTGCCGTTCTGTGTCGGCCACCGCTCCGAGCTGTCCTCCACCCTGTGGCACTTTCAGAACAGCACCTATGACGAGATGATCCTCCAGAGCCAGCAAAGGCTGGAGGCAAAGGTTGAGCGGTTTCTTGCCGCACGAAAGATTGAAGAGGATTAATTCTGTCAGGCTGGTGAAAAAACCATAAACAACAGGTTGTTCGACATTTCAAGGTGATTTGAGTAAATCCTGAATGGGTGAGCCGATCAGGTAGATGATGGAGATGAAGCTCAGGTCATTGCGGTGCCCACTGGCTCTGGCTTTTGCTGCCTAGAAGAGGCTGTTGAGCCACTCGATGTGCAGTTCAAGGGGACGGACTTATTTTTTGACCGGGACGAACAGGTGGTAATCAGAAAAAAAAATAAAGCCATACCCTTCCTTCTCCTGCTTTTTCTGGTGATTCCAGGCAGGTGTTTGGCGCAGGAGAAGGTGGTCGCCGTCCTGTTCTCCCGGGAGATAGCTCCCTATGTCGCCATGGTGGAGGGGCTGGAGGCCCGGCTCAATGTGCCGGTGCAGCGTTTTTTCCTCGATGAGACCGGCAGGCCGTACAGTCTCGGCGGTCGGAGTGTCACCCTGAATCCCCAGGCCTATGGCGTGCTGGTGGCTGTGGGGCCGGAGGCACTCCGCTACCTGCACGCCAGGGCCGGCGCCACGCCCCTGGCCTTCGGCATGGTCCTCGAGTCAGTCTGAATATCCCAGCCGAGGCGCAGTTCGCGTCCATCCTCCGCCAGCTGCCAAAGTTGCGGCGGCTCGGCGTCCTCTACGATCCTGCCAACAACCAGGTCTGGTTCACCGCTGCGGCCGCCGTCGCCGCAGCCAGAGGCTTTGAGCTGGTGCCGCTGCCGGTGCGCCGCCAAGAGGGCAAGCTGGCGATGGCGAGCGATTTTTCCCGGCTCGATGCGATTCTTTTCATTCCTGACACCTCCATCATCTCCAGATCCGTGATTCAGCATGCCATCAAGCAGGGGGTGGTGCACAACACGCCGGTCATTGGCTACAACCAGTTTTTTTATGATTCCGGGGCGGCCTTCACGTTGCTCATCGACTACCGTACCGTTGGTCAGCAGGTGGCCCGGCAGGTGGAGCGGCTCCTGGCCGGGGAAAAGTGCGACGGGGTGGCCTCGCCCTCCCATGAGTTGGTGATCAACGAAGAAGTCTGGCGGAAGCTGAAAAGATGAGGGAGCACTGCGGATGCTAAAGCATATGGCGCGATATAAGGCCTTGCAGCGGAGGAGTGGCTTCGCCTCCATCCAGGGAAGGCTCACCGCCATAGCGCTTTTTTCCATCATCGGCGCGGCATTGGCCATGGGGGTGGCCGGCTACCGGCTGACCGTGCATTTTGAAAAGGCCCGCTACCGCGATCACTTCCAGTTGCTTGCCTCCTATCTGGCCAGCAACGCCGAGGTGGGGGTTCTGCTGGAGAACCGGAAGATGCTGGAGGAGCTGACCAAAAATATGCTGGCGGTGCGGGACGTGCAGATCGTGGAGGTCTCCGACGGCAGGGGAGAACTGCTCGTTCGCAATGCCAATCCTCGGCCGCCGGGAGACCTTGGCTCTGTTTCCGCGGCGGTGTTCTCCAGCCGGATGGGCCAGGAGGATGCGCCTTTTGTCGCCCCCGGCAACGAAGAGGTGCTAGGCCGGGTGACCATCTTCTACTCGCAGGCCGGCCTGGCGCAGCTCAAAAAACTGTTGGCCTTCCGCTTTGCCCTGATCTCCTTGGGGCTGGCTTTGGCGGCGGCGGTCCTCTATTGGCTTTTTTCGCGGACGATCACCGCGCCGCTGCTGGAACTTCTCGGTGTGGCCGGCCAGGTCTCGCGCGGGCGGATGGACGTGCGGGCCGGCGGCGGTTCGCTCCAGGAGATCAATACCCTGGCCGGCGCCATCAACGAGATGCTCGATGCCCTGGAGGCGCAGCGCAAAAAACTCGAGGAGGCCCATACCGCCATGGCCAGGCAGCAGGTGCTGGCCGAGGTGGGCAGGTTCTCCATGATTGTCGCCCACGAGATCAAGAACCCACTGGCCATCATCAAGGGCAGCCTGGACATGTTCAGGAAGGAGGGGACGTCGGCAGAGCTGAAGAGCCGGATGATGGGGTTTCTTGATGAGGAGATCGAGCGGATCAACCGGCTCATCGAGGATTTTCTCCTCTTTGCTCGGCCGCGGGAGGCGGTTTTGCAGCCCCAGACCGCCGGGGAGTTCACGGCCAGCCTGGCCCAGCGCATCCGGTTACTGGGGGGGGAGGTCGAAGTGGCAGCAACAGAAGGAGGGGCCGCCCTTCAGGGAGTGCTCCGCTGTGACCCTGGCCTGCTGGAACGGGCGCTCTTCAACTTGGTGCGTAACGGCATGGAGGCGGCAGGCAAGGAGGGTGGAGTGCGGGTGGCGATGACCTGCACGACGCAGCGGTTGATCCTCACCATCGAGGACAGCGGCCCAGGGATCGCGCCCGAAACCCTGCCCCGCGTCTTTGAGCCCTTTTTTAGCACCAAGGCCAAAGGCACCGGCCTGGGGCTTGCCATTGCCAAAGAGGTGATCCAGGGGCATGGCGGCACGATTGCGGCGGCGAACCGGCCGGAGGGCGGCGCCTCTTTTACGGTGAAGCTGCCGATTAAGAAGCAGGATTGAAGGGGTGATGGTTTCACCACTTCCTGCGGACATATAAGGGTATATGCTTGGATTGTGGCTATCGCGCGGATATAGTGTGTGTGGCACTTATCATTGAGTTGAAGAGTGCGGATGCCATCAGTATCCTGGAAGCACAGCTCCTGACCTACATGATGTGGCGAATGTCGGCATTGGCCTACTGCTCAATTTTAATGTGGCGTTGCTGCAACACGATATCAAACGGTTTGTGTTATAAAAATCTTCATGCTCTTCGTCTATTTCGTGGTGAAAAAACACGGCATACGACGGGAGGGGTGGGAATGGAACCATGGCTCGTATCCTGATTGTTGACGACGAAGAGAAACTTCGCATGATTCTCAGCATCATGCTGGAGGCAGCTGGCCATCGGGTCAGTGAGGCTGCCAGCGGCGAAGCTGCCGTTGCCCTGCTCGGAGAGGAAGCGGTGGATTTGGTTGTCTCGGACATCCGCATGGAGGGCATGAGCGGCTTTGAGCTGCTGACCACCATTCGTGAACGGGAGCTGGGATGTCCGGTGATTTTCGTCACCGCCTTTGCCAACCTGGAGTCGGCGGTGGAGGCTCTGCGTCTCGGCGCTGCCGACTATCTGGTCAAGCCATTTGCCGAGCCTGAAGTGTTGCTCGCCGTGGAGCGTGCTTTGGGGGTGCGGCGGCTCATGGCGGAGAACATCCGCCTGAAGAAGGAGGCCCTCGGCGCCGGTGGCGGGCCGCTTATTTTTGCCTCGGCCGTCATGAGCGCGGTACACGAGCTGGCGATTAAGGTGGCGGCCAGCCAGGCCACGGTGCTCCTCACCGGTGAGTCCGGCACCGGCAAGGAGGTGGTGGCCCGGCTCATCCACCAGGCGAGTAGCCGCTGTCATGAGCGTTTTGTCGCGGTGAACTGCGCCGCCATGGCGCCTACCCTGCTGGAGGCGGAACTCTTCGGCCACGAAAAAGGAGCCTTTACCGGCGCTGACAAGGCCCGGCCCGGCAAATTCGAGTTCGCCGGCGGCGGCACTCTCTTCCTTGACGAGATCGGCGAACTGCCCATCGAAGCCCAGGCAAAACTGCTTCGGGCCATCCAGGAGAAAAGCGTCCAGCGGGTGGGCGGGCATCAGGAGATTCCGGTGGGCTGCCGGATTGTCTGCGCCACCAACCGGGATCTGGCCCGGCTGTGCGGTGAGGGCCGCTTCCGGGAGGATCTTTTTTACCGGCTGGCCGTTTTTCCGATCCACCTGCCGCCCCTTAGGGAACGTAAGCAGGATGTTGCCCTCCTGGCGCGCCACTGTCTGGAAAAGATCGGAGGGGTGAAGGTGGAAGGAGAGATTTTGACCCCGGCGGCCCAGCGGCTGCTTCAGGAGTATGCCTGGCCCGGCAACGTGCGGGAGCTCTTCAACATGGTGGAGCGGGCCATGATCCTGAAGGGCGGCGTGGTGCTTCCCCTGACCTCTGATGATTTTCCCCAGGTGGGCCGGCAGCCGGGGACAGTGGTGGACAGTGAGCCGTTCCGGCTGCCTGCCACCGGCATCGATTACGAGAAAATGCAGCGCAGCATCGTCCGGCAGGCCCTGGATCTAACCGCCGGCAACCAGAGCAGCGCTGCCCGTTTGCTCAACTTGAGTCGGCAGCGTTTCCGCACCCTGCTCGGCCTACTGGAAGAGCCGCCGGTCGCGGTGCCGGATTCCGGCTTTTCGGTGCGGGTGCAGCGGATCGTGGTCAGGAGGCAGAAGCCCGAGGACTGAAGGAGCGGTGTGTGCGTGCACGAAGTACGAAGAGTGCGCAGCTTTTCGTGGTGAACAGGTAGTTAAGAGGAGAGGAAATCAGGATGAGGAAATCAGAGAGATGAAACGCGCAAGAGGCAGAAGAGAGAGCGTCACCGTGGGCGTGCTTCGAGGCACCACCTTGCGATTGCACGCCGTTTTTTTCACTCTGGCACTTATCTGTGTTGCCCCGGTCGCCTTTGGGACAGAATTGAATTCAGCCCCCATTGCCGCCAAGCCCGGCGTCGCTGCCGGTGGGCAGTTCGTGGAGGAGGCCGCTCTCCTGGTGGGCTATGAAGGCGATGACCCGATGGCCGAGACCATGCTCATGTTCGTCGGCGAGACCGCGCCGGTGGTGACCGTGGCCTCCCGCCACCCCGAGTCGCCCACCACCGCGCCGGCCATGGTTACGGTGGTTTCCCGCGATACCATCGAACGAAACGGCTGGCGCACCTTGGGCGAACTCCTCACCGACCAGCCCGGCATCTTTATCGCCACCGGCGGTCGCGGCAGCGTGCCCTACTTGCGGGGCATGCGGGACTCCATCCTCTTTCTCTACGACGGCGTGCCGATGACCACCGACGTTACCAAGAGTTTTGCGCCGCTCGATCAGGAACTCTCGCTGGTGGCCGTGGAACGAGTAGAGATCGTTCGCGGGCCGGGCTCGGTGCTCTGGGGGCCGGACGCCTTTGCCGGCGTGGTCAACGTGGTGCCGCGGCGAGGCCAGCAGCAGCCCGGAACCGAAGTCGGCCTGGTGGGCGGTAGTGAGCGTCTCGGTGGCGCTACCTTTGCCTGGGGCCGGGCACAGCAGGAGTGGGATGGGTTTTTCTCCTTTTCCGGCCGGCGGGAGCGCTTCCATTCCCCCGACATCTCCGTGGTGGAGCGCCAATCAGGCCAGCTCGATGCCGATACTGTGGGTTCCTCCGAGTTTGCCGAAGCGGTGGGCACCTTTCATTACGGCGACTGGCTCCATCTCACCGGCCGCTGGTCCGATTTCACCCGACGCTACGCCATGGCGAACAGCGACGAATCCATCCGCTGGGCCGGGGCCAAGGAAGCGCCGGTTAATTTGATTAAGGCCACGGCTAGCAAGGAGTATGGCCCAAGCCACTATACCCTCACCGGCTTTGTGCAGGAGACCGACTATCAGGTGCGCGACGCGGACATCGAGCGCCAGCAACGGAACCGGATGAGCGAGCTTGCGCTGCTGTGGGACCGGCGGCTGCTCTCCCGAGGGCTGCTCACCACCGGTGTCTCTTTGCGTCACAACCAGGTGGCCGGCGCTATGGTGCGCGACGGCTTTCTGCCCAGCTTCTTCTCCCCCAACGAGGCGCTCTTCCTGCCGCTTGTACCGCGGGTGGTGCAGGAGGATTTCAGTAATAACCTCGGCTCGCTCTTTACCCAGTTTCGCTATCAGTGGGGCGAGACCGAATGGTGGCTCGGCGGCCGGTTGGACGACCACAGCCAGTACGAGGTCACCCACAGCTACAATCTGGGCTTCCACCGGCCGCTGACCGATCTGCTCCGGCTGAAGGTGGTCTACGGCACCTCATACCGCAGCCCTTACTCAAGCCAGCTCTTCGATAATCAGCATTTCGATCCCGAGGCGATCCGCACCATCAGCGCCCAGCTCCTCTGGTTCCCGGCCCCCGGCGGGCAACTTGAGTTCACCGTTTTCCACAGCCACCTGGACAACCAGCGCGCTGAGGATCCCTACGGTGGGCTGTCGTTGCCGGCAACACGGGATCTTTACGGCGGGGAAGTGGCCGGCTCCATGGAGCTCCATCGTGCCGTCACCGTCAATGCCGCGCTTTCGCTCTTTGGCGGCGACCGCGCGATGGAAAATTTCCGCGGCCTGCTCTTTTCCTTCATCGGTCCCGATGGCAGAAAAGAATCGACCTACGAGACTTGGGCTGAGCCTGTTGACCAAGGGCCGGATTGGCTGGCCAGCCTGGGCCTTCTCTGGCGGCCTGGCGTCGGCCACGCCGTGCGGCTCAACGCGCGCACCGGCGGCCGTATCCGCTACAGTTACGACCAGGGCACCAAGGAGGGGAGCTATGCCTTTCCCCTACAGGTTGATTTGAGCTACCGTCGGCCCGGCTTCATCCCCGACTGCGACACTGTCACCCTGCGGCTCACCAACCTCCTGAATCAGAATTACCAGCAGCCCGACCTCTTCGGCCCGGTGGCGGGACCGCCCTTTGCCGCCACCCTGGTATGGGAGTATCGGTTTTAAGCGCTTCGTCAAAAAAACGCGCCTTTTGTCTTTCTCCCCTGTCCGGATTTCACCAGAGCTGGCTGAAATCAACCAGCTCTGGTGGGGAAAAAATTGGAGACAGGTATAGAGTTCTGTTTCAGATTCCTCTGTGCACTGGAATTTTCACAAAGAAAACAGAAAGATAGGGTTCTCTTGAAAATACATGTCATCAGTGGCATGTATTTTGCAAAAAACGAATTAAAGAGAAGTTTCCGTCTCGGGCCGGTTTCTGTGGTTCGGGGAGAAAGTTGGCGCAGGTAGCAGAAAAAGCTTGCCAGCCATGTGAAATCGGCGGTATAAAAAAATGTTTTCTAAAGTAGAGGGGGGGAGAAGGCCGGGGCCGACTGCCTCTTGAGCGACAAGCCAAGAAAGAAAGAGGAGAAGAGAGTATGGCAAAAATGAGAGGTGTACTTATCGGGTAGACCGAAACGGTTTTGCAATAGTGTATACAACCTGCACCGGATCCCCGGTGCGCAAGAACCAACTGAAAAAAAAGGAGACAACACCATGATTCTTATGCTTCCCTCGCAGTCGCTGGTCTTAAATGCCTATGCCGTTCTGGTGGGTCAGACGCCGGGCCATACTGCCTTGACCGAGCACGGGGACTACATTGCCGCTAACGGCGAGGCTGCCTACAAGACAGCCCTCAACAACATCTTTGCCAGCTACACCACCGCCGAGTTGGCCACCAGCATGCTCACCAACCTGGGGCTTTCCAGTGTCTTCAGCCAGGCCGAGGCAGTGACCTTCTTGACCGGTGCCACCAACCGCGTTAGCGCCATGATGGACCTGGCCAACGCACTGTACCATTACAACGGCAGCGATGCCGCTATTGTGGCAGCCAAGACCACCTACGTTGCCGCCGTTGAAGGTTCCTACAACTATTCCACCGACACCACCCACGTGTCCGGCACCACCCTGACCGGCTCGGTTGCTTCCGGCGGCCAGACCTTAACGCTCACTACTGCTGCGGACTCCGGTGCTGCTTTCACCGGCACCGCTAACGGCGACAACTACGTCGGGACTATTGCTACTGGCGGTACTACTACTTTAAATGCCGGCGATGTGCTTAACGCTGGTTCCGGTACCGATACTTTGACCCTCAGCATCGCGGGAACTGGCGGTTCTACTACTGCTGGAATTGTGTTGACCAGCATCGAAAACATTGTTCTTTCCAACTATTCATCGGGTGCTGGCGACAGCATCAATCTTGCTCAGGCGACCGGTGTGGCGAAGATTTCCGTCATCGGGAGTTCAGCTGCTGGCGATACCTCTTTCACCAACGTGGCTGGGATCGTTACCGCTGAAATGGGTGGTGGAGCTGGTGATCTTTCCATTACTTATGCCGATGCGGCTGTTACAGGTAGTGCAGATGCGCAAACACTGAACCTGACAGGGCAAACTGCCGGTTCATTTAATGTTACAGGTACGACCAATACGAAGGGCGTTGAAACGCTGAATATTTCCTCGCGCTCTTCTGCTAACACCCTCTCCATCAACGATGCTGTAACGGCTACCATCGCCACGATCAACGTGACAGGTGACCAGGATCTGACCCTGACGGAAGGCGGAACCGATGCGGATGATGCTGTTGCTACCATCAATGCCGGAACCTTCACGGGTAAGCTGGTAGTGACCACTGGTTCTATAGCGCACAACATGTCCATCACCGGTGGTACCGCCAACGACACCATTACCCTCGGTCTCTTCGATGTAAATGACTCCGTGGATGGCGGGTCAGGTACCGATACCCTGTCCGTAGCCGTTGCCGTTACAGATGTAAATCTGGCTCATGTGACCAACGTTGAAAAGCTGACAGTGACGGGCGGCGCTTCTGTGACGCTTGCGGCAAACGTCACAGCAACCACCTTTACGGTCAGTGACGCAACAGCTTCCGTCGTTACATTGAACACTGGTTACACCAACGCAACCACGGTTGCTCTGGGTGTTACCGATAGTGTGGTAAACAACGCAAACGTAGCGCTGACCATCAATGCTACTGCGACTAACATGATGTCTGGTGCTGATATTTCAATCACTGGCGGTACAGGTACCGATACCTTGAATATTACCGCAGACGCCTCTGTTGATCCTATAACTCTGGCTACAATCACAGGTGTCGAGGCTATCAACATTGTTGACGGCGGTGATAGCAGCACGACTGCAGGTAAAGATGCTTACATCACAATCGGTGCTGGTTATGCCACCAACCTGACGGTTGACGCTTCCGCGTTGGATGCAGGGACTTTGACTGGCACAACCATGAATGCTGATTATGAAAACCTTAATTTTAACGGCCTATTACAGTCAACTGCTGCCACGGTGTTGAACGTAACCGGTGGTGCTGGCGCAGATACCATTCAGGGTGGCGCTGGTAACGATATCATCGCCGGTGGCGCTGGTAACGACTCTATCAACGGTTCTGCAGGTGGCGCGGACAGCATCACTGCTGGCGATGGGGATGACACCATCAACATGGCTGGTGCGTTGACCTCTGCTGATACCATCGATGGTGGTTCCGGTACTGATATCCTGGCCGTGACTTCTCTCTCTGCTTCCGGCTTGACCAACGTCACCAATGTTGAAACCCTCTCGCTGTCTGGTGCTGCTTCTGCCGCTACCCTGACCGCGAACCTGTCCTTCACCTCAATCGACATGAGCACCGTTGATAACACTGCTCAGGTCTTGACCCTGTCAACCGGTTACACCAACGCAACGACCGTTTCGGTTGACTCCGGCGACAAGGTGGTCAACTCCGCCAACGTAGCCATGACGGTAACTGCAGATGCTGCCGATCTGGTAGCCGCATCTGCGACCACCATCACCGGTGGCACGGGTACTGATACTCTGAGTGTCCTGGCCGATAGCACCACCGCAAACATCGTGGCAACAAGTGGTTTGATCACCAACGTTGATACGATTACAGTTCGTGATGGCGGCGATGTCACCAGCGGCACCGTGACTGCAGGCAAGGACATTACGATCGATCTGGCTGCTTATGCCACGGCAACGACGGCACTGACGATCGATGCCTCCGCGCTTGATGCAGGTACCGTCGTTTCAAATGTAATGACCAATGACGAAGTTTTGACCATCACCGGTGTTTCCGCCAGGGCGCTGAATGTAACGGGCGGTGGCGGTGCAGATGTGATCGTCGGCAGTAATAGTACATCAGGCGACAGCCTGAAAGGTGGTCTTGGCAACGACACCTTCACCATGGATGCCAACCTGTCGTATAAAGATACCATCGTAGGTGGTGGCGGTACTGATAGGGTGTCTGTCACTACTGGAGCAGCAGTGAATGATGTCGACTTTATGCATGTATCTGATGCTGATACTCTGACCTTGGGTACCGGTGGTACTAAAGTTACCTTGGGATCTTATTTTGATGCCTCTGGTATCGCTACGATCAATCTTGATAGCACCACCGCTGCTGGGAGCCAGGTTGACGCAGCAGGCACAACAAATGGTCATACGTTTAATGCTATTGCAGCAGGTGGTGCTGTGGTGAATCAAACTGTGGCTGGTGGTATGGGTAATGATACTTTCAACTTCGGCAATGGTGCGTTGCTTGCTGACGATCTGGACGGCTCTGATTCCATCGATGGTGGTGCAGGTACTGACACCATTGTTATCAGCAATGCGCTTACATCTGCCTCGGCGACTATCGATTTCAACGCCACGCACGTTACCAATGTTGAAAATGTTACCATGGGTACTGCGAGCGGTTTGGCTGCAACGTCCGCTGAGACAGTCACCGTGATTCTGTCAGACATTACTAGCACCACAGCGCAGACCATCAATCTGGATGGTTCTGTTATTACTGACAGTCATGACACTATCACCGTCACCAGCAATGTTACTACTGCCACCGGCGGCACTAAGTTCAGTATCACGGGTGGTGCAGGTGCAGACACACTGGCAGGCGGTGTTAATGCTGATACCATCTCTGGTGGTAGCGGTGCTGACGTCATTTCCGGTAACGGTGGTGCAGATAGTTTGACGGGTGGTGCTGGCAATGACATCTTTGGCTATGCTCTGGCCAGTTCGCAGAGTACGAATGCCGCGACGGACACCATCAGTGACTTCACTACCGGCGAGGACAATGTCGTTATTTCCTATACTACAGTTGGTACTGGTACTTCGGTGCTTGATTTCACCAACAAGGGTACGGCGACGAGCTCCGCAGATGGCTTGGCACTTCTTTCGGGAACTGCGACATCTGAAGCCACGGGACGTATTGGTCAGTATTTCTACAACTCCGGTACCAAGCAAATCGTATTGGATACCGACGGAAACGGGCTGGTCCAGGCAACTGATTTCTTTGTGACCTTGGCTGGCTCTACCGCGCTGGCTAGCGGAGATGTCAATTTTGCGATTACAGCGAATGCGGCAAATCAAACGATCACTACGGGCGGCGGTAACGATACGGTTGACATGACTGCGGCCGGTAATATGATCGTCACTACAGGTGCAGGTAACGATACGATCTATGCAGCTCAAGGTACCTACGCTGCCGGTTCGGACTCTGTTTTGGGTGGTACTGGCACCGATACGCTGTCGATTTCTGGCGCAGGTGCGGTTAACCTGACTACCGATGCTTCTCTGACAGGTATTGAAAACATCACCTTGACGACCAACTCTGTCAATCTGGCTACCACCAACCAAACTGAAGCCTTCAACATCACGTTTGCTGGCGGTACGAACACTCTTGCTCTGTCGGCAACGGCTGGGCTTGCGCATACGATTACCGGTGGTGGTGGTGTGGATACGGTTACTGTGACCAACCATGCCAACCTTAACTCCATCCGCTACTTTCGATGGTGGTCTCGGTACGGACGTTATTGCTGTAAGTACTGCTGATCTCGGTATCGTTGATGCCGACTTTGCAGGCTTCACATCGGTGGATACCCTGTCGCTGACCGGTGCAAGTACTGTTGTTCTGGGCGCCAATGCAACGGCTGCGAGTCTTGCAACCGTTGTTACCGGTAACGATGTAACAAGTATCACCAGCACCCAAACCGCTTTGGCGGTTAATGCTGATCTCCTTGCTACAACGAAGGCGCTGACGCTGCTCGGTTCTGCTAACTACACCGTAGTAGGTTCTGGTGGCACTGTATTCGACACGCTTACTGCTACCGGTTCTGCTGGAACGATCTCTGCGACATTTGGTGATGCGGGATCGAATGCAGTTGCCATCGCCACAGGTTCTGGCAACATGACCGTTGTCGGCGGTGCTGCTGGCGACACCATCACGGTTACTGGTTTGGCAGCTACCCAGAACTTCACGGGCAGCGTGTCGAAGTTCAGTGTGACGGCTACGACCGGTAACCATGTTATAACGACCGGTGGAGCAGCCGACAACATTGTTGGTGGTACGGCTAATGACACCATCAACGCTGGACTTGGTGCGGACGTTATAACGACCGGTACCGGTAGTGACGTAATCTTGGTTACAACCGCCGGAAATCTTAATGGTAATGGTTTGGTTGTGGTTGATGGCGCCACAGTAGGGGCAATTGCGGCTACTGACGCTATCAACCTGACTGCGGCTTGCGATAAGGTTCTTGACTTCACAACTTTGGTTGACAAACTTAATTTGGCAGCCTTTGGGCTTACTGGTGCTGCTGCCAGTTTGACTACAACCGTCGCTACTGCAACGGATCAAATTGCGGATGGAAAATATATCCTCATATATGGTACGTATGCTGGAACTACGCTTACAGTTACCGCCGCCGGTGCTGCCACCCATACTGCTGTGTTCTATGACGCAGACGCAACAGGCGGTGTCGATACCGAAGTTATGCTTTTAACTGGTGTAGCTGTCGCCGGTGATATGACATTGGCTTAACCTGCATTAATCCTAAAATAGGGGACAAGCACCAACCCACCGGTTAAGTCCCCTAAACCCCTCAGCCCACCGAGGGCGTAGTAAGTAGGTAAATTAACAAAGACCCCGTCTCTCACAAGGAGGCGGGGTTTTTCTTTAAAAGGAGATCAACATGCCCACCGTCACGATTGACGAAAAAGAGTACGATCTGGATAAGCTGTCTGAAGAAGCTAAAACACAACTGGGGAATATCAGGTTTGTGGATGCTGAACTAACGCGTCTTCAATCCCAATCAGCAGTATATCAAACCGCACGCAGTGCCTATAGTAAGGCGCTGAAAGATGCCTTGGTGGTACCTAAAAAGCGTAAGACGAAATAAGTGTGTCTGAGTTGTCCTGTGTAACCCCGTTACCCATCAAAAGGTACCGGGGTTATTTGTCTGGAAGAAATCTAAGCTATCAAGTAAGTTTTCATAATGTTGAGGGAAGGGATGTCTTGTGCAGGGGGACCTGCAATGGAACATGTGGCGCCATCCGTTTGTTTGGAGATTGGTTACGTCAGTATAGCGGTGGGGGGTGGAGTATGCGATGGACCTTTGAGGCCAAATCGCATCAATTGGTGTTTTGCGGAGTCGGATTGCAATCATGTCTGTATTAAGCGATAACCTCACTGCTGCCCTGACTCAGGCCAACAATGGCAAGCTGCAAGAAGCTCGTCCCTTGATCGATCAAGTCCTGGCCGAACAATATTTCCAGGCAGGTTATGCCGCCTATCAAAATGGCCAATATGCTCAGGCACTGCCCTATTACCGGGCCGCCATTGAACAACTCCCGCAATGGTACGAGCCCCATTGGCATGCTGGGGTCTGTTGTCACCAGTTGCGTCGTTACGCGGAAGCGATTGACCACTATCGTCACGCTGTGGCCCTGAAACCCGATCATGCTGTGGCGCGTTACCACCTCGCCAAATGCCTGAAAGACGACGGTCAGCTTGATGCCGCTCTCTCGGTCTATGAACAGGCCCTGGCCCTTGATCCCGAAAATCCGGAAATCCTTTACAGCCAGGGCTTGCTCCATCTGTTGCGGGGTGACTGGCTTGAAGGTTGGGAAGGGTATGAGCTGAGATTACAGGGATCAGATCGGGCATCCATCGAACATCGTCCCGCCACCCAACTTCCGAAATGGCATGGGGAGGAGGTTGAGCAGGGAGGCGGCATTATTGTCTATGCCGAGCAGGGCATGGGGGATTCCATCCAATGTTTCCGGTATGCGCTCGTGCTGCGGGAGAGGTTTGCCAGAGTGAAGATCTCGGTGCACTTTTACCGGGGTTGAGGTGGTGCCACGGGTGGCCGGGTCCATTGACGAGAGCGGCTATACCCATCAGATGGATATGCTGAGCCTGCCCGCCGTGATTAGGGCCACCCCGGAGAGGGTGCCGGCATGCCCCTATCTGCAGGCTGATCCAGAGGTTATTGCCCCATGGCAGGGACGGTGTGGCCAGTCTAGAAATCCTAGAATCGGTTTGGTATGGCAGGGTGGCAAGCTCACCTATGCCCCGGCCAGGGATATGCCCTTTGCCTTCCTGCAGCCGCTTATCGACCAGGAGAATATAACCTGGGTATCCCTGCAGAAGGATGCGGGAGTGCAAGCTGCGCAGCTCATCGACCTCATGGAAGAGGTTGGTGGTTTTGCCGATACCGCAGCGCTCATCGCCAGCCTGGATATGATCATTGCCGTGGATACTGCTGTGGCCCACCTGGCAGGCGCATTGGGAAAGCCGGTGTGGCTACTGAATCGTTATGAAAGTGAGTGGCGCTGGATGCGTGGAAGGGAGACCACCCCATGGTACCAGACCATGCGCATCTTCAGCCAACCTACCCCAGGTGATTGGGGCAGTGTTATCCAGAAGGTCAGCGCCGCTTTGGCGCATCGTTTCACCTCAACAGGAGAGTTGTCCATGAGTCTTAAAAAAACCTTTCTTCACGTCGGCTGCGGCCCTAAACGTAAAGACCAGACTACGCGCGGGTTCAACGCTTCGGAATGGCAAGAGCTGCGTCTGGACATTGACGAGAACGTCAACCCTGATATTGTCGGCACCATGCTGGATATGTCTGCCGTGTCCGATGGTTCGGTGGATGCCATTTTCTCCAGCCATAATATCGAACACCTCTATCCCCATGAAGTGCCTCTGGCCTTGGCCGAGTTCAAACGGGTACTCAAGGCCGATGGTTTTGTGGTGATCACCTGCCCTGACCTGCAATCGGTCTGCGCTCTGATCGCAGAAGACAAGCTGGCTGAACCTGCCTACACTTCCCCGGCTGGGCCGATTGCACCGCTTGATATTCTCTATGGCCACCGACCCCAGCTGGCTCAAGGGAATCTCTATATGGCTCACCGCTGCGGCTTCACCCAGAAGGTGCTGACCGGTACCTTGCAAGGCGCGGGTTTTGCCACAGCTGCTGCCAACCGACGAGTCCATCCCTTTTACGACCTGTGGGCGTTAGCGACAGTGGCCCCGATGCCTGAAGCCGAACTGCGGGCGCTCGCGGTGGAGCATTTTCCTGGGTGAGCGGATGCCGCTCAACGGCAGAGGATCGTGAAGGAAGGTAAGACACTGGAGACACCTGAAGAGAATCTTGCGGAATTGACTGAGCAGGCGACCATCTTTGCCGAGAAGCAGCTGCCTATATTGAAGGCATTGCAGATAGTGTGATCTTATGAAGCTGTTGTTTTCTGGTCACTTAAAGCAAGGCTGGTTCGGAGATAGTTTGTCAGTCAGAGCGGGAGTTCCTTTGTTTTTATTTGAAGTATCACACAAAGTGTGATATATATAAATTATAGACATGGAGCGCTCGACTTGAAGATATTCAAAAATGCATGGTTTGGACGCTTTGCCCGAAAGGAGAAAATCTCGGCGGATGCGCTTTGGGATGCAGTCGAGCGTGCGGAAAAAGGGCAGATCGATGCGGACCTTGGCGGTGGGGTTATCAAACAACGAATTGCCCGTCCTGGAGCAGGCAAGTCCAAAGGCTACCGTAGCATCATTCTTTTCCGCAAAGGTGAGAAGTCGTTTTTTGTGTACGGTTTTTCCAAGAGTGAACTCGGCAACATTCGCGATGATGAAGAGGAACAATTCAAGAAAATGGCCAAGCATGTTTTGCTCTTAACGGATGCGCAGCTGAGTGAGTTGATTGTAAACGGACAGTTTGAGGAGGTCGCAAAAGATGGCTAAGAAATATCGCAGTGATGCCTTCGCCGCCATCCATGAAACGATGGAGACGCTGCATGAAGTCGGCGCTATTGACAAGCAGACGATGCATGAGTTTGATGAGGCGTGTCTGACCCCCGTGCATGTACTGAGCCCTGATGAGATCAAGTCCCTACGGGTGCGGGAGCACATTTCTCAGCCGGTTTTTGCTCGTTATCTGAACGTCTCAAAGAACCTGGTTTCTGATTGGGAACGCGGGGTCAAAAAACCCGGTGGTCCCGCTTTGCGTTTACTAACTGTAATCCAGAAAAATGGGCTTGGGTCAATTGCCTAGCGCAAAACAGAATCAAAAAAGTGCCTTTTCTCTGGGTTCTGGCAGTAGGCAGTTGAGCATGGTTCAGGCGTGGATAGAAATGCACCGTGAAGACTTGCGAGCGGATTGGGAACTTGCTGTGGATGGTCAAATACCTTTCCCGATTGACCCTCTGCGATAGGAGCTGATAGCATGGAAGCAGTTATTTGTGTTCTCCCTCGGGATGATTTTTATCTTGAGGTCTGGTTTAATACAGGAGAGCATCGTCTTTTTGATGCCCGACCTTACCTGGGAAAGGGCGTTTTCTGCCGGTTGCAGGATGTCACTTTATTCAAGCAAGCTTTTGTTTCCTTGTTGGATACAGTCTGCTGGCCAGGAGAGCTAGACATAGCCCCAGAGACCATCTACGACCGTTCAGTTCCTGTTGGCAAGACCTAATAAGCAAGGACACCAATATCCGGTCCTATCCTAAATGATTCCTATGACCCTGCACGCCCAAATCCGCCAACAACTGCTCGGCAATTTAGCTCAATCACAAACCGACGAAGCCGCCCAACTGAACAATGCCCTGCGCCTGCTCTCCAAATGGCGTAGCGTATTGATCCAGAACACCCTGCTCCAACACCAAGGCACCATGGTGCTGGACGGTCCGCTGAAGGGCATGGACTTTATGCCCCAATCTGCCGAAGGCTGTCACATCTCCAAACTGCTCGGCTGCTACGAACAACCGCTGCTGCCGTATATCGAGCAGGCAATTTCGACCAACTATCCCCTGATCCTCAACATCGGTTGTGCTGAGGGGTATTACGCCGTAGGGATGGCCAGACGGATGCCCAATACCCGTGTGCTGGCCTTTGACCTGAACCCCAATGCACAAAAGGTCTGTGCGGAACTGGCTGCGAAGAATGGCGGAACCGACCGAGTGACTGTTGGTGCCCTGTTCAAGCCGGAAGACTTCGCTAATTATGCTGGTGAGCGAGTGTTGGTTCTCTGCGACATCCCACGAATGCCTGATACCCGGCATCACCAAACTGCTGATTGATCGTTTTTCTCCAACGCACGACATCACGGTGGTGGAAGATAATGGTCAGCGCCAACTGCCCTATGCTCCTGCCTGGTTTAACAATCTGGCCCATCTCGACCAATTGCTGGCCGTGTGGGAATGGAGATCAGGGCCGACGCCGTGGTTGGTGATGAAGGCAAAGGCAATAGGCAAATCATGACCGCCGCCATCTATTTTCACCCTGAAGCCTACACCACAAGCGGCCCAAAGTTGATGGGTCGCAATGCCGCCGGGGAGTCGTTCTTGCGAGGGTTCCTGGCGCATAGCCGGGCCAACGAGTTTTGGGCGCAGGTGGAAAAGCCCGAGCATGCCCAAGCCTTTGCCCAAGCGGTGAAGGGGGCAGGGCGCAACGAATTGGTCAAGGCGATAGACAAGAATAGTCTGGCCACTTTATCACAGCCCGGAGTCGTCTATTACCCTGGGCCTGGCATCGGTGAACATGCCTGGCATCGTGCTGCGGCAGGAGCTGCTGGTCATGGCTCTTGGAGCCTGTGCGGCATTACCCACACCACCTCCAGTGCCGGGGCTATGGATGCGTTGGCGGAACTCCTCACCGCGCCTGTGCAGCCGTGGGATGCAGTAATCTGTACCTCCTTAGCCGTAAAAGACAATGTCACTCGCCTGTTGCAGGCCCAGGCCGACTACCTGGTGCAGCGTCTGGGCGTGCAGCGTTTGGTGCTTCCGCAATTACCGGTGATTCCGCTGGGCATCCATACGCAGGACTTCGCTTACAGCGACGGGCAGAAGGCCGCCGCCCGTGCGGCCATCGGTGCCGATGAGCACACCCTGGTGGTGCTTTACACGGGGCGCCTGTCTTTTCACGCCAAGGCCCACCCTCTGGCCATGTATCAGGCATTGGAAAAAGCCGTTGCCACTGTGCCAGCCGGGCAGAACGTGGTACTGGTCGAATGTGGCTGGCACGCCAACGAATACATCGCCAAAGCCTATGCAGATGCGGCGCAGCTTGCCTGCCCCAGTGTGCGGGTGGTGACCCTCGATGGCCGCATCCTCGAACACCGCCAAACTGCCTGGGCGAGTGCCGACGTTTTTTGTTCGCTCTCGGACAACATCCAGGAAACCTTCGGCATTGTGCCCATTGAGGCGATGGCTGCGGGGATTTCGGTGGTGGTTGCGGACTGGGATGGCTACAAGGACACGGTGCGTGCCGACATCGATGGCTTCCGTATCCCTACTTTGATGCCGGGAGCTGGATTGGGCACCGATCTGGCGCTACGTCATGCCCTGGAGATTGACACCTACGACATGTACTGCGGCCATGCCTGTTCTCTGGTGGCAGTGGATGTTGAGGCAACGGCACAGGCCTTTGTCCGATTATTTGCCTCTGCCGACTTGCGCAAACAGATGGGTGAGGCTGGTCGGAAGCGTGCTCGTGAGGTGTATGATTGGTCGGTGATCATTCCGCAGTACGAATCATTATGGGATCAACTAACGGAAACCCGTAAAGCCCAGGCCAGCAATCTTAATCCATCGCTGCATCCCTGGCCGGCAAGGATGGACCCATTCCATGCCTTTGCCAGCTATCCGACAAAGACGCTGACCCCGGAGATGGTGCTGGGTCTGGTGGACACAGACATTCAAACAGCACAGCAGCGGGTGGCCGACTACCGGCAACTGGCCATGGTCAACTTTGCCAAGGTGGTGCTGCCCAGTGAAGCCGAGGTGCTGGCTATCCTCGATGCCACGCTATCCTGCCCCAAAACCGCCGCCGAGCTGATCCAGGCTATCCCCGTCGAGCGGCAACCCCTCGTGTTCCGTGCATTGGTCTGGTTGGTGAAACTCGGTATCCTGAAGGTGTGTGCATGAAGATTCTCTTTATCCATCAGAATTTTCCCGGCCAGTTCAAGTTTCTTGCTCCGGCTCTGGCGATGCAGGGCCATGACGTGGCGGCAATGACCATGCAGACGGTGAATGCCACCGAATGGCAGGGCGTGAAGCTGTTTCCCTATGCTGCTACCCGTGGTACCACGCCGGATGTGCATCCCTGGGTGAGCGATTTCGAGACCAAGACCATCCGGGGCGAGGCCTGCTTTCGGGCGGCTTTGCAACTGAAGGCGCAAGGGTTTTTCCCCGACGTCATCATCGCCCACCCCGGTTGGGGCGAGAGCTTGTTTCTGAAAGATGTCTGGCCCAAGGCGAAGCTTGGTATTTATTGTGAGTTTTACTACCACCCACAAGGCGCCGATGTGGGCTTTGACCCGGAATTTCTGGCCAAGGATGAAGGCGATGTGTGCCGTCTGCGTCTGAAGAACCTCAACAACCTATTGCACTTTGAGATTGCCGATGCTGGCATCTCGCCCACCCATTGGCAGGCCAGCACCTTTCCGGAGCCATTCCGTTCGAAGATCACCGTGGTGCATGACGGGATCGACACCGAAGCTGTTGCACCTCATCTGAATGTCAGTATGACGCTCAACGGTAACGTCATATTAACTAGATCTGATGAGGTGATCACCTTTGTCAATCGTAACCTGGAACCATACCGTGGTTACCATATCTTCATGCGGGCGCTACCGGAGATTTTGAAGCGCCGACCAAGTGCAAGGGTGCTGATCGTGGGCGGTGATGATGTGAGTTACGGTGCTCGGCCCGAAGGCGACCAGAAATGGAAGGATATCTTCGCCAGCGAAGTACGGCCACAGATCAGTGATGCCGACTGGACACGGGTCCATTTTCTGGGCCATATCCCGTATCAGCACTTCATCCCGCTGCTGCAACTCAGCACGGTACACGTCTACCTGACGTACCCGTTCGTGTTGAGTTGGAGTCTGCTGGAAGCCATGAGCGTTGGTTGCGCCATTGTGGCCAGCGATACGCAGCCGTTGCGCGAAGCGATCATGCACGACGAGACCGGAAGATTAGTGGATTTCTTTGCTGTGTCCGCTCTGGTCAATGAGGTGTGTGCGTTACTTGACGACCCATCTGCACGTACCAAGCTGGGGGCAAATGCCAGAGCGTTCGCCCAGGCAACCTATGACTTGAAAACAGTCTGCTTGCCGAAGCAGTTGCAGTGGGTGGAAGGGTTGGCTGGGTGAGATGATGACCCAAGTCCTAGAACGGATCACCACGGAATACATCGATACCGAAGACCGTATAAGGCTTTCTGGCGAGGTGGGGAACGATGTGCCGGTAGTGATCTGGCTGACCCAGCGGTTACTCCAGCGATTGTTGCCGAAGCTGCTCCAGTGGCTGGAAAATCAGAACGCCGATATGCCTCATGCTGATATTTTGCATGGCTTTGCCCAGCAAGCAGCCAAAGCTGAGCTGGCTCCACAGGCACCAGTGCTGGCCGGTTCCGATAGTACGGCATGGTTGGTACAGTCGGTGGATATTGAGCAGTCGGAACAAGCGGTCAGCCTGACGTTTTATGGGGTTAATGGTCAAGATCCGGTCTCTTTGGCGCTGGCCGCCACCCCACTACGCCAGTGGTTGAGTATCGTGTATGATGCATACCTCAAAGCCGAATGGCCAATCGAGGTATGGCCTGGGTGGCTGCGGGAAAGCCTGCCATCGGTGCAAGAGCAGGCGGTAATACTGCAATGAATGGCAATAGTGTGAACAGTCAATTTCATCCTTTACAGGCGATACCAGTGAATTATACACCACTTATCAGCCGATATGACGGAGATGGAGTAACCAGTGATGCTGAGTGGTCCGGTGTCGCCCACATTCATGATGGGCTGATCTCCGGGTCCGGGGTATTGCTGTCATCGGGTTTGCATCTTCTGACCGTTGCCCACCTTGTTGATGATTTGGCCCTGGTTAATAGCACGGTTGTCTTCGGAACTCCAAGTGGCTCTGTTTCTCGTCGGATTCAGGCGGTGGAGGATTATCCGGGTGTCTGGAATGATCTAGCCCTGGTTACTCTGGGCCAAGGTGTGGGTTCAGACTTTGGCAGATAATCTGATAGAGGGGAGCGAGATCTTTTCCCTGGTGCTCACCAATCCCCATGGCGCTATTTTTCCTGTTGGGCAGACCGAGCTGATCGCCCAGCGGACCATTCTTGATGATGTGACCTTGACAGGCGTGACGCAACTGACTAGTCAGCTTTTTGTCTGAGAAAGTGCCATCGGTTCATCAGCATTTTTTGATACGGCAGACGAAGCTGCGTATGTTGGGCGGATTTTCTCGGTTTAAGGGCAGAAGATTGTGAAGGAAGGCAAGACGCTGGAGACCTTCGAGGCAAACCTGGCCGAACTCCCTCACCGACCAGGCCACTGCCTTTGCGGAGAAGTAGCAGCCCATCCTGAAGGCGCTACAGGTTGCGTGATGCAGAGGCGCTGGCGGGGAAGATATTGCCGGGGAACTGAGCAAGATAGAAAGGATTATCGGTAGATAGTATGAAATATCAGGTCCGTAAATTGAATTTCTGGATCGTACTTTTGGTTGATCTGTTGCTGCTTGTTGCCGCGCATCTGTTGGCCTATGTCATCCGGTTTGAAGGCGATGTGCCCATGGGCCAGCGGGCCAATATTCCGGTTTTTCTTGCTTTTCTTCTTCCGATCAAGCTGGGGGGGTTTTTCTTTTTTGGCCTCTATCGCGGCATGTGGCGGTATACTTCCCTTGCCGACCTGTTGAGTCTCCTCAGGGCTTGCGTGGTCGCCGGTTTTGTCAGTCTGGGCGTTATCCTGCTGGTAAACCGTTTTGAGGGATTTTCCCGGGCTGTTTTTGTGCTTGATATTCTGCTCACCTTTCTTTTTGTTGCCGGATTCCGGGTCAGTCTTAGGGTCTACTACCAGAATATTTCAGGCTGGGTATTTTTTCGGGAAAAGTCTGCGGATAGCCGACAGCGCCGCAAGCGGCTGCTTGTTGTCGGGGCCGGGGACGCGGCTGAGAAAGTAGCCCGGGAGATCAATGACAACAAGGCGCTGCCTTACATGGTGGCGGGATTTCTTGATGACAATGCTGCCAAGGTCGGTCAGCGGATTCATGGCATTCCAGTTCTCGGTTCCATTGCCGAGCTGCAGGGGTTTGTGTCCAAGACCAGAGCCCAGGAGATACTCATTGCCATTCCTTCGGCCGGTCGGGAGCAGATGCAGCGCATCGTCGATCTCTGCCGGGAAGGGGATGTTCCTTTTAAAACTCTGCCCAGCCTGGGGGAGTTGATCAGCGATCAGGTTTCCGTTAAGGCCATCCGGGATGTCTCATACAGGGATCTCTTGGGTCGACCGCCGGTGCGGCTTGCGCTACAGGAGATCGGTGGGATCCTGGCAGGGAGGACTATTCTTATTACCGGGGCAGGGGGTTCCGTCGGCTCTGAATTGTGTCGTCAGATCGTTCGTTTTCAGCCCGGCAGTCTCATCCTCATGGACATCAGCGAACAGAATCTTTACCAGATTGAGATGGAGCTACGTCACGAGTACGGCTATTCTGGCTATACGGCGGTGCTTGGCAAGGTACAGGACAAGGCGCTGCTGGAGGCGTTGTTTCAGCAGTACCGGCCAACGGTGGTTTTTCATGCCGCAGCTTACAAGCATGTGCCTATGGTCGAATGTAACCCTTGGGAGGGGGTGTACAATAACATCTTTGCCTCCAAGCGGTTGATGGAGGTTGCTGTGCGGTATGGGGTGGAGCGATTCATTCTGATCTCCACCGACAAAGCGGTCCGACCCACCAATGTTATGGGCGCCACCAAGCGGATGGCCGAGATGCTCATGCAAGGCTTCTGCGAGAAGGTCAAGGATTCAGGTGCAGGAACCAGGTTCATGGCGGTGCGTTTTGGCAATGTTTTAGGTTCCTCTGGTTCGGTCATCCCCCTGTTTCGGCGGCAGATCGAGTTGGGCGGACCGGTCACTGTCACCCATCCGGAAATGACCCGCTATTTCATGTCCATCGAGGAGGCGAGCCAGCTTATTCTCCAGGCTGCAACCATGGGCGAGGGCGGGGAGATTTTTGTCTTGGAAATGGGAACGCCGGTGCGGATCGGGCAGATGGCCCGTGATTTGATTCAGCTCTGCGGCAAAGAGCCGGATACGGAGATCGAAATCAGGTACATTGGGCTCCGGCCCGGCGAAAAGATGTACGAGGAGCTGATCACCGAGGGCGAAGGGATCGTGCACACCGGGCATGAGAAGATTATGGTGTTGCGTGGCGAGAAAGGCTTTTCCTTGGCGGACTTGCAGGAATCGCTGGCAAACCTCAAGCAGTTTTCGGCAACCCATGATGCCGAGGGGATCAAGGCTGAGCTTGGCAAGGTGATCCCCGAATATACAGCCCAGGCCTGCGAATCCGTTTTGCCCCGGGGGTGACGGTGTTTTTTGTAGGCATCCTTTTGAAATAGTTGATAAAGTCATCGAGTGAGACCGGCATCTCGTCCTCTGGGGCATTTTGTTCTTTGCAAGAGGGAGTAGGTGTTGTAAAGTGGTGCCCCATTGGCCAGCGCCTGTTTTGACTTAGAAAACGCTGGAGAGGTGACCGAGTGGCTTAAGGTGCACGCCTGGAACGCGTGTGTGCGGCAACGTACCGTGGGTTCGAATCCCACCTTCTCCGCCAGATATTTTACGGTTTGATAGCCGGGTCCTGCGCAACAGAGACTTGCGAACCCCGCCAGGTCCGGAAGGAAGCAACGGTAGTAAGTTACTCTGTGTGCCGTGGGGGTGCCTGGCTATCATTTTTTTATACCTGTTCAGCAGCACCACATCTGCTTTGTCATCGGCCTGCTCATGTGCGATAGCACACTTCGCAGTCCTCTTTCGCGCATCTGCGGCACTGCTGAACAGGTATAGTTGTGATGTTTAATGCTGTTTTCAGCCTTAGCTGAATAGCTTGTTTTTGCGCCCACCGGAGCGTCCTGGGCTACCAGCCTTCCGTCTCCCATTCATATCCAAGAAACACCGGTGTCTGACACCTGAGGACTGAAAATGTCCTACCTGGTTTTAGCCAGAAAATGGCGTCCCCAGAATTTCGATGAGGTTGTCGGTCAGCAGGCCGTGGTGCGTACCTTGCGCAATGCATTGACCCGGAACCGGGTGGCCCATGCCATGCTTTTTTCCGGGGTGCGCGGGGTTGGCAAAACCACCCTGGCGCGACTCATGGCCAAGGCGCTCAACTGCCAGCAGGGTGAGCCGGATATGCCCTGCGATCAGTGCGAGTCCTGCCTGGAGATCATGGCTGGTAATGCCATGGATCTGCATGAGATCGACGGCGCCTCCAACCGCGGCATCCAGGAGATCCGCGAGCTCAAGGAAAATATCCGTTTTTTCCCCGCCAAGGGCCGCTACAAGATCATCATCATCGATGAAGTGCACATGCTCACCACCGAGGCATTCAACGCCCTGTTGAAGACTCTGGAAGAGCCGCCGGCCCATGTCTATTTCATGTTCGCCACCACCGAGCTGCACAAGATTCCGATCACCATCCTTTCCCGTTGTCAGCGTTATGAGCTCAAGCGGGTGCCTTTTGCCGAGCTGGTCGCATTTTTTGCCAGGATAGCCGAGGCGGAAAAGGTTGCTATTTCTCCGTGTGCCTTGGAAATGATCGGGCGGGAGGCTGAAGGCAGTGTGCGGGATGGCTTAAGTCTTCTTGATCAGCTTTTTTCCTTTGGCGGAGCTGAAATCAGCGATGGCGATGTGGCTGAGGTCCTGGGGTTGGTTGACCGCCGGATCTATGAAAATCTGGCCCGAGCGCTCCTGGCTGCCGATCTGGCCGGTTGCCTCGAGATTTTTGAGCAGGGCCAAGCCGCAGGCATGGATCTCAAACGTTTTGCCAACGATCTGCTGGGATTTTTTCGGGCTCTGCTGATTGCCAAGGTCAAGGCCCGGCCCGAGGAGCTGCTGGACCTTTCCGACCAGGAACTGGCGGCCATCAAGGACATTGCCGCAGGTGCCAGCCAGGAAACGCTCTATCAGTATTTTTCCCTGCTGTTGAAAGGGAGCGAGGAGATGCAGTACTCTTCCCGACCTCGCCTTGCCTTGGAGATGGCCTTTGTCAGGGTTACCCAGGCAGGCCAGATCGTGCCGACGGGTACCCTGTTGGGACGACTTGACGGATTGCTGGCCGGAGCCGTTCCCCTGCCGCAGGGGGCCGGGAGGCCTGTATCGCTGGCGATTTCCACGGCGGAACCGGAGCCAACCGCGCCCAGGTCTATGCCCCGGCCAGCGAGTGCCTCTTCTTCCGGACCGCTTCCGGAACAAAAAAAAAATGAAATAGCGCCAGAATCCACGGCCTCCCAAGAGCAAAGCGGGCAATCATCTCCCTCGGCCGCCGTTTTCCCTGCCGGCCGGGAAGTAAAAAGGCATTGGGGGGAGTTCATTGAGTATGTCAAGAAGCGCAAGCGCTGGATGGCTCCGGTATTACAGCTGTGCGCCTCCGCCCGTGATGAAGGGGGCGAGCTGGTCCTGAAGTTTGATGACCCTTCCGACTGCAAGCTGTTGCAGGAGCATGACAATTTGAAGCTCTTGCAGGCTTTTGCCCTGGATTTTTTCCAGCATGATTTTCGGGTTGTTTTCAAGGTGCGCGGCGCACAGGCGACCGACGATGGCGGCGGTGATGAGGCGGAGAGCCTTCTTGCCGAGCGGCGGGTTTTGGCCAATGACCCCATGGTGCAGATGGCCAATGAGATTTTTGGTGGGCAGGTCGGTAGTATCCGGACCGGGTCCAAATAAAAGTGAAAAACGAAAAGTTGTAAGTGAAGGACAGCGGGAGCAGGTAGTCGCTTCTGCTGTCTGTCCACTGTGCCGAAAAGTTAATGCCGGAGATATGCGGATGGATATGAAACAGATGGTGAAACAGGCGCAGCAGTTCCAGCAACGTCTGACGGAGAAACAGGGGGAGTTGGCGGGCAGGCAAGTCAGCGCCACGGTGGGCGGCGGCATGGTGAGTGCCACGGTGAATGGCAGACATGAGCTTGTCAGTCTGGCCATTGACAAGGAAGTGGTGGATCCGGCGGACCCGCAAATGCTCCAGGACCTTGTGGTCTCCGCAGTGAACGAGGCCATGCGCAAGGCTCAGGCGATGATCGATGCCGAGATGGCAAAGCTCACCGGCGGGATCAAGATTCCTGGAATGTTTTAAGTGAAAGGTGCAAAGGAAAAAATGAAGACTAAAAAACTGCGGCTGTCTATGCCTGTTCTTATTCTATTTTGCTTTTTGCCTCGGGGTTTTTCCTTCATATGAATGTCGTTCCTCCGGCCTTGAGCCGTCTCATTACCGACCTGAACCGTCTGCCGGGAATCGGCATGAAAACCGCGACCCGGTTGGCCCTCCATATCCTGCGTCGGCCCGCCAGCGAGGCCCAGAGCCTGGCCAGGGATCTGGGGGAGCTGCACCGGACCATTAGGCTATGCGGTAGCTGTTTTGCCTTTGCAGAGACCGATCCGTGCGCCATCTGTATGGATTCTAACCGCGATGCCGGGTTGGTCTGCGTGGTGGAGGAATCCGCCGACCTCATGGCCATCGAGAAAACTGGGGCCTTCAAGGGTAAGTATCATATTCTCCATGGGGTTCTTTCTCCCATGGATGGGATCGGCCCGGAGGAAATCAAGGCGGATGCCCTGTTGGAAAGGATCAGGAAGCAGCAGGTGCGGGAGGTGCTGATCGCCACCAGCTCTACAGTGCCAGGGGAGGCAACGGCCGCTTATCTCATCAAACGGTTGCAGGAGGAGGTTGCGGTCAAAGTGACCAGGCTGGCCTGCGGGATTCCCATGGGGATGGACATCAAGTATGCTGATGAGCTTACGCTCAGTCGGGCCATTGAATCCCGGAAAGACACCTGTGCCTGAGTGCGATAGACTGTGTCTGGGTAGGGGGTGTTTGGCTGCTTTTTTTCGTGGGTGAGAAGGTGGGCGGTCGGAACTATTTGTCCTTGACACCAAGGCGAATTGTTGTTATTTGGTTGCCGTTTGGAAGTTTTGTCTAAAAATGGGCTGTCGCCATGGGCGGCGTCTCATTATTTTTTTAGGCGCGTAGCTCAGTTGGTTAGAGCGCTTGCCCGACACGCAAGAGGTCGGCGGTTCGAATCCGCCCGCGCCTACCAGAGAACATTCACGGATATCGTGGCGTCGCGAGGCTTGGCAGGGGCAGTTTTTGCCAAACCTTATTGTGCAGGCAGATTGACCTGGTCAATGTGCTTGTTTTTGTTTGTGCATTTGTGGAAAGGATGATCCCAACAACCATGACGGAAATATCCCTTACCCTTCCTTCCGGGGAGCAGAAAACGTTCCCTGCGGGGA
>JAPLJG010000085.1 GCA_026388735.1 Deltaproteobacteria bacterium
ACATGGGCGCATCATAACACGATCTCGCGCCGGGGACAAGCCACCGTTTGGCGACTCGCGCGGGTTGTGCTAAACTGGCCCCTATGATCGAAGCTATGAATCGCGCCGCGCGCTTTTTCGACGCGGATTACGAGGACTACAACGACGACCTGTCTGCGCTCCAGGCGTATGCGCAGCGCACCGGCGGGCCGCTCTTGGAACTGGGCTGCGGCACCGGCAGGGTCAGTAGAGCACTGGCTGCGGACGGCCATTCGCTGACCGGCATCGATCTCTCCTTCCCCATGCTTGCCGCCGCAGGGCTTACAGCAACCAAGTCCGCACCGCATTACGCCTGCATGGACATAACAGCCCTGGCCTTTCGCACCACCTTTGCGGCGATCATCGCTCCATACAATACCCTGAATCTCCTGACCAACCCGGAGGGGCTACGCGCCTGCCTGAACCAGACCCACCACCTTCTTGCCGATGACGGCATCTTCCTTCTGCAACTCTATATCCCGGACCATGAGCTCCGCGCCTTGGAAGGCAAGAAACGCTTCCAATTTCAGATCTTCGACTGCCCGGACGACTCAAAGATCATCAAAGAAATCCTGAAATGCACGGAGCCGCAGTCATGCTTGGTGGACATCATCGAACGCTACCACCTGCGTTTCAGAAAAGATCAGCCCAACGAGGACTGGGAGTACACCTATCAGATCCTCGGTTACGGGTTTGCGCAATGGCAGGCAATTTTTACCGAGCAGGGCTTTCACCTGGAAGCGGCCTACGGCGACTACGATCTTGCCCCCTTCATTCAAGAAAAACACACCACCCTGCTGTTGGCGCTAAGAAAGGGTGCCAGCAACCCACAATAATTTATTTGCTATTCCAAATCCTTTTTGGTATCAAAAAATCAGTAGGTATTGTGCAGTATTTTTTAGCTTTGTTAAAAAGTTTACCGCACAAACCCGGAGATGGGTGTGCGGTATTTTTTTACAATCCAGGAAATACTGCGTGTTTCAAGTTAGGGTTCCAAGCAAGGAACGGAGGGATATCATGTTTGAAGGCACAGTGAAGTGGTTTAACGAAGCAAAGGGCTTTGGCTTTATCGCCCAGGATAATGGCAAGGATGTTTTTGTCCATTACTCTGCGATCAGCAAAGATGGTTTCAAAACTTTGGCGGAAGGTGAACGCGTCCGCTTCGAGATTGTAGACGGACAAAAAGGCCCTGCTGCGGCCAATGTGCAGCCGCTATAACATCTCATTTCGACATTTGACCACCCAAGGGCTCTCGCGAAAGCGAGGGTCCTTTTTATTGCCCCCCCTCTTTTTCTCCTAAAACCATATCCCCGTTTGCACTGAACCGCTTTCCCCTATACAATGAAGAAAAGCCTCCCGGCCTCCTTGCCGGAAAAGCCTGCCGAACACAATCCACCCAGGATTCAGCGCCATGTTCGATTCTTCGGAACACATAAAATTCATCATCTCCCTCTTCGCCATCGTCAACCCCATTGGCGCCATCCCCATCTACATCAGCCTCACCGACGGCTACAGTCCGGAAGACCGGGCCAGGGTCGTCCGGATCACTCCCATTGCCGTGGTGGCCATTCTACTGGTAACCCTGGTCAGCGGTGAATTCATCCTCCGTTTTTTCGGGATCTCCGTCGATTCTTTCCGGGTGGGTGGCGGCATCCTCCTGTTGCTCATGGCCACCTCCATGCTCCAGGCCAAGACAAGCCGGGCCGCACATACCAGCGATGAGGCCGAAGAAACCTCGGACCGCGAAACTATCGCCGTGGTGCCTTTGGCCATCCCCCTGCTTTCCGGGCCGGGCGCCATAAGCACGGTTATCGTGTATGCCTACAAGGCAAAAGGAGTTTCAGCCTATCTGATTACCAGCGCGGGCATTCTCCTCATCGGCCTGGCCATTTACCTTTCCCTGCTGGCCGCGCCCTACATTACCAAAAAACTCGGCAAAACCGGAATCAACATAGTCACCCGGATCATGGGCCTTATCCTGGCGGCCATTTCCGTGGAATTCATCACCACCGGACTGAAGAATATCTTCCAGAACCTAACCTGATCCTCAGGCCTTCCCCGACTACAACCAGGAGAAACACGCCCATGAAAGTCATTGCCGCGATGAACGGTCTTGTTTCCTCGGATATCACGGCACTCTACGCCCTGCGCTACGCCGCGCTCTTTGACTACACCCTCTGCCTGCTCCATGTACTCAACCCCTCCGACCATCGGGAGGAGGTAGAGCTGAGCATGGCAGAGGCCGAAGAGGCTTCCACCCATTACGGGGTCAAAACAGAACGGGTTTTCCTGACCGGGGAACCGGTCGAAGCCATCCGGAAATATCTTGCCGCAGCCAGAACCGACACCCTCTTTTGCAGCACCAGGACGAAAAAGAAAAACCGGTTTTTCCATAACTCGCTCAGCGAAAAGCTGAGCCGGTTGTCCTTGCCAGCCAATCTGGCCGTGGTCCGCGTCGCCCATGTGAATGCGGTTTTCGTAACCGAAAACATCCTGCTCCCCATCAGGGAAGACCGACTCTCCGCCCAAAAATTCGCCTTTTCCAGCTCCCTGGCCAAGGCCTTTGGTGCGGCAACGGAGATATACAGCATTCATCCCACGAACAGACGCAGGCTGGCCGCCATGGACACCCATACCACCAGAATGCTGTTCCAAAAAATCAACACCCGCCTGAGCCACTATGCCAACACCATGAAACTTTTAGATATTCCCCTTACCATCAAACACGCCCTAACCTCCGGGGAGGTTGATCAAATCCTCCACCACCTGGCCCGCCATGATTTCCAGCTCATGATCATCGGAGGCCGAAGGCTTTCCCAGTTTCCAGAATTTTTCCGGGAAAACCCCATGGAAAGGCTCTTTTGGCACACGCCGGTCAACACCATCGCCTTCTACGCCAGGGACAAAAATTGATGCAACTCTTCGCCCTCGACCGTAAGGATCTCTTCCTCCGTCTGAAAACCTCGGAAAACGGTCTGACCGCCGACCAGGTGGCCCGCCGGCTCGTGGAGTTCGGTGCCAACGAGCTGGCAACCGCAGCGAAGAAAAACTATTCTCTTGCCTATCTGGGCCAGTACAGCAATTTTTTCGCCATTCTCCTGGAGGTGGCCGCCCTCCTCTCCTTTGTCGCCGATCATTACGACCCTGGGCAGGGCAGTGATATCCTGGGCTATGCCATCCTCGCTGCGGTGATCATCAACGCCACCTTCACCTTCTGGCAGGAATACCGGGCGGATAAAGCCATGGAGGAGCTGCTCAAACTGATGCCCACCAAGGTTTCCCTGCGCCGGGAGGGCAAGATTGTTGCAACCACGGCGCACGAGATCGTGCCCGGCGATATCATGCTTCTGGAAGAGGGGGACAAGGTCGCGGCGGACGGGATTCTCATCGAGTCAAACTCGCTCTATCTCAATCTCTCCTCCCTGAACGGCGAATCAGCTCCGGTGGCCCGCGCTCTCCTGCCAGGCGAGGCAAAACGGGATCTGGACGCCAAAAACATGGTTTTTGCCGGTACCACCGTGCTTTCCGGCAGTGGGGTCGGAGTGGCCAGCGCCACGGGCACTGCCACGGAATTCGGCAAAATCGCCAGCCTGACTAAAAACGTGCGCAAGGCCATCACCCCCATGCAGCGGGAGATCATCCACATCACCCGCCTCCTCACGATCATTGCCCTGGGCATGGGCGGCTTTTTTTTCGCCCTGGGCCTGTTCTCCGGCAAGGGAGTCGTGCTCGCCTCGACCTTTGCCATCGCCCTTATTGTCGCCAATGTGCCGGAAGGATTGCTCCCAACCATTGCCCTATCGCTGTCCCTAGCCAGCCAGCGCATGGCCCGACGCAATGCCCTGATCAAAAATCTCGACTCGGTGGAAACCCTGGGCAGCGTCACGGTCATCTGCACGGACAAAACCGGCACCCTGACCAGAAACGAGATGACCTTGACGCACCTCTGGCTGGCAGGCGGAGAACAGATTGCCATTTCCGGGGAGGGGTATCAAGAACCAGGCGAATTCTCCTTTGACCGAACCAACGATACCGCGGAAGATCGCCTTGCCGCCGTGCTCACCGCCGGACTCCTCAACTGCCGCGCCAAAATCGACGAGGAAGGGTTGCACGGCGACCCCACCGAACTGGCCCTCGTTGCCGCAGCCCACAAAAAAGGAGTCAGCCCGCCGATCATGCAAAAGGGCCAGGAATTCATCTTCACCAGCGAGCGCAAGATGATGTCCTCCGTGTATCAGGAGGGAGAAAAAACCTGGCTCTTTGCCAAGGGCGCGGTGGAGGCGCTACTGCCCAAATGCACCTCCTACCTGGCCGATGATAACTCGGTGCAGCCCTTCACCGATGCGGCAAAGGAGGCCGCCCTTGCCCAAGCCAAGGAGTTCGAAAGCCAGGCTCTGCGGGTGCTGGTGATCGCCCGTAGCGACAAGGCAGAGGAGGAAGGGTTGACCCTACTGGGCTTGGCCGCCATCATGGATCTGCCGCGCCACGGGGTGGCCGAGGCGGTGGCAACCTGCAAGGACGCCGGCATCCGGACCATGATGATCACCGGCGACAATCCCCGCACCGCCGCAGCCATTGCCCAACAAATCGGCCTGGAGCACGACCGGGTTATCACCGGCCCAGAGCTGGAAGGTATGGGGGACGAGCAACTGGAGGAAATCCTTGCCAAAGAAACCGTACTCTTTGCCCGCATGGCCAGCAGCCAGAAGCTGCGCATCGCCACGGCCCTCCAAAACCTCGGCGAGGTGGTGGCCATGACCGGCGACGGGGTCAACGATGCGCCTGCCCTGAAAAAAGCGGACATCGGCATCGCCATGGGTCTCTCCGGCTCCGAGGTCGCCAAGGAAGCTGCGGACATGGTGCTACTCGATGACAACTTCTCCTCCATCGTCGTCGCCATTGAAGAAGGCCGGACCGTCTATTTCAACGTCAAGAAATTCGTTACCTACATCCTCTCCCACAATGCCCCGGAGATCGTGCCCTATATCCTGCAATTCTTCCTGAAAATCCCGCTGCCGATCTCGGTGATCCAGATCATCTCCATCGATCTCGGCTCGGACATGCTCCCAGGTCTGGCCCTGGGCAGCGAAGGTCCGGAAAAAAACATCATGACCCGACCGCCGGTGGGTAAAGAAGAAAAAATCCTCGACTGGGAGGTATTCCAACGGGGCTATTTTTTCCTGGGGCTTATCGAGGCAACGGCGGCCATGGTCGCCTTCCTCTCCTTCCTGCTCCTGCATGGCTGGCACTACGGGACCGTCACCCTTGCCGATCCGCTGCTGCACCGACAGGCCATGACCATGACCCTGTTGGGCGTGGTTTCCTGCCAGCTGTTCAATGCCTGGACCATGCGGAGTTGGGAATTTTCCGCTTTCAGCCTGGGAATTTTTTCCAACCGTCTGATGCTGGCAGGCATGGCAGTCAATCTGATCTGGGTCTGGACCATCCTCAACGTGGCCCCGGTGCAAAAGGTCTTCAACACCGCCCATGTGCCGATGGGTGAGCTTTGGATACTGCTGCCCTTTCCGGTAGCGCTTTTTCTAAGCCATGAAGGCTACAAATGGCTGCGGCGCCGGAGGGACAGCCAAGGCAATCGCCCAGCAGCCCCCGCCCACGCATGAAATAAACGCCACGGACAACCAACCAAGAGAGCCGGATTCCCTGCGCTCATATCCTTGATCTTCCTGCACCAACGCGCTGTTCTGCACAATTCCACGAAAAAAATGCATTTCTTTAACATTTTCCTGTCACATAATGGGAGTTTTGTGATATCTGTTTGCCAGGCGAAAAAATGATGTTCTCCCTGGTCAATATTCCCACAGGAGTTACCCACAAAACCACCAAGACAATGAATATCGAAACTCCCTATCCACAAAAACCTTTTTTTAAGAACTCAACACGTAAGGACTACCCATGAACAAAATCTGTTAGTTTTTTCCGGTTGCGCCCTGGCGCTTTTGCTCACGTCTCCTGCCTACAGCGCGGAGGCCGCAGTAGGGCCATACGTAAGCGCCAATCTTGGCCTCGCCATGCCAAGTGATTCCGATACCACAGAAACCGGCGCTCCCGCGACCCTTACAACTTCATATGATACCGGCTGGACCCTTGGCGCAGCCCTCGGCTACAATTTCGGCAACACCCGGCTCGAAGGCGAGATCGCCTATCAGAAAGCGGATGAAGACAAAGCGAGCTGGGCTGGTGTAACCTCTGACGCAACCGGGGATGTATCAGCCCTTTCCTTTCTGGTCAACGGCTACTATGATTTCACCAACAGCAGCGCCTTTACTCCCTATCTCAGCGCGGGTCTGGGCTTTGCCAAAATAAAATGGGCCGGTGATGGGTACAGCGTAGATGACACGGTCTTTGCCTATCAGGTGGGCGCTGGCGTAGGGTATGCTCTGAGCAAAAAGTCACCCTTGATGTAAAATACCGCTACCTAGCCACTGCGGATGCAAAGTTCGACAACGATACCGTCAAAATGGATTTCGCAAGCCACAACCTCCTTTTTGGGGTACGGGTTAACTTCTAACCTGCCAGCAAAACAAGAAACGCCCCGCTTCAGAGAAATGATCATCTCCGAAACGGGGCGTTTCTTGTTTTCTCATATAACAGCGGCCACAACGCCGCCGCCCATCCCCTCACATCTTTTTCTTCACAACCTTCTCGAAACGTGATCCCTTTGCCGAGATAAAATAGCCAGCCGACTCATTTGGGTCCATAGGGTTGGAAATCCTCTTTCTTCTCCACCGCTTGTTTTGTTTTAGACGAAGACTTTTTGGGCCCAGCAGGGGACTTGGCACTAAAAGTGGAGAAGAATTCCTTTGGCATCTTTTTGTTGTTTTTCACCAAATCTAAAGGGATAAGAATCTGGTCGTCCACCACAAGACGCTCGGACGAAATGCCGGGATTGGTTTTGGCCAAGATTTTTCCGTTGTCTTTGTTGCCGGTATACCACTGAGCGATCATGGGCAGCGTCTCCCCTGGCCACTCCACCGTGTGGACATAGACATCCTGTCTGGCTTCGTCAGCCTTCCCGCCTGTATCGCCGAACATTGCGCAGCCAGCCAAACAAGCAAGGCAAAAAATGCCAGCAAAGAACAAAAACAACGATGAAAAAGAGAGTGCGCGCTTCATGGTTCCTTCTTCTTGTTTTTTAACTGCTCATACAGTTTTGCAGCTTGGGGGGTCCACATAGGCGGGGCCAAGCTCTATAACCTTGGCATACATTGCCTTGGCCTCTTTATACTCTTTTTTGTCGGCATGGAGAAAGCCCAGATTGAAAAAAGCCTCATCCATTTTGCTATCCAGGGATACGGCCTTTTGATAGGCGGCCATTGCCTTGTCCACTTCCTTGCGCTGGGTGTAAAGTCGGCCGAGTTGAAAATGAACCCGAGCGCTGTTGGGATAGCTAAGGGCGAGTTTTTCAAGAACAATCCCGGCTTCACGGGGCGACTTCTCCATAAACAAAGAAGCATGGCGGTCAAAATCCGCCAAATCCTTGGGAGGCAGACTTCTCCCCGATGCCTGGGCCTGCCCCGTCAATAGCCGAGTAAAATAGCTTCGCGCCTCATCCTGCAGCGCGATCGGATTCTCTTGGGCGGGGTTGACAACGGAGATAGCGCTCGCCTTCTCTTCAAGTTTGCCAAAAAACTTAACCGCCGCAACACCTCCCATCCCCAGCACCAACACCACAACCACTAGGAGAAAGATCCGTCTGTGAAGGCGAGGTTCCTGCACCTTGAATTCTGGAGCGTGCTCCTCCCTTGCAAGTAAGACCGTCGGCTCCAAGGAGGAAATTTCGGAATCCAGAACTTCATCGGCCAAAGGCAACTCAACGGAAACGTCTTGACGTAGCGCCGCTTCCTCATGCTCCATGTCCGCCTTGAAAAATTGTGCCATGAAGAGAGCCAACTCCGGTGCCGTGGCGAACGCCCCTGTTTCTTTAGCGCATCTCTCAAGATCGGCCCACAACTCCCCGGTTGTCTGGTAACGATCATCGGGTTCCCGAGCCAGGGCTTTGTCGAGAATATCATAAAGCAATGGTGGCAGAGAGGCATTCAGCTCTCTGGCAGGAACAAACCTACAGTCCGCCGCGAGGGCGAGTTGCTGTCCGCTATCCTCGGCAGTATAAAGATGTCTTCCGGTCACCAGTTCATACAGGATAATCCCAACTGAAAAAATATCGGACCGATGATCAATCTCCTTTCCACTTGCCTGCTCCGGGGACATATAGGCAATTTTGCCCTTGAGCGATCCAACAGTGGTGACGGTATTGTGACTCGTTGCCCGAGCGATGCCGAAATCGATGATCTTTACCTGTCCGTCATAGGTGATGAAAATGTTTTGCGGGCCGATATCGCGGTGGACAATTCCAAGAGGCTCGCCGGAAAAATTTTTCAGATTATGGGCATAGTCCAGGCCGACACAAATTTCCGCGATGATAAAAAGAACCATGCCCAAGGGAAGCCGAACATCGCTTTTCCCCGCACAATTCATCAGATTCCGCAACGGCTTACCGGAAAGATACTCCATGGAGATGAAATATCCTCCCGCCATTTCCCCGAAATCAAAAATCTGCACGATGTTACGGTGGTGCAGGAAAGCGGCGAGCCTGGCCTCATCGATAAAGGCGGAAACAAACTCCTCCTGATCAGCCAGGTGGGGCAGGATTTTTTTAATGGCGATCAGCTTCTCAAACCCCTGGGAGCCGATGATCTTGGCGCGGCAAAGCTCCGCCATGCCACCACGGGCGATGCGGTCCAGAAGAAGAAATTTTCCATATTGTATGGGCTGATAGGCGGGCGCGGTCTGCAAGATACGAGTCCTTGTACTTCCTTTCATCCTTACCATTGATCGAGAAAATTTGTCGAAGTCATTATAACAAACACACACACAGCAACACCATAACAGGCTTTCAAAAAAGTGTCCCCAAAAGCGCTCGCCCCAGCGATAATCCGCTTTGACTGTAGGCAATTACAAGAAAGGCGAATAGACATTTTTTTCTTCGTAACCTCTGCCAAACATGCTACCATTGCCGAGAGACAATAACCGACCGATAGCCCGTTGATGCCTTTCACCATCAATCGTAAGGGATGCGCACCCCATGACCACCATTGATTTCAACGCCCAGCGCCTTGAACATGCCAAGCAGATCGTCAGCAAGATCAAACTACCGGCCCAGCCCACCATTGTCATCGAGATCAACAAGGAAATGCGCGCCGAACATCCCGACTTCGGTCGCATCGCCCATCTGGTGACCCAGGACGCCGCGATCAGCGCCAAGGTCATCAACGTCATCAACTCGCCCTTCTTCGGCTTGGCCCGCAAATGCGAATCCATCGTCCAGGCCCTGACCTACATGGGGTTGGAAAATTTCCGCAAGGTAGTGCTCACCGCCTGCCTGCAGGATGCCTTGGGTACCGGCTCCGCAGGGGACAGGATTTTCTGGGAGCATTCCCTGCACACGGCAGTGGCCGCAGAGTCTCTGGCTAAAACCATGCGCGGCGTTTTGGGCGCTGAGGACATCACCCCGGACATGGCCTACATGACCGGCCTGTTCCACGACTGCGCCATTCCGATGCTGCTCAAACGCAGTCCAGCGTACGAAGCATTCACCCATGCCGCTCTCAGCCATAAGCGCGACATCATTCAGGAGGAGGATGCCCTAGTCGGCTCCGATCATTGCGTGGTGGGGGGGTTGATGGCCAAGACCTGGTCGCTTCCCGATGCGGTATGCAAAACCATCATCCACCACCACACCTCCAACCTCGCCGGGCTGGGCGCCATGCCGAGCAAGCTCATCGCCCTCCTCAGAGTCGCCGACTACATTGCGTACACCTTTGGCTATTCCATCGGCATGGCGGATCGGATCATCGATGGCGAATGGGACCCGGAAGACTGGAGCGAACTCAACGGGGATGTGTTGCAGGAACTGCATCTGGGGCCGGACGATCTCATCGACATGAAAGATCAAGTATTCGAACTGCTCTCCGCTCAATAATCCTCGACGGTTGCCTCGTTTTTGGCAAAAAAAGCACAGGCCCGTTCCCTGGCTTCGGCAACGGAACCGCTGGATTGCACGGCCGAGGCCAAATGATGTCCGAAGGGATAATTCTTGGCAAAGTAATGGCTGAACTCCTTGAGGCGGCCCAAGCGCCGCTCCGGCAGGAAACTTTCCTCAAGCAGCTCGATGAAGCGCAGATAGAGCGCCGGTTTGTTCACCGTCCCAACCTCCTGGCCCACTCCGTACACCCCATGGGCCAGCTCGGCAAAAATCCAGGGCCGAATAGCTGCGGCCCGGCCGATCATGAGGCCGTCCGCCCCTGATTGGGCAAGACAATTCCTGGCGTCCTCCACCGTAAAAATCCCGCCGTTGGCAATAACCGGGATATTCACCCAGCCCTTGACCTTGCCGACCCATGGCCAGCGCGGCTTACGCACGAACGGCTCGCCCCGCAGCCTGGCATGCACGGAAAGCAGATCAATCCCCTCGCCTTCCAGCATCTGGCAAAAATTCCGCAGCCTTTCCTCATCAAGGGTCTCGCCCAATCGAATCTTGGCGGTAAGCGGCAGGTCGGTCTGCTTTCTTGCCGCCGCCACCAGGGCCTGCACCAAGGTGGGTTCATCCATGAGACGGCTGCCTGCGCCCATACGGCGAACGGTGGGGGCAGGACAGCCCAGGTTGAGATCGATGGCCTCGGCGCCCAGGGCGTGGAGCTTGGCTATGGCTGGGGCAACCTCCTCCACCCGGCTGACCAAAAGCTGATAAGACAAAGGGCTTTCCTGGGCGCTGCGCACCAGATAGGGAGACAGTTGCGGACTTTCCGAGGGCAGGCGGGTGGCGGAAAGCATCTCGGTGGACAACAGGCCAATGCCCCCCAGCTCCAGGATGAGACGGCGCAAGGCCGAATGGGTCAAGCCGGCCATGGGGGCCAAAAAAAGCGGGGGGGAAATCTCCAAGCCTTTCAGTCTTAGGGGTTGCGGCTTATCCGTACAGGCACTCATGCGGAACACTTCAAAAAACAAGACATGTCTATTCCTTACCCAGCAATTTCCGACCAAGCACCCCAAGCTTTGATTCTCGAACACCAAGAAAATCCAGATCGACCTTGACCGCCAAATCCGGCCTCTGCTCAAGAATCAATCCGGCCGCGATCTCGGCCCCACCCACGGTCAACTCCTTACAGGTTGCGCCGTTTTTTTCCTTGCGCCGTTTGAGCAGCACTCGACAACAGGTGGTAGAGAACCGGGCCTTAAACCTGTCGTGCATCTCTTTGGCCACCTTCTCAAACTCCTTTGCCTTCATGCCCGCAGCCTGCCTCGGCCCAAGAAAAAGGCTTATCGCTACCTCGGCCCCGGCCAGCGAGCCGCAGGTGCACCCAGCGCCCCCCATGCCGTGGCAAAACCCGGAACCAAGTCGGAGGGCAAGTTCCGGGCTGAGATCGCCGCGAAAAGCCTGATTGATGACGACAATTACCGACTCGGAACAACAGTAGCCCCGAGCCGTAAAGATATTATCCGCACGCTGACCGACCAGCTCAACTATATGTGCTATCTTTTCTTGATTTTTCATCTGGTATTCCGCTGCCAAAGATATCATACAAAATCATGCTGCCCCTTTTCGCAAGCCCCCATATACCACAAAAGGCCGACCGGATCATCCACAATCCCGGTCTGCACCTTCTTCTATTTATCCCTTGGCAAAGACAAGCCCTGCCTCCCCACGGTCCACCACGATCGTGTCGCCCTCGACAAAGGTGCCATCCAGAATCTTCATGGCCAAGCCGTCCTGAACATGGCGTTGGATGGCACGTTTGAGCGGCCTTGCCCCGAAGCTCGGGTCGTAGCCCACCTCAATCAAATACTCCTTGGCCGCCTCGGTCAGGGTAACGGTGTATTTCTGCTCGGCCAGCCGCTGGGTGAGCAAGTCCACCTGGATATCGATAATCTGGGCAAGATCTTCCCGGCCCAAGCTGTGGAAGATGATGATCTCATCGATCCGGTTCAAAAACTCGGGCCGGAACTGGGCATGGAGGATGGCGTCGATCTGGGTCTGCATCTCGGCCCTCCGGCCCTCGCCCATCTCCATGATCAACTGGCTGCCCAGGTTCGAGGTCATGATCAAGATGGTATTCTTGAAATCCACGGTCCGCCCCTTACCGTCAGTCATCCGGCCATCGTCAAGGATTTGGAGCAAAACATTGAACACATCCGGGTGGGCCTTTTCAATCTCGTCGAAGAGGATGACCGAATAGGGCCTGCGCCGCACCGCCTCGGTAAGATAGCCGCCCTCCTCATAGCCCACATAACCCGGAGGTGCGCCGATCAACCGGGAGACAGAATGCTTTTCCATGAACTCGCTCATGTCCAAACGGATCATGGCCTTTTCAGTATCAAAAAGAAAATGGGCCAAACTCCTGGCCAGCTCGGTTTTTCCCACCCCGGTGGGGCCTAAAAAGATAAAGGAGCCCAAGGGCCGGTTGGGGTCCTGCAACCCAGCCCTCGCCCTCCGCACCGCATTGGCCACCGCAGTGATCGCCTCTTTCTGGCCCACTACCCGTTTGGCCAGTTCGTCATCGGCATGGACCAGCTTTTCCTTTTCTCCAGAGAGCAGCCGATCTACGGGAATCCCGGTCCACTTGGCCACCACCTGGGCCACATCCTCCTCGTCCACCTCTTCCTTGAGCATCTTCCGATCCTTCTGGATCTCGGCAAGATGCGTATTTTCGGAGGCCAACTGTTTCTCAAGTTCCACTATCTTGCCGTAACGGATTTCGGCCACCTTGCTGAGATCGCCCTGCCGTTCTGCCTGCTGCTCGGCAATGTGCGCCTCGTCGATATCGCTTTTGACCTTTCTGATTTTCTGGATGATATCCCGTTCCAGCTGCCAGTGGCCCTTCATGGCGGTCAAGCTCTCGTTGATCTCGGCAAGCTCCGCCTCGATCTTGGCCAGCCGCTCTTTCGAACCCACATCACTTTCTTTTCTCAGGGCCTCGCGCTCAATCTCCAACATGATCCGCTTGCGATCGACCTCGTCAATCTCGGTGGGCATGGAATCGATCTAGGGGCATGGAATCGATCTCGATCCGCAACCGGGAAGCCGCCTCGTCGATGAGATCAATGGCTTTGTCCGGCAAAAATCGGTCAGTGATATAGCGATTGGACAGGGTCGCCGCCGCAACCGTGGCGGAATCCTTGATCCGCACCCCGTGGTGGACCTCGTATTTTTCCTTGATCCCGCGCAGGATGGCAATGGTATCGTCCAAAGAAGGCTCCTGCACCAGAACCTGCTGGAAGCGGCGCTCAAAGGCGGCATCCTTTTCGATGTATTTGCGGTACTCGTTCAAGGTGGTGGCGCCGACACAGTGCAATTCGCCCCGGGCCAGGGCGGGCTTGAGCATGTTAGAGGCGTCCATGGCCCCTTCCGCGGCCCCTGCCCCAACCAAGGTGTGGATCTCATCGATAAAGAGGATGACCTCCCCTTCCCGTTTCTGCACCTCTTTGAGTACCGCCTTGAGCCGGTCCTCGAACTCGCCACGGTACTTGGCCCCAGCCACCAGCGCGCCCAAATCCAAGGAGAGCACCTGCTTGTTGCGCAAGGTTTCCGGCACATCGCCGTTAACGATCCGCTGGGCCAAGCCCTCGACAATGGCGGTCTTACCCACCCCAGGCTCGCCGATCAAGACCGGGTTGTTCTTGGTCCTCCGGGAAAGCACCTGGATCACCCGCCGCACCTCGTCATCCCGGCCGATTACCGGATCGAGTTTACCTTGCCGGGCAACATCGGTGAGGTTACGGGCATATTTTTCCAGGGCCTGATATTTCTCCTCGGGATTGGGATCGGTGACCCGCTGGTTGCCGCGAATGGCGACCAGGGCCTGCAAAAAGGCCTCCCGAGTTATTCCTTTACGCTTAAAGGCCTGGGCTGCCGGGGAGTCCTTGTCGTCGAGCACGGCAAGGATGAGATGCTCCAGACTGACATACTCATCCTGCATCTCCCCGGCAACCTTGAAGGCCCGGTCCAGCAGGGCCTGGAATCGTTTTCCGGCATAAGCCTGGGTGTAGCCGCCGCCGCTCACCTGGGGCAACTTGGCCAAAAGGTCATCCATCTCCTGCCGGAGCAGGGCCGGGTTCACCCCCATCTTCTGCAGGATCGGCACCACCACCCCATCGGGCTGATCAAGCAGCACCCGCATGAGATGCTCGGGCTGTATCTCCTGATGCCCCTTGCCCTGAGCCAGATTCTGGGCAGCCTGCACCGCTTCCTGTGATTTCACCGTGAATTTATCAAACTGCATATCCGTTGCTCCTTAAGCAAAAGAAAATGAATAGCCAAGCGCCTCCGTTGGTGTACTGCAAATACCGTAAGCGCGCCGCCAGCCACTGTCAAGGGATGCACGTCAATCTTTTGACGGGGCAGAACTCCGGGTCTGGAGAAACGGATTTTTACCAGACAACCTCACATAACCTTTGCCTTCCCCAACCCCTCGGGGATATATAGAGTTTGCCTATTTGCAACCCCCTTCCTCAGGATAGCACATGCCCGATCTTGCCGTGGTCATTTTCATTATAACCTATCTCGGCGTGGCCATCGGCCGAATCCCCGGCCTGATGCTGGACCGAACCGGCATCGCCCTGCTGGGGGCGATCGCCATGATCGCCAGCGGTGCAGTGCCGCTCACCGAGGCCATGGGGGCCATCGACCTGCCCACCATCATTTTGCTCTACGCCCTGATGGTGCTTTCCGCCCGGCTGAGGCTGGGGGGCTTCTACACCTGGGTCGCCAGCCGCACCACCACCCTGCTGGACCGGCCCCGACTTTTTCTCCTTGCCAGCATGCTGGTGGCGGCCCTGCTTTCCGCCCTGCTGGCCAACGACATTGTCTGCCTGGCCTTCACCCCCGTCCTCTGCCTGGCCCTGCTCAAAAAAGGACTCAACCCCCTGCCCTTTCTCTTGGGCCTTGCCGCTGCCAGCAATATCGGCTCAGCCGCCACCATCATCGGCAACCCGCAGAACATGCTGATCGGCCAGGTCGGCCATTTGCATTTCGGCAAATTCCTGCTCTGGTGCACCCCGCCTGCGCTCCTCGCCTTGGCCGGCGCTTACGCTATTCTCTGCCGCACTTACAAAGGCCGCTTTGCCGCGCCCTCGGTTCCCCAAGCCATGGGGCAGATACCCGAATGGCCCGAATTCGATCCCTGGCAAAGCGCCAAGGGAATCATCGCCATGCTAGTTCTGGTCGGTCTTTTCTTTACCCCCATTCCACGGGAGCTTTCCGCCATCACCGTGGCCGGAATCCTGCTGTGCAGCAGAAAGATGCATTCCCGCCAGATCATGGAGCTGGTGGACTGGCACCTGCTCACCCTATTCTGCGCCCTGTTCATCGTGGTCCACGGCATAACCAGCCGCAATATCCCCAGCCTGATCATGGAGGCCATGGCCCAGCAGGGCCTGACGATCACCAACCTTTTTGCCCTCACCGGCATCTCCACCCTGATGAGCAATCTAGTCAGCAATGTGCCCGCCGCCATGCTCCTGGTCCGGTTCCTTGACCCAGCCACGCAGGAACAATGGTACGTTCTCGCCCTGTCCAGCACCTTTGCCGGAAACCTGATCATCATCGGCAGCATCGCCAATCTCATCGTCATCGAGCAGGCAAGGAAATTCCAGATCGAGATTAGCTTCCGGGAACACGCCAGAACGGGCATCCCCATTACGCTTTTTTCTCTGCTCGTTCTGATTTTGCTGCTATACTTGCGGCACGGCCTATTGCCCCTGCAAGGATAACAAAACACCAGAGTCATCTCTCCCATGGAAACATCTCTCATGAAAAGCCTCTGGCTTTCCGCAGTCAGCGAAAGAAAACTTGTGTTCCTCAACGACTGGCTGCTCGAAAATGTCCTGACCTACGACCACCTCAGCCAGGCGATGTTTATTGTCTGCGCTTGGCTGATCGCCGTTTTGATCGGCAACAGAATCAAACGAAGGTTTCCCGAGCAAGACCTCAGTCAGAGGCGTTTCGGCCACGTCCTTTCTGCGGTGCTCCCCCTTACTGCGCCATTCCTCTGGCTTTGCCTGCAACTGATCTCGCTCATGGTCGCCATGGATGCGGAATGGCCCCATGATCTGCTCACCATTGTCGTCAATCTCCTGGCGGTGTGGATAATTGTCCAGACCACCTCCTCGCTTTTTGAGAATACCGCTTGGGTCAGGCTGATTGCGGTCACTGCCTGGAGCTTGGCGGCCCTCAACATCATGGACCTGCTGGGTCCCACTGTCCGACTGCTCGACCGACTGGCCCTCACCTTTGGCACTGTACGCATTTCGCTGCTCACCGTGCTTACAGGCCTCCTGACCCTGGCACTGCTGCTGTGGGGGGCGCGCAGCCTCTCCCGCCTGCTGGAAAAACGCATCCGGGCGAATTCGGCCCTCTCGCCTTCCATCCAGGTCCTCTTCATCAAGCTGTCAAAGATTGT
>JAPLJG010000080.1 GCA_026388735.1 Deltaproteobacteria bacterium
CCGGGGGCAGGGGAGCGGTTGGACCTGCCTGTTCTTTGCCGAAGCAGGCAACGGTTGCACCATCTATGCGCACCGCCCCGCAACCTGTAGGATTCTCCAGTGCTGGCAGCCGGAACCGCTCCTGGCCACCATCTACCAGAACACCCTGCGCCGCACCGACCTGATCAACCCCAACGACCCGATCCTTGCGGAGATCGAGCGCCATGCACAGGCCTGTCCTGGGCGGGTCTTCACCGACCTGCTCACCCAAGACGACGGGACGGAGGATCTTGCCCGGCTCAGCGAGCTGGTGCGTGCCGATCTGGCCATCAGGGCCGAGGTTGCCAAAAAGGCAAGGCTTTCACTGGAGCTGGAGTTTTTTCTCTTTGGCCGACCGTTTTTCAAGCAACTGGCAGGGTCTGGGGTAGAATGTGTTGAGGAGGGAGGGGAGATTCGTTTGGAGAGAGAGAACTCCCCTCGCCCACCTGTGGGAGAGGGGTCGGGGGAGAGGGTCAATGAGCACTGAAAAAGTGCTCCTCAATGCCAAGACACTACGCGCCAACCAGACGGAAGCGGAACAGCGTCTGTGGTATAACCTGCGGGCACATCGTTTCATGGATTTGAAATTCAAGCGGCAAAAACCCATGGGCCGCTATATCGTGGACTTTGTCTGCGTGGAACACCAGCTGATTATTGAGATCGATGGCGGTCAACATGCCGAACAGGCGGGATATGATCTACAGCGGGATGCGTGGTTGCGTGGCCAAGGCTATACGGTATTGCGGTTTTGGAACCACGAAGTCATGCACCAGTTGGAAGGGGTGCTGGAGCAGATTCGGAGTACAATCACCCTCTCCCCCGACCCCTCTCCCACGAGTGGGCGAGGGGAGTAGGACCACGGCCCGAGCAACCAGGCCTTACTTCACCTCGCGCACCATGATCTCTTCGGACCAGTCGTTGTGCTCAAACTGCTCGTGGTCTGGCTTGGCGGGTTTTTCCTCGGTAAGTCGCTGTTTCACCCACTTGAGCACCTGCTCGAATTCGGCGGCCATCTCGGCCATGGCCCGGCCCCGGTGGCTCACTTTGTTTTTCTCCTCCATGGTCAGTTCGGCAAAGGTCTTGCCCAGCTCGGGATAGAAGAAAATCGGATCGTAGCCAAAGCCGTCCTCGCCCCTCGGCGCGGTGAGCAGCTCGCCTTCGCAGGTTCCCTCGTAGGTCAGGGCAGGGCCGGAAGGCACGGCGATGGAGATGACACAGTGGAAGGCAGCCTTGCGGTTGGTAATACCTTCCATGTCCTTGAGCAGCTTGGCGGTATTCTCCACATCGCGGGCCTTTTCCCCGGCATAGCGGGCTGAGTACACACCGGGCGCGCCATCCAAGGCCTCGACCGCCAGTCCGGAATCATCGGCTATACACGGCAGCCCCAAAACCTTGGCGGTGAAATGCGCCTTTTTGTAGGCATTGTCGTCAAAGGTTTCGCCGTCCTCAACCACCTCAGGGATGGGGCCGAAATCCGCCAGACTCCTTATCTCCACCGGAAAATCCTTGAGCAGCTCCTTAAACTCCTTGAGCTTGCCCTTATTCGTAGTGGCCAGCACCAATATATTGAACATGATTTTTTCTCCTCTGGGTTCAGGCTGCGTTGCGGCGACACAATGCTCATTTACCCGTATCCCCGTCGGAAGTCAAGACCGAGCCAGCCCCTGATTTTCCGAAAAAAATTTACCTCCCTTGACCTGGGTCAAGGTTTTCACGGACAAGGGGGGATAGATTGCAAAAGAATCTCAACTCAGGAGGACACCCCATGTCAGACCAGCATCCCAAAACCTACAACATTCTCCCTGGACCCAAAATGGGTCTTGTCACCCCAGACTATTTGGAAGCCGTTGCCGCGGCAGCGCGCAAGCACAATATCCCGCTGCTCAAGCTCACCTCGGCCCAACGGATCGCCATCGGCGGCCACACCCCTGAAACGGCAGCAGCCATCTGGCAAGATTTCGGGCAGGCCGAAGGCCCCAAAAAACCGGTGGGCATCCACTATATTCAATCCTGCCCGGGCGTGCAGTGGTGCAAGTTCGGCAGACAGGATTCCCCGGCTCTAGGCAAGAAGCTGGAGGCCCTGATGACCATCCCGCTCCCTGCCAAGGCCAAGGTCGGGGTTTCCGGCTGCTCCATGAACTGTTGCGAGGGGTTTGTCCGCGACCTCGGGGTGTTTGGCAAGAAGAACGGCTGGACCCTGGTTTTTGGCGGCAACGGTGGCGGGCTGCCGAGGATTGGCAACATCATCGCCCAAGACTTGAACGATGATGAGGTCGTCGGTCTGGCGGAAAAATGCCTCAGCCACTACGCGGCCAACGCCCGCAAGCTGGAACGTACCGCCCGCTTCATGGAGCGCACCGACTTGGAAAAATTCAAGGAAACGGTGCTGGGCAAATAGCCGAGAGCAACCTTAAAACCAAAGATTACAGACCGTCACCGCAGCAATGAGCCCTGCTGTTTCGCCGCAGAGCGCGGCGGGCAGGGCGTGGCGCGTGCGCCGGATGCCGATGGCGCCAAAGTAAACGGCCAGCACGTAGAGGGTGGTTTCGCTGGAGCCTTGGATAACCGAAACCATGGCGGAGAGCAGGCTGTCCGGCGACTGTTTGATGATCTCGCTCATGAAGGCGAAGGAGCCGCTGCCGGACAAGGGCCGCAACAGGCCCATGGCCAGAGCCTCGGCCGGCATGCCCACCGCAGAGGTCAACGGCGAGAGGACAGCGACCAGGATATCCATGGCCCCGCTGGCCCGGAACATGCCGATGGCAACAAAGATCGCCACCATGAAGGGAATAATCCGCATGGCCGTGGTGAAACCCTCCTTGGCCCCGTCGGTGATGGTTTCATAGATCCGCACCCCCCGCAGATAGCCGAAGATCAACAGCCCGGAAATCAAGGCCGGAATCAGCCAGCTGGACAGACTGTTGAGGCTGGCTGCGGAAAAGGCCAACGGCTCCGCCGCACTCATCAGTTGATACACAGCCCCCCCCGCAAATGCCGCAACCAACAACCCGATGAACCATTTCCCGGTCGTACTCGGCGGGAACAGCTCCGGTTCAGCGCACTCTGCCTCGATCTCTGATTCGCTCGTCTCATGGATTTTCGACACCATGACCGATTCCTGCCCGCTGTTTCCGCGGGCCAGCATCTTGGCCGCCACGATGGCCACGATGGTGGAGCAGGTAGTGGCAATAAGCGAAGGAATAAAAATGGCGGCCGGGCTTGTCGCACCCGCAGCGGCCCGGATGGTGATCACCCCCAAGGGCAGCAGGGTGACGCTGGAGGTGTTGATCGCTAAAAACAGGCACATGGCGTTGGTGGCCGTGCCTTTTTCCGGAGCGAGCTTTTCCAGTTCCTGCATGGCCTTGATCCCCATGGGCGTGGCCGGATGGTCGTGGGGCACATCGGGAAACAACCGGACCATCAGGGGCCGCACCCACCGAGCCACAATCCGCATCAACCCCCCGGCCTCGGCCACCTTCATGATCCCCAGCCAAAGGGCCATGGGCCCAATCAGGCCGATGGCCAGGACAACCGCGTCCTTGGCCGACTCGAACGAGGCCTTGGTCAGGGCGTCCATCCGGTTGGTGTAGGCGGCGGTCACCGTGGCCAGCACGACCATGGACAGCCAGATGATATTGATAACCGAAGCTTTCTGTTTCATGTCTTCCCCCGTCATTTTACGCAAAAAACAGGGTAATCAAAACCCCGGCCAAAACGCCAGGCTTTATTTTTCCATTTTCAAACAACCCCTACAGCCGTTGGCAAACACAACGTAACCAAAACTATCCTTACCAAGCCACGAGGAAAAACCATATCCCCGTCGCCTCTTTCGCTTGCCAGAGTTGCGGAGAAAATTATACAAGAAAATATCATCTATTCATGTTGCCCCAAAATCCAACCCATCGAGGCAAATGCGATATGGCCGTCCCTGCCAACATCCCCTTAACTGTCGGATTGATCCTTGCACTCGCCTTGCCTGCCCAGGCCGAGACCGAACTGGCCGAATTAAACCTGGAGCAGTTACTGGAAACCACGGTCACCAGCGCCTCAAAATACGAACAGAAACAATCCGAAGTGGCCGCCTCGGTCAGCATCATCACCCGCGACGAGATCAAGGCCTTCGGCTGGCGCACACTGGATCAGGCCTTGGCCAGCCTGCCCGGCATTCACACCACCAACGACCGTCAATACACCTATTTGGGCGCACGGGGTTTCGGCCTGCCCGGAGATTTTAACACCCGGGTGCTACTCGCCATCAACGGCAATCGCGTTAATGATTTGGTATACGACAGCGGCCCATTTGGACGCGATTTTCCGTTGGACCTGGACCTGATTGAGCGCATCGAGTTTGTCGCGGGTCCAGGCGGCGCGGTCTATGGTCAGAACGCCATGTTCGGGGTGGTCAACGTGATCACCCGCACCGGGGCCCAGGTTGACGGCGGCGAGTTGTCCGCCGGTTGGCAAAGCCCCCAATCGCTAAGGGAAGGGCGCATCAGTTGGGGCAAGATGCTAAACAACGGCGTCGATGTGCTGGTATCCGCCTCCGGCATGCACGCGCGGGGCGAAGATCTGCTCATGGACTTTCCGGGCTCGGGCTCCGGGGAGAGCCTTGTGGTCGGCCAGGACGGCGAGAAGGACACGGGATTTTTTACCCGTGTCGGCCGCGGCCCTTGGGCCCTGGATTTTGCCCACGGTGATCGGCGCAAGGACGACCCCACTGCAGCCTATCGTTCCGATGCGCCGCCATCAGGGCAGTTTGAGCGCGACATCTATACGCTGACGCAACTGCATTATCAAGACAACTTCGTCGGTAACACGCTCAATGTGCTGGGTCGCCTGTTCCTGGGCCAGGAACGCTTTGATAGCATCTTCAACTATCTAGGCGCGCCCAACAACAACACCGGCGCCAGTAACTGGCGTGGCGCCGAACTGCGCTCGCTGTACTCGGGATTCACCGATCACAAGTTCATGCTGGGGCTGGAATACCAGGATAATCCCCGCATCGACCAGACCAATGATGACCGAACCACCCCGGGCCTGGACACCGAAATCAAGAGCTCCGGGTACCGCGCCGGGGTTTATGCCCAGGACGAATGGCGCCTCAACGACACCTGGTCGACCACCCTGGGCTTGCGGGTGGACCGCAACGATATCACCGGCACTAAACTGAGCCCGCGCGCGGGGCTGATCTGGCAAACCACCGCTGCGACTACGCTCAAGGCCCTGTACGGCCGCGCCCATCGCGCCCCCAATGCCTATGAGCGGCTCTACGATGACGGCGTGTCGCAGGTTGCCAATCCCGGCCTGGGGGGCGAGACCATCGACACCACAGAACTGGTCGTGGATCACCGGCTGGCCCGCGATTTCAGCGTGCGCGCCTCGCTCTACCACTGGAGCATGCAGGATATCATAACCCTGGGCATCGACCCGGTCAGCGGTCTGCCGCAATACCAGTCCGGCAACAAGATCAAGGCCGATGGGCTGGAACTGTCCGCCGACAAGCGCTGGGACTGGGGTGGTCGCGCCCGCGGCAGTGTGTCGTATCAGGAGATCGCGTATGTCGACGGTGGCGATTTGCCCAATGCCCCCCAATGGCTGGGCAAACTCCTTTTCTCCAGCCCCCTGCCCTGGGAGGGTCTGCGTTTGGGCTATGAACTCCAGTACGACGCAAGCCGCAAGGCCATCGATAATTCTTCCCTCGACGGCTACTGGCTTTCCCACCTGAATTTGCTTGCCGACAAGTGGGTCACGGGGTTGGAGGTATCCCTGGGGCTGCACAATCTGTTCAACCAACACTACCAACACCCTGGCGCCGACACGAATTGGCAAACCCGCCTGGCTCAAGACGGCAGAAGCGCCTGGCTCAAGCTGGATTACCGATTCTAATGTCTTCCTGTCGCCAACATTTTTCCACCTCGACCCGGATGCCCAGAGGCGTCATGGACTGGTTTAAGACTGGAAAGAAAACAGGGTTTCGCCTCCTTTTCTGGGTGCTTGGCTTGCTGTGCTGCCCGTCATTGGTGCATGCCGAAAACCTGGCCGAGTATCAGATCAAGGCGGCCTTTCTGTATAATTTCTTGGCATTCACCGAGTGGCCCGCTGAAGTGGGGAACACCATCAATCTGTGCGTCTATGGCCCAGACCCCTTCGGCGAAAACCTGGACAAAATGCAGGGCCAGAGCCTCGGCACCCGCAGCCTGGCGGTGAAGCGCGTCAACAGCGTGGATGGCTTGCACGGTTGCCAGGTCGTGTTCATCACCCACCCGGTGATGAGCAACCTCCGCCGCGTTCTCGACAATCTGGGCGACAAGCCGGTGTTGACCGTGGCCGATTCGCAAGACGCCGCGCTCCAGGGCGTCGCCCTCAACATGAGCATGGACCAAAACAAGGTGACCTTCGAGGCCAATCTGGCAGCCGCCCGCAGCAATAAATTGAATCTCAGCTCCAAGCTGCTGCGCCTGGCTACCAAGGTGTTCCAATGAAACTATCAACGCACCTCCCCTTACTCCGAGCATCTTTCTCCCGCTTGCCAGTCCTGCGGGAAAAGAGTAGAATTTTATTATTGCTCCCATCAAACATAGCCACAGGGCCAAAAAGAGAGGTATAGCCATGGCAGCCATCCGCTCACTCCGTAGAAGAAAACGGAATCTGTCCCGCAAAGCAGCAACCGGCCTTGCCGCAATCTCCATCCTCATGGCCAGCAGCCAGCCCTGCTGGGCGGCAACCGCCAATATCACCACGCTTTCCCTTGAAGAGCTGCTTTCCGTGGAAATCACCTCGGTCTCCAAAAAAGCCGAAAAGGCCAGCGATGCCGCAGCCGCCATTTTTGTGGTCAGCCAGGAAGACATAAAACGCTCGGGCGCCACCTCCATCCCAGAGGTGCTGCGCATGGTGCCAGGCCTGCAGGTGGCACGGATAGACGGCAATAAATGGGCGGTCACCAGCCGGGGCTTCAATGCCTTTTTCGCCAACAAGCTGCTGGTGCTCATGGATGGCCGCACCGTGTACAACCCGCTTTTTTCCGGGGTGCTCTGGGACACCCAGGACACCATGCTCGATGACATCGAACGGATCGAGGTGATCCGCGGCCCTGGGGCCAGCCTGTGGGGGGCCAACGCGGTCAATGGCGTCATCAATATCATCACCAAGCACTCGGCGGACACCCAGGGAGGCTTGCTCACCGCAGGAACCGGCACCGAGGAAAAAGGGTTTGGCGCCGTCCGCTATGGCGCCAAAATCAATGACCACACCACCTACCGGGTGTACGGGAAAAATTTCTACCGGGGTGACCTGGAATTCGCCGACGGCAGCAAGGCCAATGACGACTGGCACCAATCGCGCGGCGGCTTCCGGCTGGACAGCGGAGCCCCCGACTCCCCCTATGCGTTTACCATCCAGGGAGACGGATACAACGGGGGGTCAGACGCGACAACGAACATCCCCGACGCAACAAGCCCCACCCTCTCAACCAACATCGTCAACCCCAGCAGCACCAAGGGCGGGAATATCCTGAGCCGGTTGACCAGAAAAGGAAAAGACAATTCGGAGATGTCGCTGCAGGCCTATTACAATCGGGAAAAGAACAATGACCTGCTTTTGGGCGACGAACGGGGCACGGCTGATCTCGAATTTCAGCACCGCTTTCAAGCCACAGCGAAACAGGAGCTTACCTGGGGTCTGGGTTATCGCTACACCCATGACACCCTAGAAAACAGCCAGACCGTCTCCTTTGACCCAACCAGCAGAACCGATATGTTGCTCAGCGCCTTTGCCCAAGATGAAATCACCCTGGTCGATGACCTTCTCCGGCTCACCCTTGGCAGCAAATTCGAGCACAATGATTACACCGGCTACGAGGTCCAACCCAGCGGCCGTCTGCTTTTTACTCCGCACAAGCACCATACCTTCTGGGCCGCGGTGAGCCAGGCGGTGCGGACCCCCTCGCAGGCCGACCGCGATGCGCGGGCACGCAGCGCCATTGTTCCCAGTGATTACCTCGGCCTTCCCCCTGGACAGTTGGCGGAGATTACCGTCAGCGGGAATGAAGAGTTCAAGTCCGAAAAACTCATTGCCTACGAAATCGGCTACCGGACCCAGGTCCATGAACGGCTGGCCTTTGACGCCACCGCCTTCCTTAACGACTACAGCCGGTTGCGGACAATCCCGCTGGCGACATCTTCTTTCACCTTTACCGGCAATCCGGCCTTGCCCTACCAGCTCGACTATAAGGACGGGAATACCATGGCCGGGCACACCTATGGCTTTGAGCTGGTGGCCGACGCCAAACCCCTGGACTGGTGGCGGCTGCAATTGGCCTACACCTTCCTGCGCCTTGATTTGCAGGAAACCGGCCAGGGCGTTTACCCGGGTGAGGATGCCGAAGGGGAAAGCCCCCGCAACCAGATCTCGTTGAGGTCCATGATGGACCTCAACTCCGGTGTCACCCTGGACACTTGGCTGCGGTATGTGGACAACCTGCCGACCTATGGCATCGCCAGCTATGTCGCCCTCGACGCCCGAATCGGCTGGCAGGTCAACCCCAAGGTCGAGCTCTCCCTGGTGGGCCGGAATCTGCTGGATAACGCCCAACCCTAGTTCGGCTCTTTGTACCTTAACACCATCCCCTCAGAAATTCCGCGCAGCGTCTATGCGCAAGTACGCATGACTTTCTAGGCAGAGTCCTTGGCGACTGGCATTTCACAGAGAGAGGCAACACCGATCCGCAAGCGATTCTTCGCGGTGTTCGCACTCCTGTGCCTCCTGGTCCTGCCGTTTAGCAAGGCATTTGGGGCGGACTATGAAGAGTACGAACTCAAGGCGGGATTTCTTTACAATTTTTTCAATTTCATCAAGTGGCCGGACCGCTCTTTTGATGCCCCAAACAGCCCTTTTATCCTGGTTCTTGTCGGCGGCGGGGGCAAAGAGCACACCATCGAACATGCCTTGCAGAACAGCGTTATCGGCGCCCGGCCCTTAAAAATTATCACCACCAACTCCGTCGAGGATCTTGGCAAAGCGCATATGGTTTTTTTCCTGGAGTCCTATAAAAATGCCGACCTACCGAGGGTGCTGGCCCAGCTCAAGGGAAAACCGGTGATCACCGTGGGCGAAGAGAAAAACTTCATCACCCTGGGCGGCGATATCAACTTTGTGCAAAAGGGGGCAAAGATCAAGTTTCAGATCAATCCGGCCGTCGGCAATGGAGTATGACAGGCCCATCCACGCCACAGCTCCCAACATTACGACCTCGCGCCTGCGCCCGGATCAGGAAACACCAAGGGAACATGAAATACTTTAACGCGCTGCCGATCAGAAAAAAACTCCTGCTGATAATCATGCTCGTTACAGGCGGCGTATTGTTTTTTGTCAATACCGTGATGTTTTCCTACGACTTCTTTACCTTCAGGCATATCCTCGCAAAAAACATGGCCGTGCTGACCACGGCCATTGCTGAAAACGCATCATCCGCCGTGGTTTTTTCCGACCCGGACGCAGCCACGGAAACGCTGCGGGCGCTGCGCGCCGAACCCTGCATCCAGTACGCCGCCATCCTCACCCCAAGCCGTCGAGTCTTTGCCACCTACGGCACCAGTGTAGGCGGGTTTCAGCCACCGACCATTCCCCTCAACACCCCGGTCTTTGGCGAGAATTCCGTCGATTTCCTGACGGAAATAAAACTCCACGATAAAACCGTGGGGTTGGTCTTTGCCCGCTCCGATCTCCACGATGAACAGGTTCTGATCAAACGCTATCTCCTCGTGGCCCTTGTGATCATAGGAACAACTTTTTTTCTCGTCTGGCTCATCACGGGAAAACTTCAGCGGATTTTCACCAAACCCATTGAACATCTTGCCGCAACCATACGCGGGATTACTCGCGATCAGGATTATTCCTTGCGGGCGCCGGTGAAAAACAATGACGAGATCGGCGCCCTAACCATGGGTTTCAATGAAATGCTCAATGAAATTGAAATCCGGGATCAGGCCCTCACCCAGGCGCACAGCGGTCTTGAAAAAAAGGTCGAAGAACGGACCCGCGATCTCATCCTTGCCAAGGAGTCGGCAGAGGCGGCAAGCCAAGCCAAGAGCGAATTTCTGGCCAACATGAGCCATGAAATCCGCACCCCCATGAACGGGGTCATCGGCATGACCCAACTGGCCCTGCAAACCGAACTGACCGAAGAGCAACGGGACTATCTTGAAACCATCGACCTTTCAGCCAACCGCCTCATTCAGGTTATCAACGATATCCTTGATTTTTCCAAGATCGAGGCGCACAAGCTGGACATCACCAACAGCGATTTCAATCTGCGGGAAACCATCGAAGACACCACCCAGGAGCTGGCGGTCCGGGCGCACGAAAAAAGGCTGGAGCTGTTGTGCCATATCGAGCCGGATGTTCCAGAATTCCTCATTGGCGACGGCTTTCGCCTCCAGCAGATTTTGACCAACCTGCTGGGCAACAGCATCAAGTTCACCGAATCCGGCCTGATCTTCCTGAACGTCCAGCGCAAAGGGGAGTACGATGGGGCCGTTGAGTTGCTGTTTTCCGTTGCCGACAAAGGCATCGGCATCCCCGAAGATAAGCAGCAAACGATCTTTGAGGCCTTCAGTCAGGTGGACAGTTCCATGGCCAGAAAATTCGGCGGCACTGGCCTGGGGCTCTCCATCTCTTCCCGCCTTGTCCATCTCATGGGGGGGCGCATCTGGCTGGAAAGTACGCCCGATGTCGGCTCCACCTTTTTCTTCACCATCCTCTGCCAAAAGCAGTCCGGAGAACACGTCGTACCGCAAGCATCTCCGGCCTTTCTCGCGAGAAAATCCGTTTTGGTTGTGGACGATAACCCCATCAACCAAAAAATCCTGCTGCAAAAACTTGCCCAGCTTGGCATGCAGGCGCAGGCTGCCTCCGGCGGCGCAGAGGCCCTGGAGGTTTTGCAGGAGCACCTTGATGCCGCAGCGCCCTTTGCCCTGGCCATTATTGATATCCAGATGCCGGACATGGACGGCTTCACCCTGATTGAAAAAATCCGGCAACACCCTATCCTGACCCACCTGCCGGTGATCATTCTCACCTCCGCAGGTCTGCCGGAAGACAAGGAAAGAAGCATAAGTCTCGGGGTGCACGCCTATTTGCTCAAGCCCTGTCGCCAGAAGGATCTGCTCCGAAGTATCTCCACCGTTTTTGTACAACCGGGATCGCCCGGGGTGCCAAGCGAAAAGCCACAGACGGAAAAGAAGGAACGACTCCACATCCTGCTGGCGGAAGATAATCTCGTAAACCAGAAAGTGGCGCAAAAACTGCTGGAGCGCGAAGGCCATTCCGTGGTGATCGCCAATAACGGACGGGAAGCTGTAGAAAAATACGGGGCCGAACATTTCGACCTGATCCTGATGGATGTGCAGATGCCGGAAATGGATGGCTTTGAGGCAACCGCAGAAATCCGCGCCCAGGAACAGGGAACAGCCCAACACATCCCGATCATCGCCTTAACCGCCCATGCCATGAAGGGCTATAGCGAGAAATGCCTGACCGCAGGCATGGACGGCTATGTCTCCAAGCCCTTTACCATCAAAACTCTCGTGGAGCGGTTAGATTCCCTTACTTTTTCCGAGCTCGGGAATAACGCCTAAGATTTCCCTCTGTTTTTAACCTTGTACATTTCTGTTTCCCAGAGCATACTCACGAGAACACAGTAAGCGGCGCGGCACCAGCCTCCGCGCAGATCCTCCTCAACCGATGCGAGGCTTTTCAGGCAAATGAGCGAAGCGCCCCCCCTCACCCCCGCAGCCAACGGCTTTCCCCTCACCAGCGACATCCTTGAAATCGTCACCCAAAATATCGGAGCCGGGCTCATCATCATCTCCCGCGACTATACAACCCTCTGGGCCAACAAGGTCATAGAGGATATCTACGGCGACACCATAGGCAAGATCTGCTACCACACCTATCAACAACAGGAAGGCGTCTGCTCGTGGTGCGGGGCCCGGCAGGTTTTTGAACAAGGGTTGGAGCGGGCGGTCCGGGAAGCGGCCAGCCTTGATAAAAACGGCAAGCCGATCCATAACGAGATCATCGCCACCCCTATCCGCGACGCACAAGGGAGCATCACCGCAGCCTTGGAGCTGGTCCTGCCGATAACCGAGCGAAAACAGCACGAAAAAATCCTGACCGAGCTGCTTACCTTCTCGCAAAGCCTGGTCAGCACCGTTGAGCTGAACAGCCTGTACCGAAAAATCACCAGCCTTTCCAAGGAATTGCTCAGTCTTGATTTCTCCACCCTGATGCTGATGAGCGATGACCAGCGCGGTATGGTCATCCGCGACACCCTTGGGTTTCCGGAGCAGACCATCGGCCATTATGCCCTGCTCAAGGGCCAGGGCCTCTCCAACCATGTAGTGCTTACAAAAAAACCTGCGGTGGTGGTGGATTTTCAGACGGAAACCCGGTTTGAGGTTCCATCCCTGGTTGTGGAACGAAATATCCGTTCCGCCCTCTGCGTGCCCATGATGCTGGGCGAGAATATCTTTGGAGTGCTGATCGGCCATACCCTAAAGCCCCGGGTGTTCAGCGAAACGATGATCAGCATCTATCGAAGCTTTGCCAACCAGGCGGCGATAGCGATCAAGAACGCCCAACACATGCACTCCCTGCATGCTTCGGAAAAAAAATTCCGTACCCTGTTCGACAACACCAACGATGCTATCCTGATCTATGCCCTGGACGGTCAGCTCCTTGAGGTGAACCGCGCCACCTGCGAACGCCTGGGCTACTCGCGGGAAGAACTCCTCGCGATGCCTCTCACCCAGCTCGTTGCCCCCCCTTTTTCCTCCCTGGTAAAAGACCGCATCGAGCGACTGAAAAAGGACGGCACGGCCATCTTTGAGTCTGCCCATCGCAAAAAAGATGGCTCCATTCTCCCCATTGAGCAGAGCTGTAGCCTCATCGATTATGACGCGCAAACGGCAATCCTCTGCGTGGCCCGGGATATCTCGGAGCGGAAAAAGTTTGACGAGGAGCGCCTCCGGAGCCAAAAACAGGCTCACTTTTTGCTTTCTCCTTAGGAACATAGTATGGATTTCTCCTCGCGCGTATCTTATATATCACAACCAAAATAATCACAATAACAACTATTCCCCCTACAACATATCCTGCCAATTTCAGAATCCAAAGATAATCAACTCCTTTTATCTTGTCCAATGCTGTTTGCCAAGGGCGGAGCGCCCGTTAAGACAGAAGCCTCCCTGGCCGGGCTCATCCACGATGCGACCGGTTTTGCCGTACGCGGCACCAAAGCGGTGTGCGAATACGATTGTGCCGAAGATCTCTGGCTGGCCGAGGTGGACAAGGGCCAGATGGGCCAGGTTTTGCAGAATCTGGTGATCAACGCGGTCCATGCCATGCCCGAGGGCGGCGTCATCCGCCTTACGGCCCGCAACCTCACCGTCGGCCCCGGCGAGCTGCTCCTGACTCCGGGCAAATATGTGCTGATCACCGTTCGGGATCATGGCCTCGGCATTCCGCCGGAACATCTGGCCAAGATCTTTGACCCCTATTTCACCACCAAGCAGAGCGGCAGCGGCCTGGGATTGGCGGTGGCCTATTCCATCATCGCCAACCATGCGGGCCACCTCACTGTGGAATCGGAACAGGGCAAGGGCACGGCCTTTTCCATCTATCTCCCTTCTACCGGAAAATCATCCCTGGCGGAAAAGCCCGCCGAGGCAACGGCCCCGTTGCACAAAGGCCAGGGCAAGATTCTGGTAATGGATGACGAAGAACTCATCCGCAATGTTTCCACCGCCATGCTCAGACAGCTGGGCTATGAAGCCCACACCGCCAATGACGGCGAAGAGGCCATTACCCGTTACCTCCAAGCCAAAAAAGACGGACAGCCCTTTGACCTGGTGATCATGGATCTCACCGTGCCCGGCGGCATGGGAGGTAAGGAGACCATTGCCCACCTCCGCCAGATCAATCCCCAGATAAAAGCCGTGGTCTCCAGCGGATATGCCAATGACCCGATCATGGCCAATTTCAGCAAATACGGCTTTTGCGGGGTTGCACCCAAGCCTTTCGGCCTCCAAGAGCTATCCGAGTTATTACAAATGATTTTAGCTAGTTAGCCGTAACCATCCGCTCCGCCCCACGCCGCCAGCAAAATTGCCCGCCAAAAAATAGCAAAAACATACGCAAAAACAACGAGTTAAAAAAAACGCACCCCCTGCTTTTTTTCTTGACACTTTTCTGCGCAATGGGCATAAACTGGTTCAGTCAGGTATGCTGATCCGCTTGTGGGTATCAGCGGTATCATTTTGAAATTCTTTGACCTTTTTACGGGTTTCACCAGCCAGCAAGGAGAAGAGCGATGCAACAAAAGGTTGTCCATCTTGAGGAGCAAGAGGAACCTCCTGGGTGCTGCCCCAGCCCAGCCTTTCCGTTTTCCGGCCAAGTTCCCTCCCTCACCTTCCGCCAAAAACATTTCCCCTCCGCCACAGATGATGATTGGCACGACTGGCAGTGGCAGCTTCGCAACCGCATCACCAGTCTCAAAAAACTCGGCAAACTCATAGACCTCTCGGACAGCGAGCGGCAGGCCATGGCCTTTAACGGCGCCACCCTGCCCCTGGCCATTACCCCCTATTACGCCAGCCTTATTTCCCCTGACGATCCGAGGCAGCCGCTTCGACGCACCATGGTGCCGGTGGTTAACGAGCTCTTGGTGTCCCAGGGCGAGGAACACGATCCCTTAGGCGAAGACAATCACAGCCCGGTGCCCGGTCTGGTGCACCGCTACCCAGACCGGGTCCTCTTTCTGGTCACCGACTACTGTTCGAGCTACTGCCGCTACTGCACCCGCTCCCGGATGGTTGGCCGCCGCAAGAGCCACAGCCCGGCCCGCTGGCAAAAAGCCATCGCCTACATCGCAAACAACCCAGCCATCCGCGACGTGCTCCTTTCCGGCGGCGATCCGCTGACCATGGCCGACGAGCAGTTGGATTGGCTGCTTGGCCGTCTGCGCCAGATCCCCCATGTGGAGATGATCCGCATCGGCACCAAGGCCCCCATGGTCCTGCCCCAGCGCATCACCCCCGAGTTGGTGGCCATGCTGAAAAAACATCACCCGTTGTGGATGAGCATCCACTGCACCCACCCCGACGAGCTGACCCCGGAAGCGACCAAGGCCTGCGCCATGCTTGCCGACGCGGGCATCCCCCTGGGCAGCCAGACCGTGCTCCTCTCCGGGATCAACGATTCCGTGGAAACCATGCGGCAGCTCATGCACGGCCTGGTCAAGATCCGGGTCAAGCCCTATTATCTGTACCAGTGCGATCCCATTATCGGTTCAGCCCATTTCCGCACCCCGGTTTCCAAGGGGCTCGAGATCTACCAAGGTCTGCGCGGCCATACCACCGGCTATGCCGTGCCCAACTATGTGATCGACGCACCGGGAGGAGGCGGCAAGATCCCGCTCATTCCGGAAACCGTGGTCGGCCGTGAGGGCAACGATCTTTTAATCCGCAACTACGAAGGCAAGGTCTACCGCTACCCCGATGTGATTGGCGCGGCAAGCCGGGCAAGCTGATAAGGTTTTTGTCCAACCTAGTTCCCCCTCCCTTGACGGGAGGGGGCCGGGGGGTGGGTGAAGCGACGACCCGCCTATTTGAGAGCTATTTCCCCCTCTCTCTAACCCTCCCCCGCCAGCAGTGTCAACGGCGAGGGGGAGGGAACTTTTAGGCCTTTTGCAAGAGGCCATCTATGATCGATTACAAACTGAATCAAGGAAAATATCCATGCTGATCGGAATGACCTACGACCTGCGGAGCGACTATCTGGCCGCAGGCTACGGGGAAGAAGAAACCGCCGAGTTCGACCGGGAATCGACCATCGCGGCCATTGATGCTGCTCTGCGCGGCATGGGCCACGAAACCGTGCCCATCGGCAATTTCATGGGCCTCATGCCCCGGCTTCTGGCAGGCGAGCGCTGGGATCTGGTCTTTAATATCTGCGAAGGTCTGTACGGTTTTGGCCGGGAAGCCCTGGTCCCGGCGCTGCTGGAGGCACACCGGATTCCCTACGTCTTTTCCGACCCTCTGGTCCTGGGCCTGACCCTGCACAAGGGCATGAGCAAGCATGTGGTCCGGGATCTCGGTATCCCGACCCCCGCCTTTGCCGTGGTGAAGTCCATGGCGGATGTGGCTGGCGTGGCTCTACCCTATCCGGTCTTTGCTAAACCCGTGGCCGAGGGCACCGGCAAGGGCGTGACCCCGGCCTCCAAGATCAGCACTGCCGAAGAGCTGCACGTGGTCTGCGCCGATCTCCTGCACACCTACCATCAGCCGGTGTTGGTGGAATCCTACCTGCCGGGCCGGGAGTTCACCGTGGGCATCGTGGGCAACGGCCCGGCAGCCCGCAGCATCGGCATCATGGAGGTGGTGCTTTTGCCCAATTCCGAACCGGAGGTTTATTCGTACCACAACAAGGAGTTTTGCGACGACTTGGTGGAATACCGCAAGGTGGACGATGCGGAAGCCCAGCAAGCAGAGGCAACCGCCCTGGCCTCCTGGCACGCCCTGGACTGCCGCGACGGCGGCCGGGTGGACCTGCGCTCCGACGCCAACGGCATCCCCAATTTCATCGAGGTCAATCCCCTGGCCGGGCTCCACCCCGAGCATTCCGACCTCTGCATCATCGCCACCAAGTACGGAATCTCCTACCAGGAATTACTCAGCGAGATCGTTGCCGCCGCCATTGCCAGACTCGGGCTTGCGCCATGAAGCACCTAAAGGTCGGGATCATCCATAACGAGCCGATCCCCAAGGGTGAGCCCAACTGGGAATCATCCGCCGATGTCCTGGCCCAGGTGGAGGCCATTGAGGGTGCGCTCACCGAGCTGGACCAGCCCCATGTGCGCATCCCCTTTACCCGCGATCTGGGCTGCTTTGTCAGCAAGGTGCAAGCGGCAGGGATCACCCTGGCCTTCAATCTCTGCGAATCGGTGGACGAAGATCCGCTCCTCATCGGCCATCCGGCCGCAGTCCTTGAGCTGTTGTCCATTCCCTTCACCGGCTCCTCGGCCATGGCGCTGCTTCTCTCCACGGACAAACTCACGGTGAAAAGGCTGCTCACCGCCTCGTGTCTGCGCACCCCTGCCTTTTTCCTCTACGAAGGCGGCGAGGTGCTGCGGCCCGCGGGGCTCAACTTCCCGGTGATCCTCAAGCCTCGCTTCCAGGACGCCAGTATCGGCATCGAGCAGGCCTCGGTGGTGGAAAAGAGCACCGAGCTGCTGCCCCGGCTGGAAGACCATTACGCCCGCTATGGCGCCATCCTGGTGGAAGAGTATGTTGCCGGGCGGGAGTTCAACGTCTCGCTCTTCGGCTATCCTAAGGCCCAGGTCATGCCCCTGGCGGAGATCGATTTTTCCGGCTTTCCCGCCGATCTGCACCGGATCGTCAGCTACAAGGCCAAATGGGACGAAGACTCGTTTGAGTACCAGCACACCCAACGAATTTTTCCGACCGACCTTCCCGAACCCTTGCAACTGACCATGCGCCGCATGGCCCAGGATTGCTTTGGACTCTTCGGTCTGCGCGACTACGCCAGGGTTGATCTGCGCCTTGATCAACAAGGCCGCCTTTCCATCCTGGAGATCAACGCCAATCCCTGCCTGAGTCCGGACGCCGGTTTTCCCGCCGCCGTGACCGAAAGCACCATGAGCTATACGGAGATGGTCGGGGAATTTATCCGGTTGGTATCTCTGCGGGGCGCCCTATGATCACCATCCGGCCCATCGTTGCAGAAGACCGCACCCAACTGCTCCGGCTGGTGGAGCGGCAGGATAATTTCAATAGCCAGGAGGTGGAGGTGGCCATCGAGGTCATCGACGACACCCTGGACCCGACCAAGAACGATTATTCCATCCTGGTGGCGGTGCGCGAAGAGCAGGGGGGGGTGGGTTTTATCTGCTACGGGGATATCCCCATGACCGACCGCCGCTTCGACCTGTACTGGGTGGCGGTGGACCCGGCCTTGGGCAGACAGGGAATAGGTCGACTCCTGCTTGCCCGGATGGAGGCGGAGCTACGCGCCCAAGGCCCGGCCAAGGTTTACGTGGACACCTCCTCCACGCCGGGCTATGATTCAGCCCGCACTTTTTACGAGAAAAACGGCTACCAAGTGGCCTGCGTGCTCCATGATTTTTACCGGGACGGCGACGACAAGGTGATCTACTTCAAGGAGTTGTGACCATGTTCAGAATCCGCCGGATCTATGACGACACCCTGACCATCGACCGCGAAACCATCGATCAGGTGCAACAGATCCTGCGCAGCCAGTTTTCGGCAATATCGGAAAGCGAGATCAACAGCCTGGCCCAAAAGCTTTCCAACCCCCTGAAATACCGCTTCCGCACCATCCTCTTCGTTGCCGACGACATGAAGCACCGGGTCAAGGGGTTTGCCCTGCTCAACCATGCCCCGGACCTTTCCTTCTGCTTTCTCGACTTCCTCTCCGTGGACCCGAAGGCTGCAGCCGGGGGCATCGGCGGCGCCCTGTACGCCCGGGTTCGAGAGGAGGCCCGCACCCTAGGTGATGAGGGGATCTTCATGGAGTGCCTGCCCGATGAGGCGAAGATCTGCCGCGAACCGGCCACGGTAAAGCAAAGCCGATCCCGGCTCCGGTTCTACGAGCGTTACGGGGCCTTGCCCATCATCCATACCGCCTACGAAACGGTGCTCAAGCCGGAGTACGATTGCCCGCCCTATCTGGTCTATGACGATCTCGGCACCGGCCAGCCCCTTGCCAGGGAGAGGGCCCGCGAGGTGGTGCGTGCCATCCTCATCCGCAAGTATGGCAAGGATTGCCCCAAGGGCTATATCGACATGGTGGTGGAATCGTTTGCGGACGACCCGGTGCTGCGCCGTGCACCCCGCTATATCAAGACCGAGCCGATCAAGGTGCATCCGGTCAAATCCCTGGAAAAATTGATCGCGCTGATCGTCAACGAAAAGCACGATATCCATCATATCCGGGAACGGGGCTACGTGGAGGCGCCGGTGCGCATTGCCTCCATCCTCAAGGGGATCGAGCCCACCGGCCTGTTCGAGCGGCTGCCGACCCGTCATTTTTCCGAGCGGCACATCAAGAAGGTGCATGACCCAAAGTTTGTCGATTATCTCCATCAAATATGCACCAGCCTTGAACCTGGGAAATCGGTCTACCCCTATGTCTTCCCCATCCGCAACGCGGCTCGGCCCCCCAAGGATCTGCCGGTGCGGGCAGGCTACTATTGCATCGACACCTTCACTCCTTTGAACCACAACGCCTACAAGGCGGCCAAGGGCGCGGTGGACTGCGCCTTAACCGCAGCCCAGCTTCTTGAGAAGGGCTACCGCCTGGCCTATGCCCTGGTCCGGCCGCCGGGCCACCATGCCGAACGCCGGTTGTTCGGCGGCTTCTGCTACTTCAACTCGGCCGCCATCGCTGCCAATTATCGCAGCCGCGAGGGCAGGGTGGCGGTGCTGGATATCGATTACCACCACGGCAACGGCACCCAGGATATCTTTTATCGGCGCAACGACGTATTGACCCTTTCGATCCACGGTCATCCCAGCTTCGCCTATCCCTATTTTTCCGGCTTCAGCGATGAAGTGGGTGAGGAGACAGGCAGAGGATTTAATCGCAACTACCCTTTGCCTGAAGCGCTGGACGGCACAGCTTACCGGCTGGTGCTGGCCAGGGCGCTCAAGCGGGTCCGCGCCTTTAAACCGCAATTTCTGGTGGTGGCTCTGGGGTTTGATCCGGCAGAAAAAGACCCCACCGGCACCTGGTCGCTCACCGCCGCAGATTTCGAAGAAATCGGCCGGATGCTCGGCAGCCTGCGGTTGCCCACGCTGATCGTGCAGGAGGGCGGCTACCGGACCCGCTCGTTGGGCACCAATGCCCGCCATTTTTTCCTGGGACTCTGGGTCGGCATGCACGGGAATAATCGTGCCTAATGCCCCAAAAAGAAAGCCCCTTTTCCAGGGAGGGGGAAAAGGGGCTTTCAGTGGGGGAGGGAAGGAGAATAAAAACAGAAATTGAACGAAAATCACGGCACATAACTGTTCAACTGTGCCGCATATGCGCGGAAGAGGTCTGCGAAATGTGCTATTGCACATGAGCAGGCCGATGACAACGCAGGTGTGGTGCTGCTGGACAGTTACAAAATTACTTCAGGGCTTCATACACATGCCCGACCAGCTTGGGTCCGGGGGTCAGGGTCTTGTCGCCTGCTTCCCAACGGGCCGGACAGGCTTCAGCAGGATTTGCAGCCACATAGACACTGGCCTTGAGTTTTCTCACCAGCTCTTTGGCATTGCGGCCAACGTTGTAAAAATTCACCTCGGAGGCGACCAGCTTCCCCTCGGGGCTGATGATAAAGGTGCCGCGCAGGGCCAGGCCGGTACCATAGTCATAGACGCCAAACAACTTGGCCACTGTGCCGGTACGGTCCGCAGCCATGGGGTATTGGGCGTTTTCCAGAAATTTTTCTTCCCGCCTCCAGGCCAGATGGGTGTAAACGGTATCGGTGCTCACCGTGACCACCTCGGCCCCGGCCGCCGTGATCTCCGCATATTCATCCGCCAAATCGCCCAGTTCGGTGGAGCAAACAAAGGTAAAGTCCGCCGGATAGAAAAACAGAACTGTCCACTTTCCCGCCTTCTTCAACTGCTCCAGGGAAACCTTACCAAAACCGTAATCGGTGGGCTCGTAGGTTTCCATGGTGAAATCCGGGACATTCTGACCAACCTGCAACCCGCCGCAACAATTTTCAGCCATGACTTATCTCCATCATAAAAGGAATGAACAAAGAAATTTATCTCGTGTTTGATAAAGATTATCAGTTTAAAAAAGCAAAGTCAAACCTTTTTTATCCTATTTCGCCAAACAAAGAAAACAGCTTTTATTTCAGCGTGTTACGCAATCGTGAAAATGCGCGACCTGCCGAACCACGCGATCTGCCTCGATAAAACTCATATTATTTTTCGTTCTTCGCGGTCTATCAACCGAGGCTGCGCTTGACACCCCCCCTATCTTCCCGTAAATTCTCTATATGTTCACACCGCGAAGAAAAATCATCCTGACCGGCTACCGGGCCACCGGCAAAACCGTGGTGGGATTGATGCTGGCCCAGCACCTGAACCTCGACTTCATCGACATGGACGAACTGATCGAGGCCAGGGCAGGGCAACCCATCCGCCAGATCGTCGCCCAGCAGGGGTGGGGGCAGTTCCGCCTTCTTGAACGCGATCTGCTGGCCGAAATGATCTGCCGCAAGGACGTGGTCCTTTCCACGGGAGGCGGGGCAATCCTCCAACAGGATATCTGGTATCTCTTGCGCCAAACCGGCCTTACCGTCTGGCTCACTGCGGATATAGACACCATCTGCCGCAGGCTGTCCGAGGACGGGAAAAGCGCCAGCCAGCGGCCTTCCCTCACCGATGCGGACATCTATGTCGAAGTGGCCCAGGTGCTGGCCGAGCGGGAACCGCTCTATGAAAAAGGTTCGCATATCGCCGTGGACACCAGCGACAAGACCTCGGAAGAAATCGTGCATATTATTGAAAAGACCCTGGAAGACGACGAGTTTCTTCGCACCGTTGAAGCCTCGCTCCCCAAAGACCCCATATTCTGTTAGGTGCAAATAATGGCAGGAAATACCTTTGGCTCTGTTTTTCGCGTAACCACCTGGGGCGAATCCCATGGCACCGCCGTGGGCGCCACCCTGGACGGCTGCCCCCCCGGACTGCCGCTCACCGCCCTGGATATTCAGGCGGAGCTGGACCGGAGACGGCCCGGCAAGGGGGGCCCGGCGGCCAGCCCCAGAAAAGAACCGGATGCGGTGGAGATCCTCTCCGGGGTCTTTGAAGGCAAAACCACCGGCACCCCCATTGCCCTGGCCATCTTCAACAAGGACGCGCACAGCAAATCCTACGACAACCTCAAGGACATCTTTCGGCCAGGGCATGGCGATATCACCTATCTGGCAAAGTACGGGCTCCGCGATCACCGGGGCGGCGGCCGGGCCTCGGCTCGGGAAACCGCAGGCCGGGTGGCGGCAGGGGCCATTGCCAAAAAACTCCTCGGCCTGCATGGCATCACGGTCATTGCCTACACCGTGGCCCTGGGCGAGATCAGCACCGCCAGACGCCATCTTGCCGAAATCAATGACAACCCCCTGTTCTGCCCGGACAACGAGGCCGCCGCCCGAATGATCAGCCATATCGAAACGGTCCGCAGAGAGGGCGACACCCTGGGCGGCATTGTCGAGATTCTGGCCACCGGCTGCCCGGCCGGCCTGGGCGAACCGGTGTTTGAGAAACTCGACGCGGCCCTGGCAGGAGCGCTGATGTCCATCGGCGCGGTCAAGGGGGTGGAGATCGGCGCGGGCTTTGGTGCTGCCGCCATGCGGGGTTCGGAGAACAACGATGTTATTTTGCCGGACGGCTTTGCCAGCAACAACGCAGGCGGGATTCTCGCCGGAATCTCCAACGGCGATGCCATCGTGACCAGGGTTGCGGTCAAGCCCATCCCCTCCATCAGCAAGGAGCAGCAGACCATCAACCTGGCCCATGAGCCGGTCACGGTCAGCATCGGCGGTCGGCACGACATCTCCGCCATTCCCCGGATCATCCCGGTCTGCGAGGCCATGGTGGCCCTAACCCTGGCCGATCATCTGCTCCGGCAGAAGGCCATCGCCTAAGCACCCTCGAACAACGGAAAAGTCATGAAATATATCTCCCTGCTCCTGTGTATTTCCCTTGGTGTTTGCTGCGCCAGTTGCGCCTCAAAAGAACAGGTGTACGAACATATTTACGGGGGGCTCAAGATGCGTGCGCGGATGGATCAGGACCCGCTTGATCTCGCTTCACAGGATCAAATATCTTATGCTCGCTACAAAAAAGAAAAGGCCGCCTCTTTTGGCAAAGAGCCTTCTCCCCCCTTAGACCCCGTGCAGTATTGACCCGCCTCCCATCAACACACAAAACAAATTATTCCGGCCGGAGAAGACATGGCTCCTGAGTCCCACCCTTACAAAAAAATCAACAACGTCTGGATGCTGACCCGCGAATACGACGGCCTGGCAGGGGCCGGCGGGGTCAAGGATGTGGCCCGGCAGCTGGCCGAGGCCCTGATGCGCTCTGGCCGCAAGGTCAGCGTGGTTCTGCCGCTCTACGGTTTCATGGACCCAAAACAGCTGGGTTTTGTCCCCTTGGATCTGGCCTTTGAAATCGATCTGGACTATGCCGCGGAACCGCGCCGGGAATATGTGCGGGTCTTTGCCAAAACGGGAAAACCGGCTGCCGAGAAAGGGTCGCTTGCCATCTACCTGATCGATGCGGCCCGCTATCTGGAAAAAAAGAGCGTCTACACCTATACCGCGGAAGACGAGGCCCTGGACCCTTTTCACCACCAGGGTTCCGGCCATTTCGATTACTTCGCCATGAACGTCCTGCTGCAAAAGGCGGCGGCAGCCCTGATGATCCGGCTTGGGGAGCGGCCCGAGATCATCCACTGCCACGACGGTCACACCGCCATCCTGCCTGCCATGCTCCGCGAGGCCGAGGGCTTTCGCCACTACTTTGCCAAAACCGGCTGCGTGGTGACCATCCACAACGCCGGGATCGGCTACCATCAGGAGGTGGGCGACCTGCCCTTTGCCGAGGCGATCACCGGCCTGCCCGAGGCGCTGATCAGCAACAACCTGCTGGACGAAAAATTCGACCCCTTGCTTGCCGCCTCGCCCTATGCGGTCATGAATACGGTGAGCGAAAACTATGCCCAAGAACTGCGGGAAACCGACGAGGACGTGCTGACCGGCTGGCTCGGCCACCGGCTCCTGGCGCGGGGCGTGGTGCTCAAGGGCGTGACCAACGGCATCAACCCGGCGGACTTCGACCCGACCAAACCAAAGGCCCTGGGCCTTACCGCCGCCTTCGATCCAGCCACCGGCGATCTTGCAGGCAAGGCCCAATGCCGCCAGAGCCTGCTCCGCGCCATAGCCCGGCACAGCCTAAAAACAGTCCGCCAGACCGGTACCCTAGAAAACCGGCCGGACAACCCGCTGTTCACCTTTGTCGGCCGCCTCTCCTCCCAAAAGGGGGTGGACAAGCTGTTGGGGGCTCTCGAAACCCTGTTGCCCCTGGACCAAAACTTCCAGGTTCTGATCCAGGGCTCGGGCAGCAAGGATATTGAGGACGCCCTGGCCGGTCTGGCCGCAACGCCTAAAAACCGGGGCCGCATCTGTCTGCTGCGGGGTTACGGCCAGCAGCTTGCCAACCGCATCTACGCGGCCGGGGATTTTTTTCTCATCCCCTCCCGCTACGAGCCCTGCGGCCTTACCGACTATATCGCCCAGCTCTTCGGCAACCTGCCCATCGTCCATCGCATCGGCGGCCTGGTCAAGGTGAAGGACGGGGAAACCGGTTTTTCCTACCCGGAGCATAAATCCGCCGCCCTGATGGGCGCCATGCAAAAGGCCCTGCAAACCTTTCGGGCCAATCCCAAAAAAATCCAGGCCATGCAAAAAGCCTCGATCAGGACGATCCACGACACCTACACCTGGGATAAAGTGCTGACCCGTTATTTATCGCTTTATTCTGAGGCGCTTTCGCAGGTACAATAACTCCGCGCCTTCGGGAAAAACGACAGAAAAAACTGTCCAACTTGGCGCCGGGAAGTTGGAAAAACCACGGACCGTAACTGTTCAGCAGTGCCGCAGATGCGCGAAAGAGGCTTGCGAAGTGTGCTGTTGCACATGAGCGGGCCGATGACAAAGCAGGTGCGGTGCTGCTGGGCAGTTACACACAGAAAGGAGACTGGCATGGCAATACGGATAGGCATCAACGGTTTTGGCCGCATCGGCCGCAACATCTTTCGGGCCATTGACAAAGATCCGCTCTTTGCCGATATCGAGGTCGTTGCCATCAACGACCTGACCAACAATGCCACCCTGGCCCATCTGCTCAAGTACGACTCAATCATGGGCGTGTACGATAAAAGCGTGACCGCCACCGAGGATGGCCTGGTGGTCAACGGCCGTCCGGTAAGGATCTTCAACCACCGCAACCCCGCCGAAATTCCCTGGGGCGAAATGGGGGTCGAGTATGTGGTCGAATCCACCGGCCTCTTCACCGACGGAGAAAAAGCGGCCATGCACCTTGAGGCCGGTGCCAAGAAGGTGATAATCTCCGCCCCGGCCAAGGGCAAGGTCAAGACCATCGTCATGGGGGTCAACGAGGACGAATACGACCCCACCGAAGACCATATTATCTCCAACGCCTCCTGCACCACCAACTGCCTGGCCCCCATGGTCAAGGTCATTCTCGACCGCTTCGGCATCAAGACCGGCCTGATGACCACGATCCATTCCTACACCAACGACCAGTCCATTCTGGATTTCCCCCACAGCGACTTGCGCCGGGCCCGAGCCGCAGCGCTCTCCATGATCCCCACTAAAACCGGGGCCGCTGCGGCAGTCTCTCTGGTTATCCCGGAGCTGAAAGGCAAATTCGACGGCCTGGCAGTCAGGGTGCCCACCCCCAACGTCTCTCTGGTGGATGCGGTCATGGAGGTGGAAAAGCCCACCACGGTGCAGGAGGTGAATCAGGCCCTCAAGGAGGCGTCCAACCGCTATTTGGGCTATTCCGACGAACCCCTGGTGTCCATCGATTACCAAGGCAACCCGCACTCTTCGGTGGTGGACGCCATGTCCACCAAGGTGATCGGCACCTCGGTCAAGGTGTTGTCCTGGTACGACAACGAATGGGGTTACTCCAACCGGGTGCTGGATTTGATTTTGATGATGGAGAGCCAGAAGCCGTTGTAATGCAAGATAACTCGCTTGCACAAAAAGCTGCGGGGCTTACTGCGACAAGGATCTCGCGCTCTGTTTTCAAAAGAGGTACAACGGATTAACACTCGCCTTGAAATGGACGGAATAAAAAAAACAAGGGTTATCGCCGTATTTCTTGGAAAAAATGCTCGACATCTTGGAATAAAACAGAGATAACAATGCGATAATAGAGCCAAAATGAAACAATTGCCTCTGTGCCAAGTGTGGTCATGACCGGAGAAGTTCTAAAAAACCCAAAAATACCCACGCTACGGTGCATAGCAAATTACATATTCCGAAACCGAAGAAGGAGAGAACCAAACTAAGGGAGGAAGTGAGAATGTCAAAGGTTACAGGAAAAGCTGCTCCGAAGAAATCAGCCAAACCCGCGCCGGCCAAAAAAGCCGCAGCCAAACCAAAAACTGCTGCTAAGCCTGCGGCAAAGGCTCCCGCCAAGAAAGCCGCAGCCAAGCCTGCGGCAAAAACTGCATCAAAGGCTGTAGCAACCAAAAAACCGGCGGCCAAAAAAGTCGCGGCCAAGCCAAAAACCGCTGCTAAGCCTGCGGCAAAGGCTCCCGCCAAAAAAGCCGCGGCCAAGCCTGCAGCGAAAAAGGCTGTAGCAATCAAAAAACCGGCGGCCAAGCCAAAAACTGCTGCTAAGCCTGCAGCAAAGGCTCCCGCCAAGAAAGCCGCTGCCAAGCCTGCGGCAGCCAAGAAACCGGCGGCAAAAGCTGTAAAATCTGTTTCCGCCAAACGGCCCGCCAAAAAGTAACAGGCCTCTTCGGAGCAGGTCGGGGCGACTACGCTGACCCGACCTGCTCCGTCTTCGCCTCCTCTCGCATCACGCTTACAACAGTTCACGTCCCACCGCGTCGTTGCTGTCTTTTGAGCCAATCAGGATTGCCATGACCACCGAACACACCCCGCCGGAACTGGAATCGGACGCGCTCAAGGCCAATCTGCTTGAGACTGCGGTGGATTCGGTGACCATCGATGCCTCGCTGCTCCCGCTCCTTGATATCGTCAGCAGCTACAAGGGGATAAGCAAAAACATCGAGATTCTGCTGTACGAGGTCAGCCATCCGTTCCGCAACTGGAAGATGATCCTGCCCCGGCTCCGCTCCTTTGTTCTTAAGAACATCGACCATTATTTCCGGCATGAGCAAGGGCCGGAGGCGTTCGGCCTCTTCTGCCGTATCTTTCTGGACGCAGTGGAGGATGCCCGCAAGAACGAGACGCTGCTGGCCACGGCCATGGAGAGCCTGCTGGCCTATCTCGACAAGCAGACCTCCCTGCTCACCACCGAGAGCCTGCCGCGTTACCAGACCGCCCTGGCCGAGTGTTTTGACCGGCTCCACGATCTAGATGACGAGATTCTCCTTTTTCTGGTCCAGGGCCACCATCCCCTGGGCAAGATCCTCACCCGGCTGCACGAGCTGTGCTTAGCCACGCCGGGCTGCACCTGTGAACCCAGCGCCGCCCGGCTCCTGCAACGAGTCCTGGCCCTCAACTACAAGTACTGGCTTGCCGAGGAAGACCCCCTTGCCTGGTTTACCGAGCAATGCGGGGATCTCTGCATGGGCTGGCGCTCCGGCTCCCTGTTCAGCGCCATCTCCCACCAAAAGCTGGGCGAGCACCTGACCGCCGCCACCCAGATCGATCCGGCTACCCCAGGCGCTTTGGGGGCGATGCTGGCCCTGCCCAACCACATGGACATCGTCCGGCTCTACAAAGAGGCGCCGGACCGCCTCGGGGAGGAGATTCCCTCCGACGATCTGCCTGTTGACCGCTTTGCCGAAAACCGCAAGCTGCTCTTCCTTTTCCGGATCATGGATACGGCGGGCCTGGCCCTGATCCATGAGGAAACCCTGCGCGAAATCAACCGGGGCCTGGTCCAGCTCATCCGCCAACAGACCTTTGAGGAAATCGAGCGCTTCCTGCTCACCACCCTCCAGCTCCTCAAGGCCAATGTTAAAAAATACCCGCACACCTCGCTGCAATGCATCCAGGTTTTAGGAAGCGAGGTGTTCCATCGCGGCAACAGCCGACTGGTGGAAACCTTCCTCTTTGAAACCGTGCGCTTCGGCTTTCAGTACGCCAACTTTCAAGGCCTCAACGACGACTGGCAGCCCATCACCAATCCGGCCCATCTGGACAACATCCGGGTCTGGCTCAGCCTGATCATGCAGGAGCCCAAATGGTGCTCCACCCTGTTTTCCGCCCTGATCATCAATCTCAAGCTCTCGGGCACCTGCGTCAAGGACACCGATCTTTTTCAGCGCGACATCACCCAGCTTTTGAACCACCCCATCGAGCCCATCTACAACCTGGCCAAGCAGTTCGCCAAGCTGATGCCGGTTTTCTTCAATGAAATCGGGGCGGAAGGGCAGCTGCGCGATGTGTCCACCGAACTCGACGAGATGCACAAGCGCAAGGACCGGCTCATCCATTTCCTGCGCAAGCAGAGCCATGTGGAATCGAGCAACCTGATCGTCGATTTCATCGAGGCGATCTTCCTGTTCTGGCAGACCCTGGACAAATCCGCCTTGGCAGGCTATCTGCCCGAAGAGGTGCTCAAGGAGGTCACAACCCAGGGGCCGTTTGTCGACGATCTCCACACCCTGATGCTCCGGGTGCTGAGCCTCAGCCCCATCAAAAAGATCGAGGAGCTGCTGACCTGGGACGACCGCCGCCGCGACGCCTGGCTGGCCGCCCAGGAGGGCCTCAAGCCCGAAGAGGTCCGCCGCTTCACCCTGATGATCGAGATGTACCGGCTCTGCCACCAGAAGTACAACCTCGGCGTGGAGGAGATCCGGCACCAGCTGCACCTTGCTGCCAACAGCGGCTTCCCGGAGATGGAACAGCTGCTGGGCGATCTGGAGATCTGCGACCCCTTCCAGTGCCTGGAGGCCCTGCTCGACACCCTGGAAAGCCTCAAAAATACCATCCAGAGCCCCGAGGCCTTCGAGGCCAAGGAGGATATCTACTACAAACGGCACATCGCCGTGGACATCCCCTCGGTCTACGGCCGCTACCGGGAGAAGAAATTCGACGCCCTAGGCCTCACCTTCCGGTTGGAAAACCTGGCCAACGTCTATCTGGAACAGCTGCCCGAAACCGTGAACCTCGCCTTCATCACCCGAGCCACCTTTATTCGGATCATGAAATGCCTGCGCCTCTACCTGCGGGCCTTGAAAATAGACGGCATCACCAGTCGGCGGCTGGAAACCTACATGTCGCTCCTGACCAGTTCGTTCAACATCAAGCGCTTCTCCTACACCCAGTATCTCGACATCTTCCGGGGCTTCACCGAGGGGGTGAAGGACATCATCTACACCTATTACACCAACATCCATGAGAACAACCTCTCCATCATCATCCCCAAGATCGGCGAGGCCAACCTGCTGCCCAAACACCGCTCGCTCTGGGAGCCCGACGATCTGCCCGGCAACACCTTACGGCTTTCCGAAACCTTCATGCGGGATCTCATCGCCGGCACCTTCGGCCTCCAGCATCTGGACAACTTCATCACCCGCATCTACCAGACCCTGGAACACCAGAAGGAGATCTTAAGCGAAGAGGATCTCGACCTGTTGATGACCTATAACCCGGACCGGGCCGTAAGCGACCTGCACCTCAAGAACCACCGCACCAACAACCTGATTCTCTTGGGCAACAAAGGCTTCAACCTAACCGTCCTGGCCACGGACCACAAACCCGTGCCGCCCGGCTTTATCATCACCACCGAGATCTTCCGCTGCTGGCCGGTGATCAAAGATTTCTACAAGGCCCGCGACGAGTTCATGGGCCAGATCAAAAAAGCCCTGGCCGAGCTGGAAAAAAAGACGGGCCGTCGCTTCGGCGATCCGACCAACCCCTTGCTCCTTTCCGTGCGCAGCGGCGCGGCGATCTCCATGCCGGGAATGATGGCCACCATCCACAACGTGGGGCTCAACGAGGAGATCAGCCGAGGTTTTGCCGCATCTTTGGGTGAGGGCTATCCGGCCTCCTGCCAGATTGACTATCTGGCCTGGGACAACTACCGCCGCTTTCTCCAGTCGTGGGCCATGGCCGAGGACATGGAGCGCGAGATTTTTCAGGGGTTGATGGACGAAGCCAAGACCCGTTACGGCATCATGGTGAAAAAGGATTTTTCCGCGATCCAGATGCAGGAGCTGGCCCTTGAGTACCAGGAGAAGATACGCCAGGCAGGGATCTGTATCCCTGTTGACCCATGGCAGCAGCTCACCGGGGCGGTAGAACTGGTGCTCAACTCATGGTACACCCAAAAAACCCAGGAATACCGCAGTCTGATGGATGTCTCCGAGGCATGGGGCACGGCGGTCATCGTCCAGGCGGCAACTTGGGGCCGGAATCAGGGAGCGGCGTGCTCTTCACCGCCCATCCCTACCGCAAGGTGAGCCGGGTGGCCCTGTGGGGCGATTACGCCACCGGCGATCAGGGCGAGGATATCGTGAGCGGCCTGGTCAATACCCAGCCCATCTCAGTGGAACAGGCGGAGCTGGACGGCCGCCCCGAGGAAAACAGCCTGGAAATACGGTTCCCCAAGGTGTACGAGCGGCTGCTCGCCATTTCCCGGGAGCTGGTCTATGAAAAACGCTGGAACCCCCAGGAGATCGAGTTCACCTTTGAAGGCCCGGAGGAAGAGGATCTGTTTTTGCTCCAGACCAGGGACATGATCACCATCAAGAAGCGGGAAAAATTCGCGGTGTTCACCGAAGGAAAGGCCCTGGAGAAAGCCATGCTCGGCTTCGGCATTGGTGTCTCCGGCAGCGCCCTTTCAGGGCGTGCCGTGTTCACCGCAGCCAACATCCGGCAGCTCAAGGAAGAAGACCCCGCCACCCCGCTGATCCTCATCCGGCAAGACACCGTGCCCGAGGATATCAAGGAGATCGCCATGGCCGAGGGGCTGCTCACCGCGCGCGGCGGTCAGACCTCCCATGCGGCGGTGGTCACCATCCGGCTGGAAAAAACCTGTGTGGTGGGGTGCAATGCTTTGAAGGTGTACGAGGCGGAAGAGCGCTGCGAGATCAATGGCCGCGAGATCCGTTTCGGCGATGCGATCAGCATCGACGGGCGCAAGGGCTTGTTTTTGCAGGGTACCCATCCCACCAGGGAAGAGGTGCAGATTCTGCCGCTCTAGGAAACTACTTTGACTTTTTTGTGCTTCTGGTGATACCCGACCACCGTGGCGGCCAGGTTTTTCACCTCAAAGGGCTTGAGCACATAGCCCTGGATGCCTAGTTTGGCGCAGGCTACGATGTCCTGCTTGTCGGTGACGGAGCTGACCATGATCACCGTGGTGGCCGTGTCGTGCAGGGTCTGCCGGATGACCTGTAGGGTTTCAAACCCGTTCATCTGCGGCATCATGATATCCAGCAAAATGATATCGGGATGCCAGGCCTTGAAGGCAACCAGGGCCTCCTCTCCGTCGCCGACCAGACGAGCCTCAAACTGCTCGTCCCGAAAGGCTATCTGAAAAAGATGCCGGGTCACCTCTTCGTCTTCGGCAATCAGGATTTTCAGTTTTTCAGTCATGTTCCTACCATTCCAGCTATCGATACCCTGTTGTAAAGAGAGCCGGTGTGTTACCCTCTTTTGGGGGGATCAACAAGGAAAAACTTTCTGAAAAAATGCCCAATTTTTTCGCAAAGGCAAGCCGGAGCACAGCATGCGGGTTTGGGACATTCACCCCGGATTTCTCAACAGACAAAACCTATTGGGCGAACACCGGGAAATCCATGCCATTCACACCGTTATCAGCCAAAAAAAAAATGGGTATTCCCGTCACCCGGAAACCCTCCGTTGGCGGGACCACCTTGCCGCCCTATGGCTTCGCCACGAACAGGTGGTTGCCGAGATGCGCCTGCGCGGCTTCAATCATTTCAGTCCGCTTCCCGCCCCACTGGCGGAGGTCATCTGGCCAACCGTGTTCATCGATGCGCCGGGCCGCCAATTTGAACTACTTGCGGGGAAATACGCCACAAAAGAGCAGGGGAGGATGCGCCGGGCCGCCAATTTGAACTACTTGCGGGGAAATACGCCACAAAAGAGCAGGGGAGGATTTCCTTGCCCGCCAGCGTGAAAGAACTTCTTGCCAGCCACGCACATGCGTTGACCAGCAGCGAACGCCGGGTTTTCGCAGCACAGCCTGACACCCTCGACGGCTTTGCTACGGTGGCCATCGCTCTAGTCCAGCTGTTGCGACAACCCAACGACTTGCTCCTCTAATCAGACCTTACTCAGCACACAAGCCCTCGCGCACCGCACCATCCCCATCGAGCTTGCAGGCCAGAATTTCCGGGTCATGATAGAAAAGCAGCCAGGCATCCGCACGAATCGCCTGCTCCAGAAACTGTTCCTTGGCAGCGATGGACTCCAGGGGGAAATTGTCGTAGGCCATGATCCAGAGCGGATTGCTGTAAGCGGGCATGGGCAGGAGATCGCCCAGATGCAGGGCGGCCTCCCCACCTGATTCCAGCCAAACCGCCTGATGCCCCCTGGTATGGCCGCCGGTGCATACCAGGCGCACCCCCGGCAGAATTTCCTCCTCGCCAGCGATCAGGCGCAGGTTCTTTCCCTCGGCCAGGCCCGCGAAATTCTCCGACCAGTAGGCATCGGCCGAGCGTTTGTTGGGGGCCAGAACATCCTCCCACTCCTGCTGCTGGATGTAGTGCATGGCCGCAGGAAAGGTCAGCTCCCACCCGCCCGTTTCGTTTTGCCTGGTAACCCCTCCGGCATGGTCGAAATCGCCGTGGGTGAGGATGACATGGCTGATCGCCTCGCGGGAAAGCCCAAACCGGGCCAGGCCGGCCAAGAGATCCCACTCCTGCCGCACCCGGAAGATGGCCTTCTGCTTGGCCGTCAGCTTGTTGCCAAGACCGGTATCGATGAGCACATTGCCCTGGGGCGTTTGCACCAGCATGGCCGAGTTTGCCAGCCGAACATGGTTGTCCGGGGTGCTGATGCATTTTCGCTCCCAAAGCACCTTCGGCACCACGCCGAACATGGAGCCGCCGTCGACCTCGAACTCCCCGCCCTGCAACCAATGGATTGTGAAAGCGCCAAGCCTGAATCCCTGAGACATCTTTTGTTCTCCTCTATTTTTTCATGCTACAATACCACCATGAACACCCCAATCACAATCGGCATCAGCGCCTGTCTTTTCGGCCAAAACACCCGCTACGACGGTGGTAACCGGCATGAACCCCTACTCATCGCGGCCCTGAGCCAAGTTGTCACCCTGGTTCCGCTCTGCCCGGAGGCGGAATGCGGCCTGGGCATCCCCCGCGAACCCATGCAGCTTGAGGGAGATTCGGAAAACCCGAGGCTGATGACCATCACCACCCGCCGCGACCTGACCGGACAGATGCAGACCTGGGCCACCCAGCGGCTGGAAACGCTCACTGGAAAGGGTATCGGCGGCCTGATCCTCAAAGCCCGCTCCCCCTCCTGCGGCAAACGGGTGGCGGTGCAGGGGGAAGGAGAGGGAGGATATAGCCCTGGGCTCTTTGCCCGTCTGGCCATGAAACGCTTTCCCTGCCTGACCATTGCCGACGAAGAAGAGCTGCGCGACCCGACCAAGTTGGCGGATTTTCTCGCCCGTCTGCCCAGGGGAGCAGCCCCATCCCGCTGATCGGGGCAAAACCAGAAAAAGTTGCCTTTTCCCCCCTGTTTGATGCTACCATAAGCCAGGAGGATCATGCGGATGGTGCAACCTACCGAAACCCTGCAAGAAGCTGAAGTCCGCGAGCTCATCGCCGGACATGCCGGACCGGACCGGGTTCCCGCGCGCTTCAAAATCATTACCGACACCAGCGACTTCTTCAAAGTGGAGTACAACGATGTGGTGGTTCTCGGCGGGGTTCCTTACTGGGTCCACCGCTGTGAAAAGGAAGGCCGCTTCGGCATCGACGACGAACCAAAATATTGGGTCCGCAGGGCCATCGAGCTGACCACCGGCGCCACCAAAATTCTCAAACTGGTCTTCCACGAGCAGTTTGAGACCACGGTGGGGGAGGTGACGATCACCTGCTTCCGCAGCCCGAAAAAAGAGGCCCGGATTCTCGACTTGGTCGCGGGGCACAGGAATTTCATGCACGGCCACTGGGTTCTGGACGCAGCAGGCAACAATGTGCGGATACTAGAGTTCATCCACGGCCCGCGTTTCGACGACGTTGTGGCGGGCTACGGCACCGACCATCACGACTACTTTCACCGCTACTTTCCGCAGGTTCTGGATCAATACCTCGAATTGGTACTGGCCATCAAGTTCCTGCACGATCACGGCGAAAAACATGGCGACATCAGGCGTGACCACATCCTCTGGGACGTAGACACCCAGACAAACCGCTGGATCGATTTCGACTACAACTACCAGCAGGGAGAAGCCCTGTTCGGCTTCGACATGCAGGGGCTGGGCAACATCCTCATTTTTGTGGCCGGCCGCGGCGATGTGCTGGTGCCTGATCTTTACCACCACCAGCGAGAAATCTTCGACACCCTCTGGGGCGAGGATCTGAGCATCGCCTACAAAAACCGGGTGGCCAACCTCAAGAAGATCTATCCCTACATTCCTGACTCATTAAACCGGGCGCTGCTCCACTTTTCCGTTGGCGCGAACATCTTTTACGAAACCACCGACCAGCTGCTGGACGACCTGGCCAGGGCTCGGGCGGACATGGTTTCGCTCACAGGGAGGCAGGCATGAACGAACACGACTTCGGCGATCTTGCTCGCAGGGACACGGAACGCCATCTGCTGGCGGCGGTGGACGAATCCGACAACTCCAAACGGGCGGTGATGTTTCTGGCTGATTTTTTCAGTGATTCTCAGAATGTCTTTGTCACCCTGCTTTCCATCATCCCCGAGCCTTCCGAGGATTTTTTCCCCACCGAGGCGGAACGTCGGCAATGGCTCACGGAAAAAGAGGCAGCCATGCGCAATACCCTTAGGAAATCCTCCTTGGCGCTGGCTTTCAGGATGGACGGATCGCAACCCGCCTCTCCATCCGGCCCGGCACCATCTCCATCGGCGACGCCATCCTGGAAGAGCAGGAAAAGCTGCGCTGCTGCATCGTGGTGGTGGGACGCCGGGGGATCACCCATAGCGAGGAGTTCGTCTTCGGTTCCACCTCCAGCAAGATTCTGCACCATGCCAAATACTGCGCCGTGATGGTAGTGGAATAAGGAGCAGCAAAGATGATCATCGGCGTACCGAAAGAGATCAAGGAGAAGGAGTTCCGGGTGGCCATTACCCCGGCCGGGGTAATGGCGCTGGTGCAAGCCGGGCATACGGTGCTCGTCGAACAGGCTGCCGGAATGGGCAGCGACATTGCCGATGCCAAATACACCGCCGCTGGCGCTATGATCGTCGCAACTGCCGCCCAGGTATGGGGCAAAGCGGAGATGGTCGTCAAGGTCAAGGAGCCGCTGCCGCCGGAATATCCGCTGCTGCGCCCGGGCCTGATCCTCTTCACCTACCTCCATCTGGCTCCGCTCCCCGAGCTGACCCAGGTGCTGCTCGATGCCAAGGTGACCGGGGTGGCCTACGAGACGGTGCAGCTCGACAACGGCTTTTTACCGCTCTTGGCCCCCATGAGCCAGGTAGCGGGCCGCATGGCTATTCAGGTGGGCGCCCATTTTCTGGAAAAAGAGGCGGGCGGACGAGGGGTGCTGTTGGCCGGGGTACCAGGCGTGGCGCCGGGGCATGTCACCATCCTGGGCAGCGGCACCGTGGCCGTCAATGCGGCACAGATGGCCATGGGCCTCGGCGCACACACCACCATCGTAGGCCGCAACCTGGGCCGTCTTGCCGAACTGGACGATCTGTTCCGAGGCCGCCTCATTACTCTGGCCAGCAACCGACACGCCATCGAGGCAGAACTTGTCCAGGCCGATCTGGTGGTGGGAGCGGTGCTGGTGCCGGGCGCACGTGCGCCAAAGCTGATCAGCCGGGAGATGTTGGGTCTGATGCGGCCCGGAGCAGTCATTGTCGATGTGGCCATCGATCAGGGCGGCTGCGCGGAAACCTCCCGCCCCACCTATCATTCCGACCCGGTCTACACGGTGGATGGCATCGTCCATTACTGCGTGGCCAACATGCCCGGCGCGGTGCCGCGCACCTCCACCTTCGCCCTGACCAACGCTACTCTACCCCATGTCCTGGCTATGGCCGGCAAGGGCTTTGACAGGGCTATGCAAGGAGACCGAGCCTTATTGCGGGGGGTGAATGTGCACGGGGGAAAACTCGTCAGCCGGGAGGTCGCCCAATCGCAGGGCCGGGAGTGGAGTGGGCTTTCTTTCTGACCTCACCAGGGACAAAAAATCTTTTTCCCGTCCCGCAGCGCGCCGCGCACCTTCTCCATGTGGCGCAGGGCGGCGAGATCCCGCTGAATATCCGCCGCCTTGCCGCCCAGCCGTGCCGACAGGAGATCGATCCCAGCCCCGCCGGTTTCCCGCAGGATGGCGAGGATCTTCTCCTGCTCCGGGGTCGGCCCCCCGCCGCCATCACTGTCCTTGCAATGCATGGCGCTGCGCACCGCCCACGGGTCGCAGGTCCGGGTCGGGGAAAAGGCATCCATGTAGCAGTCTTCACAGAGCGCCTGGCCATTGAACCGCTCTTCTTCTCCAGGCGCTATCGCTTTATGGCATCGATCACAGTTCATCTTCTCATCCTCCTCTCAGCAACTCAGCCAGCTGCCGGTCATGCACTTTTGCGAGCAGGAGCAGGGCCAGGATGGCTCCTACCATGGCACAAGCCATATCCGACTGGGTGTCCCAAACATAGCCCTGGGTGGCGAGAAAGGCGTCGGCCCCCGTGCCAGAAAACGCTGCCACCCACCACTCGATCAACTCGTAAAAAGCACTGATCGCCAGGCAGACGCAAACCACCAGAAAGTTGAGCCAGCCGCGGCCATTGACCACCGCCTTGCGGAGCAGAATCTCTCGGGCCACCATGGCCGGGATAAAGCCCTGGGCAAAGTGACCCAGCTTGTCGTAATTGTTGCGCGGCCAGCCCAACACCTCCTTGAGCCAATTGAAAAAGGGCTCCTCCGCGTAGGTGTAGTGGCCGCCCTGCATCAGGATCAGGCTGTGCACCAGGATAAGGATATACACCAGGGGGGTCAATGGAAAGCGGCGGCGGGTGGCCATGAGCACCCCGGCCCCGATCAGGGCGGGCAGCACCTCGAGAAGCCAGGTGTAGAAATCTTTTGGCTCAAGGCCGGACCAGACCAGCGCCGCCAGGTAGATACCCCCCCAAAGCAGCGGGGCCATACTACGCCTCGTTCTCCAGATCGGCAAAATCACGGCGGATCTCCTCAAGGTGGCGGCGGTAGCCCTCGGCATCGCCGTACTCAAAAAATTTCCCGTAACGGCTGTGTATGGCCGCCAGTCGCCGGGCATGCTTGACCGGGCACCAATACTGCTCGGTGCGGGCCGCCACCTCCCGAACATAGGCGATCAACCCGTTGAAGTAACTGCAGTAGATGCAGTTGAACTTCTCGATGGGGTTAAGATAGGCCAAGGACTGGTGGTCGATGACGATGTAGCGCTGCCGCTTCACCCTGGGGATGCCATAGACCCGGAAGCAGACGGCCTGGAAGATAGTAACCGAAAGATCCAGAAACAGGGTCGGAATCAGGATGAGCCAGATCAGCGGCGCGGTGAGGATGTTGAGCAGAGGGGCTTCGGCTAGATAGCGTGAAAGACGCTGCACCAAGTTCCGGTGCTGTTTTCTAACCTCTGCCTCGAAGCGGACCTTTTTGCCGATGACCGTATAGTAGAACTCCGCCTCCTTCTTCTCGATTTCCAGCAGAAGCTCTTGTTCAAGCTTCTTCATCGCCTCAAGCAGGGCCGCTATTCTCGTATCCATCCTTCTCCCGTGCGCCTTGCCCGCATCGCGCTGTTTTCTGCCATTGTTCCGGGTCATGCCCCAGCGTGTCACAAAAAAAAGCAGGTTGTTCCAAATTGGCCCAACCTGCTTTCATAATATTTCGCCTTTCAGCGTTTTTTCCGTATCCCGATCAATAACTGGGGCGGCGACGCTTCTTGTCTTTTTTCTTCACCTCAGCCTGGTTCACCTTGAGATCGCGTCCCTTGAGCGAAGTTTTGTTCAGGGCCTTGATCGCCTTGTCCGCCTCGGAGTTATTGGGCATTTCGATAAAACCAAAGCCCTTGGACTGCCCAGAAAACCGGTCCTTAACCAAGCTGATGCTGGCGACCTCGCCGAACGCGGCAAACATTTCTTTCAGCTCTTCTTCGGTGACCCCAAAAGCAAGATTGCCGATATACATATTCATTGATCCATCCTCCCTCATGTGCAAACATAACAACCGCTATCAAAAAACCCAACGCACAGAGTTGGAGGATAGCGCCCCGGCCAACGATTGGCCCATCAGGAGAAGTGCAAAAAAATTAAGGGACCGGTGGTGCGCGGCCCCTTTTCACACATCTTCAGGTAATCTCACAGGGGGTTCTGGTGCCTCCCTAAGCGAGAAAAAAACCAGAACCGAATGCGTTATATAGCATGGATTGGGGTAACTACTCAAGCTTTTTCACGATTTTACACATAATGACAACAAGTTAAGAAGAAGCAGGGGTTAGCCATTGTCCCAATAGCTTGCGCAGAAGCTCTTTTTTCACCGGCTTGGCAAGATAGTCATCCATGCCCGCCTCCAGGCATTTCTGCCGGTCTCCGGCCATGGCATTGGCGGTCATGGCGATGATAGGCATGCGCTTTTCGCCTGGGGTTTCCCGGCTCCGGAAGGCGCGCGTTGCTTCGTAGCCATCCAGCACCGGCATCTGGCAATCCATGAGCACCAGATCGTAGCGCTTCTCGGCCAGCGCGGCCAGAGCCTTTTCGCCATTTTCGGCAAGATCGACGGTGAGCCCCATGGCGGCGAGCATCTTGGAGGCCACCATCTGATTGACCTTGTTGTCCTCCACCAGCAAAATCCGGCCTTGCAAGGGGCCCTCCTCCGCCTGGAGCACGCTCTCTTTCTGCGCCTCGGTCTGCGTTCCGGCGGCCGCCACAGGGAAATCCAGCTCGCACCAGAAAACAGAGCCCTGGCCCGCCTCGCTCTCCACCCCGATCTTGCCCCCCATCATCAAAACAAGCTGACGGACAATGGCCAGGCCCAGACCGGTGCCGCCATACTTTCGGGTGGTGGAGCCGTCGGCCTGGGTGAAGCTCTGGAACAGGTCTTTCTGTTTTTCTTCGGAGATGCCGATACCGGTATCGCGGACTTCAAGCCGCAACAGCACCCGGGAAGCAACGGCGGACAGGCAACGCACCCGAACCCGCACCTCGCCCTGATGGGTGAACTTGATGGCGTTGGTCATGAAATTGATCAGTACTTGGCGCATCCGGGTCGGGTCACCAAGAAGCACCTCCGGCACCTGGGGATCGATCTCGGCAACCACCGCGACATTTTTGGCCTGGGCCTGGCTGGCGAGCAGGGTCACCAGGCCACCCACCATTGTCCGTAGATTGAAAGGAATATCCTCCAGAACCAGTTTGCCAGCGGCGATCTTCGAAAAATCAAGAATATCGTTCAAAATACCCAGCAGCGCCTCGGCTGAGGAGTAAGCGGTTTTCACATAATCAAACTGGGCGCCATCCATCTTCGTATCCTGCAAAAGTTGCAGGGTGCCGAGGATGCCATTCATGGGCGTCCTGATCTCGTGGCTCATGTTGGCGAGAAACTCATCCTTGGCCCGGCTCGCCGCCTCGGCTTCTTGGTTGGCTTTGCGGAGATCCCGCACCAGAATATCGTTGGCAAACCGCATCTCCAGAGTGGAAACAAGAGCGTCCTGCATACGGGTTGCCGATTTGATCAACATCAGGGTGTACAAAATGATAACGGTGGCCATAATGTTATAAAACTGGCCACCGCGTTGCAGGAACAAATAGGCAAAGGGCAGCAAGGGGCAGCCCATGTAAACAAAATACAGATTCCGTAAAGGGGAGAGAATGGGGATAGCCCCGGCGGTGAGCCCGGAAATAATAAAAAACAACGCCACCTGCTCCATACTGGTAGTCGAGGTGAAAAAGAAGATCACCGCCATTCCCCACATGATGGCGGTGAAAAATACCATATAGAGGTAGGCATGCGCACAGCGCAACGCTATGGGCTCACTGTTCTTCTCCTGCCTCTGAAAACAAAAAACAGCCCCAAGCTTGACGAGAAACAGCACGGTCATACCAGCCAGCCAACCTTGCCAAACAGGGGGTGCAATCGCTTGCCGCACCAGCATACACAAGGCAACACTCAGGATAAATGCCGTAATATTGCTGGAGTAACCGGAATCAAGCACCAGCCTGATCAGTTCGTTTGTCACCAGCCTGCGGCTGTCTTTTTCCTTACCACTGTGATCCAGAAAAAATTTGAGCATGACTGATGCTATACCTTGTTCATCAGACGATTTCAATGGTTCCGGATTTACTCACCACTCGCCCGCGATGATGCCGATATTTGATGGCGCAGCCTGCTTCTTGGTGGGAAAATGGTGCCGGATTTATGGTCAGAAAAGGCTTTTCGCCCCGATTGGGCCATAAGAAAAAATAGTTAAGAAGAGATGACCAGCCATTGCCCCAGAAGCTTGCGCAACTGGTCTTTTTTCACCGGCTTGGCGATATAGTCATCCATGCCCGCCTCCAAGCATTTCTGCCGGTCTCCCGCCATGGCATTGGCGGTCATGGCGATGATAGGCATGCGCTTTTCGCCTGGGGTTTCCCGGCTCCGGAAGGCGCGCGTTGCTTCGTAGCCATCCAGCACCGGCATCTGGCAATCCATGAGCACCAGGTCGTAGCGTTTCTCTACCAGCGCTGCCAGCGCCTTTTCCCCGTTTTCGGCAAGATCGACGGTGAGCCCCATGGCAGCGAGCATCTTGCTGGCCACCATCTGATTGACCTTGTTGTCCTCCACCAACAGAATCCGGCCCTGCAAGGGGCCCTCTTCCTGGGGCTGGTTGTCTTTCTGCGCCTCGGTCTGCGTTCCTGCGGCCGCCACAGGGAAATCCAGCTCGCACCAGAAGACAGAGCCCTGGCCCGCCTCACTCTCCACCCCGATCTTGCCGCCCATCATCAGAACCAGCTGTCGGACAATGGCCAGACCCAGACCGGTGCCGCCATACTTTCGGGTGGTGGAGCCGTCGGCCTGGGTAAAGCTCTGGAACAGGTCTTTCTGCTTTTCCGGAGAGATGCCGATACCGGTATCACACACTTCAATGCGCAACATCACGCGGGAGGCAAAGGCGGACAAGCACCGCGCCCGCACCCGCACCTCGCCATGAGGGGTAAACTTGATGGCGTTGGTCATGAAATTGGTCAGTACTTGGCGCATCCGGGTCGGGTCGCCGAGAAGCACCTCCGGCAACTGGGGATCGATCTCGGCAACCAGGGCGATATTTTTAGCCTGGGCCTGGCCATTGAGTAAGGCCACAAGGTCTTCCACCAGGGTGCGCAGGCTGAAGGGAATATCCTCAAGCAGCAGCTTGTGCGCAGCGATCTTGGAAAAATCGAGGATGTCGTTCAGGATGCCCAGCAAGGCCTCGGCCGAGGAATAGGCGGTTTTCACATAGTCGCTCTGGGCTCCATCCATGTTCGTGTCCTGCAAAAGCTGCAACATGCCGAGAATGCCGTTCATGGGCGTTCGGATCTCGTGGCTCATGTTGGCAAGAAATTCGTCCTTGGCCCGGCTCGCTGCCTCGGCGGCATCACGGGCGTGAACCAACTCATCTTCCGTGGCCTTGCGCCGTTCATTTTCGGCAACAAGTTCCAGGTTGAGAGATTCGCTTTCCTCGCTGGCCTGCCTGAGATTTGCCACCAGAGCCTCGTTTGCAAAGCGTGTTTCCAAGGCGGAAACCAGCGATTTCTGCATCTCGGTGGCGGAATTGACCAAGACCAGGGTGTAAAAAAGAACGATACCCCCCATAATCAAATACAGATTGCCACCCTGCTCGAAAAGCCGATACGCCAGGGGAAAGAGCGGCAGACAGATGTACCAGTAGTAGAGCTTGCGCAGAGGAGAGAGGATGGGGATGGCCCCGGCGGTGACACCGGCCCCAATAAAAACAATACCCAGTTGCTCCAGGGTCGCGCCGGGCGGAAAAAAGAAAAACACCGCCAGCCCCCAGAAAACACCGGTGAAAAAAACTAGTCCGGCATAGGCGTTCACACAAAAAGAGGCTGTCAGGTCGTGATCTTTGGGTTGTTGCCGGTAACAACGAACGGCTAAAAGCCGCAGGCAAAAAATGACCGTCGTGCCGAGCAGCCAGCAGGTCAGCGGCTCCGGCTGGACAACCTTCTCCACCATGAGAAAAAGCGCCCAGGCCAGGACGTAGGCTGCGGTGCTGCTGGAATAACCGGAATTGAGCACCAGCCTGATCAGTTTGTCCGTCACCGGCCCGCAGCAGTCTTTTTCCTTGTGGCTATGATCCAGAAAAAATGTGAGCATGACTGATGCTATCCCTCGGCTCTCAAACGATTTCAATGGTTCCGGGTGTACCTGCCACCACCTCACCGATGATGCCGAAATCCAGGGGATAATCCCGCTTTCCCAGCCGCTCGGCAATGGAGTTGACCCCCTCGGCGGAGGCGGCGATGAGCAGACCGCCCGAGGTTTGCGGATCGAGAAGAACCATCTCCATGGGGTCCAGCTCTTCCAGGCGACTTTTCATATGCGGGGCGTAGAAGGATTTGTTTTTGTAAGCGCCTTCCGGGATGATGCCCATGCTCGCATGGTGCAGGGTTTCGGGCAGAATCGGCACGGAGCGCGAATCGATGCGGATGGCCACGCCCGAGGCCAGGGCCATTTCATAGAGATGCCCCACCAGTCCGAAGCCGGTGATGTCGGTGCAAGCATGCGCCCCCACGGTTTGCATGAGCTGGGCCGCCTCCCGGTTCAGGGTGGCCATGACCATGGTGATCATGGCCTCGGTGCCTTTTGCCGCCACGCCGCCCTTGAGTGCGGTGGAAAGAATCCCGGTGCCCAGGGGCTTGGTAAGCAGCAGGAGATCGCCCACCCTGGCGCCGGAATTGAGGACCACCCGGTTGGGATGGACCACCCCGGTTACGGAGAGCCCATATTTCAGTTCGGGATCTTCAATGGAATGCCCACCCACCAGCAAGGCCCCGGCCTCCTTGATCTTGTCCAGCCCACCGCGCAAAATCTCTTGCAGGACGGAGCGGCCCAACTCCTTGATGGGAAAAGCCACCAGGTTCATGGCCAAAAGCGGTTTGCCGCCCATGGCGTAGACGTCGGAAAGCGCATTGGCCGCCGCCACCTGCCCGAACTGGTAGGGGTCGTCAACAATGGGGGTGAAAAAATCCACCGTCTGGATGAGGGCGGTATCGTCGTTGAGACGGTACACCCCCGCATCCTCGCCCGTTGCCGCGCCCGCGATCAGGTTCGCATCGGTGGGCAGGTCAAGGCCGCACAATAATTGGTCCAGGTCCCCCGGACTCAATTTGGCGGCTCAACCAGCGGCTTTGACGGTGCTGGTCAGTTTCAGTTTGGTCATGGTTTTTTCCATTTGGATAATGAAACAACAATGCTTCGACAGGCTCAGCACGAACGGAGTTGTCTTAACATATCGATATTCCGT
>JAPLJG010000005.1 GCA_026388735.1 Deltaproteobacteria bacterium
GAGTGTTTTGGATCAAAGTTTCCACAAGCATGAGTCTCCTCCCAGATACCTAGTAAGTTTCGCACCTTCTAAGTAACTGATGAGGCTCATGCTTTTCAACTATTCAACAAAATTCCTCGCACCGATTCCCGAAAGGAACCCATTTTTTGAAGCACCACTGTGAGTAGATGCGGATACCTAACAAACTATCAAGGGCATTCACCACAGAAAACACGAGGAACCAAATCAAACAGCGAACACCACCACCGCCGCAAGCCAGCCGCACACCTCCCCCAATTCACAAGAAGCCCCCAACACATCACCAGTCACACCCCCCAGTGCCTTCCTCGCCTTGAACCGGAGCCAAACAGCAGGCAACATTGCTGCACCGAGGATAATCAGGCCAGCCGACCAATTCCACCAGATAAGCGGCGTCAGCAGAAGACCGCCCAGCGCCAGTCCCCCCAGGCCGACCTTGCCGACAAAAGCGTGACCCGTGCCGCTGGCTCGCGGATATTGCACACCGCAGGCCAGGGTGGCCATGGCCCAGCGGGCCGCCACTGGCGCGGCGAACAGGGCAAAGAAAAGGAGATCCCCACCATTAGCAACAAGTGCGGCAAGGCAGGCAACCTTCAGGACAAGCAACAACACCAGCCCGATCACCCCAAAGGCGCCGGTGGCCGAATCCTTCATGATCGCCAAGCGTCGCTCCGGAGTCTGCCCGCCGCCCAGACCATCCAGCAGATCAGCCAGACCGTCGAGGTGCAACCCCCTGGTCAGCCAGGCGCCAAGTCCCACCAGCAGGACCGCACTCATCAGCGGAGGAAGGCCGATCCAGACCACAAGCCAGGCGCACCCAGCCAAAAATCCGCCGATCAGCCAGCCTGCTAAAGGAAAAAAAGCAGCGCTCCGCTTGAACCCATCAGCAGGCAACTCCGCAGGCAGCCGCACGGGCAGGATGGTGAGAAAGGCAATGGCAATTCGAGCGGCCAGCAGCATGGTATTCAATCGGCCTCGCTCACCCCGGCCTCGCCGAAGGTGGCCATCTCGTTCATGATCTTGAGCCCCGCCTCCACCAGATTCATGGTCAGGGCCGCGCCGGTGCCCTCACCCAGCCGCAAGTCAAGGTGCAGCAGGGGGCTCAGGCCCATCTTCTCAAAGAAGATTCGGTGCCCCTGCTCCGCCGACATGTGGCTGAAGAAACAGTAGTCCAAAACATGGGGGGCAAGGCGCTGGGCGACCAAGGCCCCGGCACTGGAGATAAAGCCATCCACCACCACCGGAATTTTGCTCCGGGCTGCCTCCAAAATACAACCGCAGATGGCGGCGATCTCCAACCCACCCACCGCAGCCAGTGCCCCAAGGGGGGAATTCAACTGTTCCTTGTTTACGGCCAGAGACTGCTCGATCACCGCGATTTTGTGTTGCAGCATGGCATCGTCGATGCCGGTGCCACGGCCCGTCACATCAGCCACCTTGGCAGGCAGCAGGGCAGCAAAGAGCGCGGCAGACGGGGTGGTGTTGCCGATGCCCATATCGCCGGTGCCTAGAATTTCGGCCCCATCCTCAATGGCCTCGCGGGCCATCTCCATGCCGACCCCGATGGCAGCCACCGCCTCAGCGATACTCATGGCCGGACCCTTGGCCATGTTGGCGGTGCCGGGCCGGACCTTACATTGCCGCAAGCCCTCGGCCTCGATCGGCACGGCCACGCCCACATCGACCACCCGCACCTCGGCCCCCACATGACGGGCCAGCACGTTGACCCCAGCGCCGCCGCCCAGGAAATTGAGGACCATCTGCGGTGTGACCTCCTGGGGAAAGGCGCTGATCCCCTCGGCCACCACGCCGTGGTCCCCGGCAAAGGTAAGAATGATCTTCTTCTCCACCTTGGCGGCAACGGTTCGGCGTATGGCGCAGGTTCTGGCCGCCAGCATCTCCAACTTGCCAAGACTGCCCAGAGGCTTGGTCAGGTTATTGAGCTTGGCCTGGGCCTGGGCCATAACCGTCGCACTGGCAGGTTCAATGGCTGCGCATACTGCTTGCAATTCTTCCGCTGTCCGTATCATGTCTCTCTTCTCCTTTATTTCTTCGCAGCCAACTTGCGCTGCGATACTGTTGAGTCTCTTGCAAAATTCTTCCAAATTGACTCCCCCTCCCTTGACGGGAGGGGGCCGGGGTGCGGGTGATCGATGTGGGCGTGGCCGTGCCGATCGAGGCCGAGGGCTTGCGGCAATGTAAGGTCCGGCCCGGCACCGCCAACATGGCCAAGGGTCCGGCCATGAGTATCGCTGAGGCGGTGGCTGCCATC
>JAPLJG010000079.1 GCA_026388735.1 Deltaproteobacteria bacterium
GGCGAATCCGTGTCCGGTAAATCGGTGACCGCCCTTTCCATCCTGAGGCTGCTGGAAAAAGACGCGGCCAAGATCGAGGGGGAAATCCTCTTCAATGGGGAAAATCTGGTGGCCTGCCCGGAAAACCGGCTACGTCAAATTCGCGGCAACCGGATCGCCATGATCTTTCAAGAACCCATGACCTCGCTCAATCCGGTCTACTCCATCGGCGCCCAGTTGGTGGAGCCGCTGATGCTGCATCAAGGTCTTGGTAAAAAAGAGGCGGCGGAAAAAGCTGAAAATCTCCTTGAGCGTTGCGGGATTACTGACGCGGCCCAGCGGCTGAACAGCTTTCCTCATCAGCTTTCCGGCGGCCAGCGCCAGCGGGTGATGATCGCCATGGCCCTGGCCTGTAAGCCGGACCTCTTGATCGCCGACGAGCCGACCACGGCCTTGGATGTCACCATCCAGGCGCAGATCCTGGCCCTGATCAAGGAGATCCAGCAGGAACTGGGCATGGCCCTGCTGCTCATCACCCACGATCTCAACATGGTGGAAAAGATCGCCCAACAGGTCCACATCATGCATGAGGGCAGGATCGTGGAAAGCGGCCCCACTGCCGAGGTATTCCGCAATCCGCAGGACCCATACACCATCCATCTGCTGAACAGCGTGCCCCACGAGGCCCCTACCCCAAAAGACAACCCGCCCCCGCTCCTCACCGCCACCAACCTCTCCTGCCATTTCCCGATCAAGGCCGGTTTTTTCAGGCGCACGGTGAACACGATCAAGGCGGTGGATGAGGTGAGCCTCACCATCCGGCAGGGCACCACCTTTGGCGTGGTCGGCGAATCAGGCTCGGGAAAAAGCACCCTGGGCATGTGCCTCTTGAAACTGGTCAACAGCCGGGGCAGCCTGCTCTATGAAGGCCGCGATTTGCTGACCCTGTCCAACAGCCAGTGGCGGCCCTTGCGCCGCGATCTCCAGGTGGTGTTTCAGGACCCCTATTCCTCCCTGTCGCCCCGGCTCAATGTGGGGCAGATCGTGGGCGAGGGGTTGAGCGTGCATGGCCTGGGCAACCGCGAGGAGCGGCAAAAAAGGGTGGCGGAGGCGCTGGTCGAGGTGGGGCTAGAGCCGGAGATGATCGAGCGCTATCCCCATGAGTTTTCCGGCGGCCAGCGGCAGCGCATCGCCATTGCCAGGGCCGTGGTGCTCAAGCCCCGCTTCCTGGTGCTGGACGAGCCCACCAGCGCCCTGGACATGACCATCCAGGCCCAGATCATCGAGCTGCTCAAAAGCCTGCAAGCCAAGCACGGCATCACCTACTTCTTCATCTCCCACGATCTGCGGGTGATAAAGGCCATGGCCGATGAGGTAGCGGTGATGCAGAATGGCCGCATTGTCGAGTCCGGCCCTGCGGCCCAACTCTTTGCCAATCCATCCCACCCCTACACCAAAAAGCTTTTTTCCGCAGCCTTTGACCTGGCACCGGCCTGAGTCAACCGGCTGTAAATGGAATGAACGTTGGGGAACAATTACTACCAAGGAGAAAGAAGTGAAAGAACACGGAATAAAACTGTTCATTGGCGGGCTGGTACTGGTGTGTCTGTTTCTGGCTGGAGGTTTAGCGACACCTAAAAAAGCGGCGGCAGCCGCCAATCCCAAGGTTTTTTTTGATGTCGCCATCGGCGATCAAAAAGCCGGCCGGATCGTGATGGAGTTGTTTGCCGATGTGGTGCCGAAAACAGCGGAAAATTTTCGGCAACTGGCCACCCATGAAAAAGGCTTCGGGTTCAAGGACAGCATCTTCCACCGCATTATTCCCGAGTTCATGCTCCAGGGCGGCGATATCACCAACAGCGACGGAACCGGCGGCAAATCCATCTATGGCCGCACCTTTGCCGATGAGAATTTCATCCGCAAGCACCTGGAACCGGGAACGCTGTCCATGGCCAATGCCGGACCAAACACCAACGGTTCCCAGTTTTTCATCACCACCGTCAAAACTCCCTGGCTCGATGGCAAGCATGTGGTCTTCGGCAAGGTGATTGAAGGCATGGATGTGGTAAAGAGAATTGAAGAGATGGGGTCGCGCAACGGCCAACCGAAGAAAAAAGTGGTGATAGTAAACTGTGGTCAGCTGGAGCAATAGGTTGTTTCCGCTTGCGTTGCCGCCCATAAAAAGGAGACGAATATGAATCTGCGCCCACTGCTTCTGTTGGCTGTTTTCCTTGTTTTCCTTCCTGGCACCACCGAGGCCAGAGAGATACGGCTCAATCAAGGAGAGGTTTACCGCGACCGGGATCTTGCCGTGATCTGCGAAGGGGGCCAGGCCGGGGTTTCTGGTCAGCCCATAGCCCTGCATGAGTGTCAATACTGGGACGATTTTGCCCAAAAATGCCTCTTTGAAAAAACCACCTATAGCTATGGCGATCTGGAATGTGTCGAAGAGTGCCAGTATTGGGATTCGTTCAGCAACACCTGCGACTACAAGAGCAAATGCACCTTTTATTCCCAACAGGAAGCCTTTGTTCTGAAAACCTGCACGGAATTCGACGACAACAGCCGTAAGTGCCTCAAGACCCGGGAAGAAAAAATCGGCGCAGGCAGATAAGTGCCATGAAGATGATACCTATCTTTCATTTTCCGGCCTGGCACAAAGAAGGCCGGACAGAGGCAGCGCCATAAAAAACAATACGGGGAATGTCCCGCTTTTTTTCCGAAGGAGAGTCAAGGTTGGATCCATATTACGAATTAGCTTATGCATTAGAATCAAAATCGATGTGCCTTTTTGTCGGCACAGGATTCTCGATGCATATCACAGACCTTAAGGCCCCTAGCTGGCTAAATTTACTTAAAAAGTGTGCGAAAAAAATAGAGGGTGGCAAAGATTTAATAGACCAACTTTTCCCTGATGACAAACCAATAATGCCATTAGAAGAATGTGCAAGTATTCTTCAAGCGAAAATGCATTCACATGGTAAATGTTTGCATACAGAAATAGCAGAGATAATCAGAAAATTAAAATTGGGTGATAACGCAAAACAGGTACAAGAATTTGTTGGTAATTTTCCTGATTTAAAATTCATAACAACGAACTATGATCTTTTAATTGAGAATGAGCTAACAGGGGACGGCAAGAGCACCTCATATGCTATTGGCTATCCTGTAAATAGGCAACCGAAAGGCATTCAGGTTTATCATGTTCACGGATCAATAAAATATCCCAAAAAAATGGTTGTAACCTCCGATGATTACTTTCATTTTATGGTTCCTTTCGGGAATCGGTGCGAGGAATTTTGTTGAATAGTTGAAAAGCATGAGCCTCATCAGTTACTTAGAAGGTGCGAAACTTACTAGGTATCTGGGAGGAGACTCATGCTTGTGGAAACTTTGATCCAAA
>JAPLJG010000109.1 GCA_026388735.1 Deltaproteobacteria bacterium
AAATTCTGACCTGGTACTACTGACTGAAATGACAATAACCTTGGATCGACGAAAGTTCCTACAAAGAATGTATCAGGTGGTGATCGCGGCAGGGGCCGCGCCGCTGCTCTCCTTTGACGAGTTGCTGGCCGCCGAGGCCAACCACTCCTCCGTCGGTTGGCCTCGGCCAGATTTGGTCTGGCTTCAGGGGGCAGGCTGTTCCGGCTGCTCCACCTCTTTTCTTAATGTCGAACAGATATCAATCCTGGATTTTCTCACCTATTTTACTCGATTGCAGTATCATCCGAATCTCTCTTCGGCCACCGGGAATCAAGTTCCGCAAATCTTGAGCAAACTTGCTGCCTCAAACAAGCCGTACATCATGGTCATGGAGGGGGCTATCCCCGTTGGCATGCCCCATGCCTGCATGATGGCCGACCGGCCCATAGGAGAATGGGTAAATGTGTTGGCTGCGAAAGCCTCCCTCTGTATCGCCGCAGGCACCTGTGCCGCGTCTGGCGGCGTTTCAAAAATGGCCGGCACCCTCACCGGCGCAGCATCCCTTGATGATTTCCTCAAGCAACGGGCCATCAAGACCCCAACGGTCAACCTGCCCGCCTGCCCCCTGCACCCCGAGCATCTGGTTTACACCCTGCTGCATTTCATCAAGAGCAAGAGCTTGCCGGAACTGGACGATGCGCGGCGTCCACGGCAGTTCTTCACCCATTCGGTCCATGAGCGCTGCCCCCGCTACCCCGCCTTTCAGGCCCGCGATTTCGCCCAGCGCATCGGCGAGGAGGGGTGCCTGCTGGAATTGGGTTGCCAAGGGCCGGTGACCTACAACGATTGCGTCGCCAGCGGCTACTGCGGCAACACCAACAACTGCGTTCGGGCCGGTCACCCCTGCATCGGCTGCGCCGGCGAGCTGTTCCCCCGGACCCGGCTCTATCACACCCACGAGAATTCCGCGCCTGTGACAGGGATTACTCCTAAACGAACAGTAAGATGAGGCCGGAGATGGAAAAACCGAAACCAGGCAACCGGGAACCCAACCCAGACCGGGTGATACCGCGCTTTCTCTTGATCGCCTTCTCCTGCCTGTTGCTGATCTCGGTGGTGGCGGGGTTTATCTTCTATTACTACCAGAAGCAGATGATGAATCGCTCGATCCGTGACCAGGGCAGCGGCATCCTTTCCAGCTATGTTTCCCAGACCCGCGATTCCATCGAGAAGGGACAGCGCAAGACCTTTCAGTTGGTGATGGACAACATCGCCCAGCTGGAAGGGGTAACCGCCACCACCCTCTATCCCCGCGAGGGCTTGATGAACTACCGTTCCGGCACGGTTACGGTGGGGTTGCCCCTTGTCCATGATCAAGCGGCCGGGTTTGTCAGCTCCAACCTCGACCTGTACGAAAAAACCAGGGGGATGTTCCTGCGCAAGGACTGGCATCTGGTCGGCCGTTTCGATTCTGCCGCCGGGCAGGCCCATCTGACGAAAATGAAGGGGCAATCCTGCGCCCAATGCCATTACGTTCTGGATAAGAATCTTCGCTTCGATGCCAAAAATCGGGCCGAGGTATTTGAGGCCCGCGTGGCCCATTTTTATGAGCGCATTCCGGTGGAAGACAAATGCACCGTCTGCCATACATACTGGCGCACCGGAGAGACCGCCGGGGTGCTGGGGGTGACCATCGATAAGGCCACCTTCCTGCAGCAAACGAAGGAAAGCACCCAACAACTCATCTATATTCTGCTGGCCATTGCCACCGTGGTGCTGCTGGTCACTTTTCTTGTCGCCACCATGTATCGGCGCATTCTTATTACCCGCCGTCAACTGGCTGAAAAGAGTGATCGTCTGGCTGGCCTGCTCAACAACTCAGGCCAGGGCTTTCTTTCCTTCAGCCCTGATTTGGCGGTCGAACCGGAATACAGCCGGGAATGTGTGACCTTTTTTGGCCGGGAGGTGGCCGGTGAATCCGTGGCCGCCCTGCTCTTTCCCGAAGAGGAGGAGGAACAGAACCGTTTTGGCGCCAATATCGAACGGATTGTGCACACCGCCGACGAATTTCAGCGCGACATCCTGCTCTCGCTGATGCCCAAAGAACTCTATCTCAATGAGCGTTACCTGGATATCGCCTACCGCTTGCTGGGCGACGTGCGGCTGATGCTGATCATCACCGATATCACAGAGCAGCGACGCCTTGAGGCCCGGGTGGCGGAAGAGCAAATTCACCTGCGCTTCATCGTGGCTGCAGCCACCGAATCAGCCGACTTGTTCGAGGTACTTGACGATTACCAAAACTTCAGTAAAAATACCCTACCCCGACTGCTGGCCGCCCCGGATGAGGAACTGGCCGCCGGTCTGGCTGAGATTTACCGCCAGGTGCATACCTTCAAGGGACTTTTTGGCCAACTGGAGTTCATTCACCTGCCGCGCCGTCTCCATCAATACGAATCCGCCCTCAACCGGCTGCGCCGCGACCTGGCTAAGCAACAACCGGACCGGACCCTGCTGGAAAAAGAACAGGAGTTGGCCGATCAAGCCTTGGCGCAGGAACTCGCCGTGCTCCAAGAAACTCTGGGCGACGCCTTCTTTGCCCGGCGTGGCCATCTCTCCCTGACGCCTGAGCAGACGGAGATGCTGGAGCGTCTGGCCGACCGGCTCTTGCAGGCCAAAGGACCGGCCTTGGATTCCGAAGAGACCATGGAGATGCTGCGACTTATCAAGCGCTTGCGCTATATTTCCTTTAGCGATCTGCTGTCGGGACACGCCAAGACGGCGGTGCGCCTGGCCGAGCGGCTGGAAAAGGAACTGGCCCCCGTCGAGGTGGAGGACAACGGAGTACGGGTCGCCCCGGAGATTTACAGCCCCTTTACCAAATCGCTGATCCACCTGTTCCGCAACGCCGTGGATCATGGCATCGAGAGTCCAGAGGAACGGCTGGACCAGGGCAAGGAGGAAGAAGGCCACCTCCATTGCCGTATTTTTCTTGAGGATGACCGGATCATTGTCCAGATTGATGACGATGGCCGCGGCCTTGATGTCGAGGCCATCCGGCGAAAGGGTGTCTCTTTGGGCCGTTTCACCCCGGAACAAGCGGCTGCGCTCGATGATGCCTCGCTGCGATTGCTGATCTTTGAAGACGAATTTTCCACCAAGGAGGAAGTAAGCGAGCTGTCGGGCCGCGGCGTAGGGCTGGCGGCGGTCCGCATGGAAACGGAAAGGCTGGGCGGAAGGATTGAGGTGGACTCGACCCTTGGTCAGGGAACCAGGTTCAAATTTATCCTTCCTTACCTTGAATCATCGCCGCATCATGCGGCCATGGAGGAAAAACAATGAACAATGTCCAGGATGGCAGACACAGCCGGTTGGTACAGGCCATCGGAGACCGAACCGTGGGCTACCTGAGAGATGAGCTGAAGATCCCGGTGCAGAGAACCACGGTGCATATGCGCGATGTCAGACGCATGCAATTGTTGCATCTGACCTCAATCCTGTCGGTGGAAGCGGATATCCGCATGCTCATCGCCTTCAGTTTCGACCGGGAGATGACGGAGCGGGTTTTTCTTGCCAGCACCGAAGGGTTGGAGATCGCTGACGATGAACAGGAAATGATGCGGGAGGAAACCGTTGCCGAGCTGATCAACATTATCGTCGGCAATGCCATGGGTGATTTGGCCTCCGCAGGCACGATCATTCCCATCTCCCCGCCCATCATTATCAGCGAGGCCAAAAATATTACCCGCAACAAGGGGGCGACCTTTTACACGTTGGATATCGTTACCGATAGCGGCATGTTGAGCATTCATTTCATCGGCCCCAGGGAACTTTTTGATCTGAACCTCAATTATGTGGAGAAACTATAATGAGTAAAACGAGCATCATGGTGGTGGACGATTCGGCCCTGACCGCAAAACGGTTGGTGACCATGCTGGAACAGCTTGGCTATGAGGTCGGCAAAATCTGCAAGACCGGCTTGGAGGCAGTCGAAACCATCGAATACATGACCAACAAAGGCCTTTCCATCCCGGATCTTATCACCATGGATATCACCATGCCGGACATGGACGGCATTGCTGCAACCCGGCAGATTCTTGCCATGCAAAAGCAGGCTCTGATTATCATGGTGACCTCCCACGGTCAGGAGCAGATGGTGATCGAAGCCATCGGGGCCGGGGCCAAGGGATATGTGCTCAAGCCAATCAATATTGATAAGTTGCGGGACAGCATCAAAACCGTTCTGACCCGTTATGGTCAGAACTAGGTACGATGAACACAGAAGTGGCTCGTATCAATGGCGTAGGGGGCCTGATAATATAATTGTAAGCCTCCTACCCTTCCCCGCCGCTGATCAGGTATTTGAGATAGTGGTAGAACGACAGCCCTGAAAAAATCACCAGCAGGATCAGGGAAATCTTCACCGCCAGCCGCTGGTAGCCATCAACCACTCCAGCCAGCCCAACCTTGCCCCGCACCAGTCCGGCGATGGCTGCGCTTGCTCCGAAGAAAGCCGCAGGAATCAAGGCGCCATACAGAGCAAAACCGAAATAATGATACTCCGGTTTGAGGAGGCAGAACGGGCATTTATGGTATGGCATGGCGTAGACATAGGATGAGATCACGGTGGTGATTACCACCAGGGAAAGCCCGAAAAACCAAAGCCAGCCCACAGCATAAAAACCCGCCAACCAAGATCGCCACCGCCGCAATAACCCCCACCCCACCGCCATAAGTCCGACAATAGAACCGATAAAGGCCATGAGCAAGCCCTGTTGCGAATAGCCGGTCATGAGATTGGTGCCGCCGCCGGTGCTCTCGCCAAAGACCACGGCGCAGCAGGAGGTGATGATGTCCGGTTTGATCCCGGCGATATAGAGGGTTTGCAAACTGGCATCGAGGACAAGCATCGGCAGGAGCAGGAGCAGGGCCAGGTATTTGATCCGCACCAGGGGGTAGTGCTCCGAGCGGATATCCAGTTGATGAAGGAGAATCCAGAAACCGTAGAAGAAGACGCCGAACAGCTTGACCAGCAGAGCGGGCATGCCGTAGGGGTCTGCCAGCAGGGCGCCGGTGGCGCACATGGCCCCGACGATGACCTGGCAGAACTGATCCGCCGCCAGCACGAAGAGGATCAGGGTGATGATCTGGAAGCCCAGGCCGTAGGCGACCAGGGTGGAGGAAAGCCAGATCTCGTTTTCCAGCCGGATCTGCCGATTGCTGTCGCTGCCCGGCTCCCAGAAACGCAAGACCCGCACTGCGGTTTTGCCGGCAATAGCGCCGAGCACCAGCACCACCAAGCTGCACAGAGTAAGGGCCAGGCTCCAGGGATTAAGGAACATGGATTCGGCCGTCCTTGATGGTGACGGTCCGGTCAATGGCCGGATGCTCAAAGACCAGGGGGTCGTGGGAGGCGATGACAATGGTCTTGCCCGTTGCCTTCAGCTGCTGCATGATCTCCATGAATTCCCGGCTCAGGGTGGTGTCGAGATGGGCCGTGGGTTCGTCGGCCAGGATGATGGGCTGGTTATTGATCAGCGCCCTGGCAATGGCCACCCGTTGCAACTCGCCGCCGGAGATCTGCCCGGCCGGAAACTGGGCTCGATGGCTGATGCTAAAACGCTCCAGCAGCTCTTGGGCCCGGAGCTTGCGTTCCTTGGGCGCTACGCCCAGCGGCAGCAGCGGCAGGGTGATGTTTTCCAGCACTGTCAGCTCCGGGAGGACATTGAAACGCTGGAAGATAAAGCCGATGGTCTCGCGCCGGTGCAGGGTGAGAAAACGGTCCGGGAGCCGGGCCAGTTGCCGCTCGGCAATGGCGGCCTTGCCGCTGGTGGGCGGGAAGATGCAGCCGATGATGGCAAGCAGGGTACTTTTGCCCGAGCCGCTCGGCCCCTTGAGGCAGACCATGCTCCCTTGCTCTACCCCAAGATCGATATCGGTCAAGGCCCGCACCTCGTTGGCCCGTCCTTGGTTGTAAATCTTGCTCACCCCGCTTAATTCAATCAGCATCGCCTCAGCCTCCCAGCGCCGAATCGGCAGGAACCGTGGCGCTGCGCCAGGCCGGAATCACCGTGGCTGCCAGATAGGGGATCACGGTGAAAGCCAGGATCAGCAGGATGTCCCCCGCCGCCATTCTGGGGAGAAGATGCAGGTCAGGCCGAAGCACAGACCAGCCCATGAGCACCGGCCTGAAAAGGGAGGCGGCAAAGTAGACTACATGGATGTAGGCTGCGGTTATGCCGAGAATGCAGGCCAGGCCGGAAACAATCACCGACTCCCAGAAGCGCACTGCCAGGATATCGCTGGTTTCCCAGCCCAGCACCTTGAGAATGGCGATTTCCCGCCGTTCTTCCGGGGAGAGGCCGGAGGCCTTGTCCCAGGCCAGAATGACAAAGGCCGCCAGCGCGGAAAGCAGGCAGATGGAGCCAAAGCCGCTGCGCCAGCCGAATACCACCTGGTAGGTTTTCTGGATCTGGGGCCGAGTCAGCACCCGCACCGAAGGCAGAGCCTCGGAGATTTTTCTGGCAATGGTGTCGATCTCTTTGGGGTTGGCCACGTAAACGCAGAGGTCGGTAACCATTCCGGCGGGAATGGCGTAGAGATCGCGGGCATCGGCCAAATTCATGACGATGAGGTCGTTGGTCAGGATATCGGTGTCCCGCGAGAATTCGCCGCTCACCGTAAAAGCTTTCAAGGAAAGATCAGGCCGGAAGAAGGAGAAGGTCGTACGTCCTTCAAGGTCCAAGGCTTTTTTTACGGAATGCCCGATCACCACCCTGCCCTGCTCGTCAGGGGTTGGCATCCTGCCGCTGGCCAGGGTCGTGTCGAGGCGACTGCCTTCCGGCATCTCCTCAACATCCATGCCCATGACCGTGTAATTGGCCAGGAGAACCTCATCAAAATAATAACCCCAGATTCGGGGCACTACCCTGCGGATACCGAAAATTCTGGCAAGTTTGTCCCTGTAGGCCAGGGGGATGGCTTCCTGGCGACCGGCAGACATCTTTTGCACGGTGATTTCCGGGGTGTAGACCAGCACCTGCTTTGCCTTGTCGGACAAGGCCTGGGTCACCATCTGGAAGGAGGCGAGCAGAAAAATAACCGCAGCAAAAACCAGCAGCACGTTGAGGCTTTTCATCCGCCGCCGCCACAGGGAAGACAGGGCATAATCGAGGATGTTGATCTGTTTTTCGAGGTTTGTTTGCGCCATGGTTTTCAGCGTTGTGGCGGCTGCCAGAAGGCACCGGTGGGAAAATGTTCGATGGCCCCGGGATGATCCATGAAGGGGGCCATGGGGTCGCTCACTGCCGGATGCCTAGTGTAGCGGGCCTCGGTGGCCACGGCCAGGTCGGTGAGACCCAGGGCGCTGGTGGCAACCTCCAGTTGGGCAAGGGTTGCATCCTCGGCCTTGCGTCGGCGTACGCCATCGACGAAGAGCGCACCGTCAAGGGCCAGCAGCAGGCAGAGAAGCAGGCTGAAAACAAGAGCGGGTCGCATGGGTTCAGCGCATCTTCTGGCCGTGGCGCATGGACTGCACCAACGGCTCGGTTATTTCGTCAAAGCGCACCACCTTGGTCCCGTTATGATCCTTACGGAAACTTTCCGCCGCCGCAGCGGAGCTAAAGGGGATGAACTCGTGGCCCATGGGGCCGTAAACATTACTGCCGATGACGTACCAGGCCGAACGGCCATCGAGCCAGGCAAGGGTGTAGTAATCCTTGACCCAAATTTCCTGAGCCTTTTGCCCCGGTGCGCCGAAGGAGCCCGGATCGAAGGAGAAAGCCATCATGTCCTTGACCCCGTCGAAAAATTTTACCGTGCCGTTGGTCAACCGGACCTGGGTGATCCAGTCCGGATATTTGGCCACAAACATCCCGCAGACCGGACAGCGCTCCTGCGGGGATGTCTCTTTGTTGGGCTGGGCCAGCAACGGAGTTGCCATCAAAAAAAATAAGGCGGCACAGGCAAACAGGGTATGTTTTCGCACACAACCTTTCTTAATAAACACGTTTGGAATTTCCATGCAACCTACCGTTTTTCTGTGTTTTTACTGAGATATTCGCCCAGTAGACTTTTTAGCTCCACCTCGCTGACCCCTCCCAGGATGGCGGCGATAATCTTGTGGTCCGGGCTGATGATAATGGTCTGCGGCTCCACCTTGATATTGTATCGAGTCGAGATCGACCCATCCTTGTCGATGAGCACCGGAAAACCGATCTCCAGGTCCGCCACAAACTTGCGTACCGTTGCCTCGTCGGAATGGCGGTTGACATAGACCACCCGCAGCCCTGCTTCCTTATACTTTTCAAAATATTGGTTGAAAATCGGGGTATCGGCCCGGCAGAATTTACAATCCGTGGACCAGAAACGCAAGATAACCGGTTGGCCTTGGTACCCGGCCAGCGACACCTGCTGCCCGTTGAGATCGGTACCGGAAAAATCCGGGGCCTGATCACCGAGCTTGAGCTTCTTTGCCCCAGAGTCGCCGCCGGAACAGGCGGCAAAGAGAAGCAGCACGAAACAGAGCAAAAATGCGTGGGCTATTTTTTTCAACATTATAGATGGCTCAGGCTAGAGAATTCAAAAAACATCATGCACCCTGTGCGGAAAGAACGCCCTGGCGCATGGAGAAAACCCTGGCGCCCTTTTGGGTGGCGGCAAGATCGCTGTTGTGGGTCACCACCACAAAGGTTGTGCCCTGCTCATTATATCTTCTAAACAGACCCAGGATATCCTTTTCTGTTTCCTCATCCAGATCCCCGGTGGGTTCATCGGCCAAGATAATATCCGGGCAATTGATAAAGGAGCGGGCAATGGCGACCCGGCGTTGCTGGCCGCCGGACAGCTGGGAGGGGAAGGCATTGGCCTTGTCCGCCAAGCCGACCTGGTCGAGAATATCCAGGGCAAGATCACGGCTGCCTGCAGGATTTTGCCCGAAACTCAAGGGCAGCAGAATATTTTCCATGACCGAGAGGGTGGGAATCAGACTGGCGAACTGAAAGATAAAACCGATCTTGCTGTTGCGCATGGTGGAAAGAGCTCGGTCGGATTGCTGCCAGTTTTCCACGCCATCAATAAAAACCTGCCCACTGTTCGGAGCGGTCAACCCACCGATCAGACTGAGAAGCGTTGTTTTCCCCGAACCGGAATGGCCCAGAATGACAAGAAAATCCCCTTTATTAATGGAAAGATTCACCGTGTTGACGGCGTGAACCATGGTGCTTTCCACAGGGTAGGTTTTGGTGAGGTCCTTACATTCGATAATCACGTTTTCCCTCGTTATTAAAGTTCAATGCGGTCATATCCAGGGATCAACAGCCCCCAGACAAAATCTACTGCAAAATTATTTGCCTCTCTATAAAAATGAGGTTGCCAATATACCACCGAGTGGTAATATCGTAAACCTCAATGCGGCATTTTGTCGCATGGCAATTTGTCGCACCAGCGAAATCAGCCTTGAACAAGATCGGTGAGCTGGCCGCCTTGTTTAAGGTCATTATAAGTGAACAGACAGCCACCAGCTGTCGGATGTCGGCATGATCCAACGACTTGCAGGCATTTACAACGAGGAGAAAACAATGCGATTCACCAAAGCTTCCTGGCGCAACTCTCTGATCACCGGCACCATCGCCCTTGGCTTGTTGGGCGCTGCAACCGCCAACGCGGCAGACTATGCGGGCACCGCTTACATCGCCGGCATGGGCGGCCATTTTGCCAAGGCCGTGTTCAAAATCGACCCCAAGGCAGAGACCCCCATCACCCTTGACTCCTTGGACAAGGTTGACATCGGCGATGGCAAGACCCATCCTTTCCATGACGCTCGTATCGACAACAAGGACCGCAATATCATCTACTGGTCCACCTACAAGCCGGATCATGCCGCCAACGAGTCTTACCACTATGGCAAAAGCGACCTGAAGACCGAGAAAGTCCTGGTTGACAATACCTTCCCGGTTCCTAAAGAGGTTATGAACACCAAGTCAGGCTACTGCGCTTCCGCCCAGACCAAAGACTACTATATGCCCATCTCTATGAACAAACCGGGCTACATCACCATCATCGACAAGAAGACCATGAAGATCAAGCACAACATCTTCTTTGATGGTACTGAAGCAGACGTCAAGGGCGGCGTTAAGTACACCCACGGCATCAACTCCCCCGACATGAAGGAAATCCTGATCACCATGAACGAGTCCAACTCCGCTCCGAACAACAAGGAGATGGGCGAGGTTATCGGCAAGATGCACATGTTCGTACTGGATGCCAAGGCGCTTGAGCAGGGCAAGATCAAGGTTCTGCGTAAGGGTGTGGCAGACGGTAATTTCAAGTCCACCGTCAGCTTCCGTCAGTACTACTCACCGGACGGCAAGTACATCGCCAACGCCACCGGCGACATCCTTTTCCTGATCGACGCCAAGACCCTGAAGACCGTGGCTTCCTTGACCATGGATAAGATGGAAGAGACCCACGATGCTATCTTCACTCCAGACAGCAAGTATGTAATGATCACCACCCGGACCAAGACCATCTTGCCGGGCTGTGTCGATCCCACCAAACCTTCTGACAGCGAGTGGCGTATGGACGGTCAGGTTCGTCTCTTTGACGTTGCCACCAAGAAACTGGTTGGCAAAGCGACCTCTACCTGCCTCAAATGCCATGACGAACAGATCGGCACGGACGACAGCGCGCCGCATGCCGTACTCTGCGGTCTTGATGTAAACTGGGGTGCAGCGAAGAAGGCTGCAGCAAAGAAGAAATAAGTTTTCTTCATCAGCTTTTTGTTCTATAGAAAACCGGGGGGCTACAGCCCTCCGGTTTTCCTGTTTAATAAACCCGACAACCTCCTCTCTACAGCCCTAAAAAACTATGACACATCGCAACGCGCACACCATCATCGCCATTGCCTGGAAAGGCGTCACTCGGAAATTGTTCCGCAATCTTGTCTTGATGCTGGCGGTTGCCCTGCTCGTCGCCCTGCTGACCTTTGCCATGCTCTTTAACAAAGCGGTGGAAGATGATATCGAGTCGGCAAGTAAACGGCTGGGGGCGGATATTGTCATCGTACCCGTCGAGGCCAAGGGGAGCGCCGAAGAGTTCATCCTGGAAAGCAAGGTCAAAAGCTTTTATATGGATAAGTTCGTCTTCGACGACATCAGCGAGTTGCCCGACATCAAGCAGGCGACCTACCATATCTACCTCAACACCCTCTCCTCCGGTTGTTGCAGTATCGACGAAGGTCAGGTCATTGTTTTCGATCAGGACAAGGATTTTGTGATCGCCCCCTGGTTGGAGACCGGGCCCAAGCGCCTGGAACCTGGCCAAGTGTATGTGGGGAGCTATGTCAACGAGTATCTCGGCCTGATCAATACGGCCAGCCTCTTTGGGAAAGGGGTCAAGGTGGTGGGGCATCTCCAGCAGACCAGCACCGGACTTGACCATGGGGTGTTCATGCGCATGGATGACCTGAACAAGATCTCTCCCGAGGCAACGGGTGGATATAAACCAGGGAAAATCTCCATCATCTTCATCAAGGTCAAGGATGGGGTTTCACCAGGCAAGGTGGTGGCCGAAATCCGCAAGGTCAACCCCACCGTCGGGGTGATGACCAGGGGTGACATCGGCGCCGACGTTCGGAACACCCTCAAGGATATCCTTCGGGTATTTTCCATAACCATCCTGATCTCTTCGCTTCTCGCTCTGCTCCTCGCCTGGTCAACCTTCACGGTGCTTGCCAACGAACGGCGGCGCGAGGTCGGTATTCTTCGGGCCATCGGCGCCCACCAGATTCACATCATGAAGATCTTCCTGGCTGAGGCGTTGCTGATCAGCGGGATGGGTGGTGTTGCCGGGGTGGTCATGGGCCATTCTCTGATTCACTATCTGGCCAAAGACTTCACCCTACTTCGCAAACTTGGTGCCGTTTCAACTTTCACCCCAGGCAATATAACCATCGGGCTCATCGCCATGAGTGTCGGCATCGCCATTTGTCTTATCGGCGCAGCCTTCCCCATCCTCCGCCTGGCCCGGATGGAGCCTTTGCTGGCGATTAAAGACGCGTAATAGCCGACAGCTTTCAGCTATTACGGCAGCCGTGGTTACCAATAAATTTGTTGACTTTAGCCGGAAATCCGCTAAGTTTGACGCTCATATCTCAGGTGCTCTGAAGAGAGCTTAAAAGGGAACCCGGTGTAAATCCGGGACGGGCCCGCCGCTGTAACCGGGGACGAGTTTCGCAATAAAGCCACTGTTTTTGAACGGGAAGGCGCGAAACAAGGACGAACCGAAAGTCAGAAGACCTGCCAGAGATAGTATGTGTATCGCACACCTCTCGTGGACAGTGAGGTGCGGCGCTGGTCCAGTGGATATTTTGGGAAATCCCCTGATCGATAATCATCGGTCCGGGGATTTTTTTTATCCGCTTTCGTGGATGCCCCCGGATCAAAATGGAAAATTTTGGTTGGAGGGATTACAAAGATGAACAAGAAAATGTATGCAGCCATGCTGGCTATGACTGTTGCCTTGCCGGTTCACGCCCGCAGTGCCGAACCGGTGGCCACCATGGATGAGGTGGTGGTGACGGCGACCAAGACGGCGGAAAAAGTACGCGATGTGCCAAATGCGGTGGTACTGAAAAACGCCGGAGATATCGAGGACTCGCCAGCCAGGAGTCTCGGCGCGCTGCTGGCTGGCGAACCAGGGCTTGACTGGCGCACCAGGGGCGACTACGGCGGGGCCACCGAAGAAATCCACATTCGGGGCATGGGCGGCGACGCCACCCAGGTATTTCTGAACGGCATCAACATCAATTCGCCTTCATTGGGCACTGCCGATTTGAGCCAGCTGCCATTGGGCAGCATCGATCGGGTTGAGGTGGTCAAGGGGCCTGGCTCCCTGCTCTACGGCACCGGCGCCATGGGCGGCACAGTGAACATCCTCACCAAGAGCCCCGAACGTGACAAGGCCGACTTTAAGGTGAAAAGCGGTTTCGGCACCGAGGGGGCGATGGAGTTAGCCGCAGAGCAGGGCATGTATGTTGCCGACGGCTTGGGCTACTATCTCACCGCTTCACGCCAGGAAAGCGACGGCTTTCGCGACAACAGCAATCTTCGTCATAACGACGCCTCCCTCAAGCTGGTCTGCGACAAGAACAAACTGCTCTCCGCCAGCCTATATGGCGCCTGGGTCGACCGGGATTACGGAGTGCCAGGGGTGAAACCGCCCGATGGCACCCAGGAGCATTTTGTCAACGGAACCCGGATGTACAATAGCGAAGCCGCAAGCCTGGTGAACGAGGGAAGTGACCGAAACTTTTACTCGGCGCTGGAGTTGAAAAGCCAACCGCTTTCCTGGCTGACCCTTGCCCTGCACGGCGACGCCGTGAACATGGAAAATTATTTTTATCAACGATACAACGCAACTGGTACTGGACAGGAAACCTGGGTCACCAACGGGGTTCTCGGGCTGGAAGCCACGGCGGAGATGCGGTTACCCGAGGGGGTTACCCTGCTGGCAGGAAGTCAGTACCGCAATTACGATTACACCAACAAGGTTGGCAACCTGGATGCCTATGGGGTGGCGGTGGCTGGCTCCAACACCGAGGCTCAGCATGAGGTCTTCACCCGAGGCAGCTACGGCGAGGCACAATGGCAGGCGAACCAGTATCTGAAGCTGCTTACTGGCCTGCGTTATGAGGAACACTCCATGTTCGGCCACGAAACCCTGCCCCGTTTCGGCTTAGTGGTAACCCCCCAGGAAACGACCACCATCAAGCTCGGTCATGGCAAGCACTTCAAGGCACCCACCATGAACGACCTCTACTGGCCGGAAAATGCCTATGTGCGCGGTAATCCCGACCTGAAACCTGAAACCGGCTGGCACAGCGACCTCACCTTGGAACAGTCCTTTCTGAAAAAGAAGCTGACCGCCTCGGCATCCTATTTCAAATGGAACATTGATGATAAAATTGACTGGGCTGAGAATCCAGCATTCCCTGGCCCGTGGGGGGACAAATATACTCCTTCTAACATCAACTCCTACGAGGCCACTGGTTGGGAATTTGGTTTGGTGGCCAAGCCTTTGGATTCAGTAAAGCTGGGCTTAAGCTATACCCGGACCAATGCGGAGGAAGAAATGGCTACCGGATTCTGGCGGCAGGCCCAATACACCCCGCGCAATCTATTTAAGGGACAAGCCGACTATTTTCTGCCTTCGGGGCTCACCACCAGCGTGGTGGTCCGTTATGTGGGCGATCGACCCGCCTACTATCTCTCGGCTACATCCACTGCACCCCGGTATACCCTGGATTCATACATGACCACCGACCTGCGGATAAGCCAGCGTTTCAAGGAACACTGGCTGGCAGCCATCAATTGCAACAATATCTTTGATGCCGGGTATGATACCTACATGGCCAACTTCCGTGATGAGGCGTTGGGGAGCACCACCCGGCAAGGATACCCTGGCGCGGGCCGCTCGGCCTTTGCCTCTCTTTCCTACGAGTTTTGAGAAGAAATATGCGGAATAGATCTGTTGTTATTATTGTTGTACTCGTGCTGCTCTGGGCTGGGGCAACTGCCCCAGCCTGGGCGGACCCGCTACGGGATGCCCAGGGAAAATTTCCGGTGGATCATCCTCCCCAGCGGGTGGTGTCGCTGGTACCCGCCGCCACCGAGATGCTGGTGGCCGTGGGCGCTGGCGACGCACTGATCGGGGTGACCAGCCACGATATTTTGCCGGTGAGCCAAGGGAAAAAAGAGGTGGTGGGAGGTTTCGCCCTCCCCTCCCTTGAGAGGATCGAAGCGCTTCACCCCGATCTGATCCTGGTCTCCAACCTGCACGGCAAAGTAAAAAAACGTTTTCAAGACCAGTGCGCCGTGGTGGAGCTTGTCCCTGTTCATTCGGTGGAGCAGGCTCTTGAACGGCTGAACGATCTTGGCACCCTGCTTGGCCGGGGGAAGGAGGCGAATGCTCTAGCCGCCGGTATCCGCGAAGAGTTGGCGCTGATCCGGGCCAAGGTGGAGCCCATCCCTACTGGCAAGCGTCAGCGGGTGATGAGGCTGATGGGACAGACGCCGCTCATGACGCCGGGGGATGACTCCTTCCAAAACGATTTCATCCGGATCGCTGGCGGGATACCTCCCCATTTTGGCAAAAATGGGGAGGCCATCGTGGTGAGCCCAGCTGAAATTATCCGGTTCAATCCGCAGGTCATTTATGTTTGCGGGGATTCCGCCGCCGAGGCTGTGCTGGCCAACCCGGCCCTGCAAAAAGTAGATGCGGTCAAACACAAAAGAGTGTTCTCATTCCCCTGCGATTTCACCTGCCGGGCAGGGATCAATATGGGCGGATTTGTCTCCTGGCTGGCGGCACGGGTGTACGAGCAGGAGTTTTCCGATCCATCGCACCAGGCATATCCAGACCAAATGCTCGATACACGGCCGGTGGCGCTGCCTCTTCCCTATGTCCGGCAGGCGCTGGTGCAAAAAAGCCGGGTCCGCGATTTTATCAACAAAACCCTGGTGGTTGATTTCACCAAGCCGCAGCGCATACTCTCCACCTTGGAAGGGATGCGGGAGGGCGTCATGAGCGTGGGCAATCATTATTATCCCCCGCCTTCCTGGGGGCTTGGCCATACCAGTGGCTTGGACGGTTTGCGCCAGATGGTGACTGCAACCCTGGTCCGGCCAGCCGCCCTCACCAGCCTGCTGTTCACCGGGGCGGACATGGACCATCTGGTCGTGGTCGAAAAATCGTTTCGCGGCCTCACCGTGTATGCCCTGGTCACTGCCGGAGTCAAAACCAATGCCATGCGTATGGCCAAAGACAGCGGCAACTTCTACGAACCCGGGACCATCAACATACTATTGCTCACCAACACCCGGTTGAGCGAACAAGCCATGAGCCGGGCGATCATCACCGCCACCGAGGCCAAGAGCGCGGCCTTAACCGACCTGGACATCCGCAGCACCTACAGTCCGAACTATGCCGCCACGGGCACTGGCACCGATAACCTTCTGGTGGTGCAGGGCGAGGGACCCGGGATCGATGGCGCGGGCGGACACACCAAAATGGGGGAACTCATTGCCGCCGCAGTGTATGATGGAGTACGCCAGGCCATCGCCGGGCAGAACAGGATAACCGCCGGGCGTTCCATCTTTGCCCGGCTGGAGGAGCGGCGGATTAATCTTGCCTCGCTGCTGCCCGCCGAACCCGAGGAATGCTCCATGAATCGTCAGCACTTGGTTGCCGCCGTGGAGGATGCGCTCATGCAGCCGGAATATGCTGGATTTATGGCAGGCTCGCTGGCTATGAGTGATGCGGCCCAAGCGGGACTTGCCGATCCGCGGGGGCATGAATCCTGGGCCAAGGCAGTGGCTGCCCGCCTGGCTGGCCGTGCGGTTGAGCCCTGGCAAGAGCGTTTCCCCGAAGGCCAGTTGCCACCGCTGGTGGCCAAAGCCTTGGAAGCGCTGGTCAATGGGGTATGCGCCAGGGAAAAAGGGAGCGTGGATTGAAGACGGATTCGAGGGCACTGGAACTGTACGCCGCCGGGCAATCGGACAGGCAGGTCACGCCCGGAATCCGGCCCATCCCGGCATCTCTCACTTGGCTTGCCTCTGCCGTTTTGCACGGAGGGCCCGTGCAGGCCCTGCTGTACACGCTGCTATTGCACGGAGCCCTGCTGGTTGTCTGCCTGGTCGGCTGGCGCCTGTTGCCCATGGAGCAGGCCCCCCCTTCAGTGATTTCAGTGTTTACCCTGCAGCAGGAAGACGAACCGGAAGCACCGGGTGTAGCACATTCTAGAAATGCGCCCACAGTTAACCACATGAAAGCGCCTATTGCCAAGGTGATGGGAGACAATGGAGAGGTGAAGCGTGAAATCACTCCTGCGCTTTTATCTTCCCCGCCTCCCAGATCAGAGGCGGGCCCTGCCATGGCGCCAGGGCCACCGATGCACACCACTGCCCAACAAGGTGATGGCTTAGGCACCGTTGCCCACAACACCAATCCGATCGCCGGGACGGGCGAAGGTTCGGCAATCGGCGAGGTGCTGGCCCGTCCACTCTACCAAGCCAATCCGCCGCCGCCCTACCCTCGGCTGGCCAGAAAACTTGGCCAGGAAGGAGTTGTGCTGCTTGAAGTGCTGGTCTCCGTTACCGGACTTGTGGATGATCTGCGTATTGTTGTGAGCAGTGGACATGAAGCCCTGGATGCCGCAGCCCTGAACGCGGTGCGTTCCTGGCGTTTTTCCGCAGGCCAGCGCAACAGCCAGTTAGTAGTCATGCGAGTCCGGGTGCCGGTGCGTTTCAGTCTGCGTGCGGAGAGCTGAGGAAAAATGAAAGAACCCTCGAGGAAAACTGGGCGCGGCATCGTCCTGGCGGCCCCTTCCAGTGACAGCGGCAAGACCATGGTGAGCCTGGGACTGGGCGCGGCCCTGGTACGTAGCGGAGTATCGGTGCAGTATTTCAAGTGCGGTCCTGATTTTATTGATCCCACCCTGCACCGGTTGATAAGCGGTCGGGTGTCGCGCAACTTGGATCTGCGGATGTGCGGCCCATCCTTTGTGCAACAGAACTATGCCCAACACTGCGCTGCGGATTTCGTCATTGTCGAAGGGGTGATGGGGCTCTTCGACGGCGGAGAGGCGAGCACTGCGGCCTTAGCCAGAACCCTTGCGCTGCCGGTGGTGTTGGTGGTGGATGCTTCAGCCTGCGCCGAGAGCATCGCGGCCCTGGTACATGGTTTTGAATCCTTTGACCCGCAAATCACCATTGCCGGAGTCATCTTCAACCGGGTTGGCAGCGAGAGCCATTACCAGCTGCTTGCCCAGGCTGTGCAAGAACATTGCCGGGCCGAGGTGTTGGGCAGGGTTCCCCGGCATGACGATTTTATGGTTTCCGGCCGTCATCTCGGTCTCCACATGGACCATGACGAACCGCTTTCGCCAGAAAGGATCGGCAGGATCGCCGAGGTCATGGCTCAACATGTCGATCTCGCGCTGTTGCAGGATAAGGGAGCGCCCCTGCCAGATATTTCTGGGATGGCGGGAGTGCGCAACGCGGTGCCGTCCGTTCGCCTCGGCATTGCCAGGGATGCGGCCTTTTGTTTTTATTATGAGGATAACCTTGACCTTCTGCGGGCAGCCGGCGCGGAGTTGATTCCGTTCAGCCCGCTGACCGACACGAAGTTGCCGGCTGATCTGGACGGGTTGTACCTGGGCGGCGGCTACCCGGAACTCCATGCGGAGGCCCTGGCGGCCAACCGTTCCCTCCGGAAGGAGATTTGCGATCGGGCCAAGGCGGGACTGCCAATCTATGGCGAATGCGGCGGCTTCATGTATCTTTGTGAGGCGCTGGTTACGGCGGAGGGTGCGGAGTATCCGATGGTCGGGGTCTTTCCGATAAAATCCCGGATGCAAAAACGGCTGGTGCGGCTTGGCTACCGCACGGCGACGGTTACGAAAAACACCCTGTGGCCCGAAGGTATCCGCCTTGGAGGCCATGAGTTTCATTATTCGGAGACAGATCCCATGCCTGATTGGGTTGAGAGGATGTATCGCCTCGATGACGGCCGACCTGAAGGCTTTTGCCTAAATAATACCTTGGCCGGCTACATGCATCTGCATCTGGGAAATACCCCCGAAGCGGCCTCCCATCTCATCGAGTTTTGCCGCAGGCACCACCGGGAGGCAGAGTGATACAAAGAAACGGAATTTTTTTCCTCATCCTCCTTGTCTCCATGATTTTTCCGGGGCCGAGTACTGCGGCCACCGTGGTGGACCAGGCCGGCCGTACGGTATCGATTCCCGATGCGCCCAGGCGCATCGTTGCCCTTGCTCCCAGCCTGGCGGAGATCGTCTTTGATCTGGGCCAGGGGGCCAAGCTGGTGGGGGTCACCCAGTTCAGCGACTTTCCGGCCGAGGCCAAAAGTCTCCCCATGGTCGGTTCCTATGTAAGGTTGGACCTTGAACGGATCATGGCCTTGCAGCCGGATCTCTGCCTCGGTATCCGGGACGGCAACCCAAAGCATCAGGTGGAGAAAATTGAAGCTGCCGGGATTCCGGTGTACATCATTGACCCGCGCGATATCAAGGGGATCATGGAGGCCATCCGGGGGGTGGGCGGAGTACTCGGCGTCCCGGCAAGGGCCGAGGCACTCGTTGCCGAGATGTCCGACCGCATCGAGAAAGTGCGGCACCAGGTGGCAACAACCCACTCCCGGCCACGGGTCTTTTTTCAGCTCTACTCTCCGCCCATCGTCACCGCCGGCAGCAGGACCTTTATCCACGAGTTGATCACCATCGCCGGCGGCGTCAATCTGGGGGCCGGACCGGTTGACTATCCGCGCTTCAGCTGGGAAAAGGCGCTCTCCCTTGATCCGGAGGTGGTGGTGGTCACTGCCATGGGGAACAAGCAGAAGCCGGAGCAGCTTAAAGCGCAGTGGCAGCAGTGGACGCAGCTTTCTGCGGTGCGTTCAGGCCGCGTGCATGTGGTGAACGACAACCTCTTCGATCGGCCAACCCCGCGTCTCATCGAGGGGCTGGAGGCGCTGCTCCGCATCATCCATCCCGAGTTGTTCGGAGCCGGACATGTTCAATAACCTTCGCCTGGGTGTTCGCTTGACCCTGGTGGTCACCGTGCTGGCCGGGCTGCTTGCGGCCAGTTTCTTGCTCGGCATGGCCATAGGCCCTTCCGGCAACGGGATTTCCGAGCTGCTGGCCGCGGTTTTCGGCAGCGGCGACCCGCAATCGGTATTCAGCGTCATTGTCTGGAAGATCCGGTTGCCCAGGGTTATCCTGGCCGCGGCGGTGGGTTCCACCCTTTCCTTGGGCGGGCTGGTGTTTCAGGCCCTGCTCCGTAATCCGCTGGCCGAGCCGTACATCCTCGGAATCTCGGGCGGTTCGGCGGTGGGGGGCAATCGGTGGCATGCTCCTGGGTTTTTCGCCCTTTCCCGGCATGGCTCTGGCCGCCTTTGCGGGCAGCCTCCTGATTCTTGTCCTAGTTGTCGGCCTGATCTCCGGCAATACCACCATTGGCCGGGACTCTCTGCTCCTGGGCGGGGTAATGATGAATGCCTTTTGCGGGGCGATCATCATGTTTCTCATTTCCATAACCCAGACTTCGGAGGTGCACCAGATCCTCTTCTGGCTCATGGGCGACCTTTCCATGTCCGGCCTTGACCGCCTGCCGGTATTGCTTGCCTTATTGCCTTGTTTTGCCGTGGTGTTCGCGCTGGCGCGTCCCTTGAATTTGTTGCTGGCCGGACGGGAGTCCGCGGCAAGCCTGGGAGTCAACGTGCGGCGGCTCACCATGCTGCTGCTGTTGGTTACCACCTGCATGGTGAGCCTGGTGGTGTGCCAGTCCGGGTTGATCGGTTTTGTCGGTCTGGTTATCCCCCATGTCCTTCGCTTGTTGCTGGGGCCGGATCACCGGCTGCTTGTGCCAGCCTGCATTCTGGGCGGCGCTTCCTATCTGATCCTCTGTGATCTCCTGGCCCGCACCCTTCCTGCCTCGGGAGAAATGCCGGTGGGTATTGTCACGGCCCTCATCGGAGCCCCGCTCTTCATAGCCCTACTGTGGAGGTCGCGCCGATGCCCGTGATTTCTGTTGAGAGGCTTGATCTCTGTTACGGCAAGAGACAAGTGCTACAAAATATTACCATGCAGGTCCGGCGCGGGGAGTTCTATCTCATCATCGGACCAAACGGCAGCGGCAAAACCAGTCTGCTCAAGGGGCTGGCCAACCTTCTTCCCATTGCCCAAGGGAGGATAGATATCCTCGGCAGGCCAATTGCCGACTACACCAGGCGGCAATTGGCCCGCAGGCTTGCCGTGGTGCCCCAGCAGATCTCCCTGGATTTCCCCTTTACCGTGGCGGAGACCGTTCTCATGGGGCGGGCTCCGCATCTTGGCCTCATGGGGATTGAGGGTGCTGCAGACCACGCCTTTGCCCAGGAGGCCATGCATTTTACCGATGTGGCTCATCTTGCCGACCGACCTCTTGACCAATTGAGCGGCGGCGAGAGGCAGCGGGTGATCATTGCCCGGGCACTCTGCCAGCAGCCGGAAATCATCCTGCTCGATGAGCCGACAGCCTCCCTGGACCCGGCCCACCAGATCCAGATCATGGATCTCATGGAACGATTCCGCACGGAAAAAGGCACCACCGTCATCATGGTTTCCCACGATCTCAACCTGGCATCCCTCTACGGTGATCGGTTGCTCCTGCTCCATAATGGCAGAGTGGAAATGGTGGGTTCACCTAACGAGGTGCTCACTGCCGAGCGTCTTGGTGCCTGCTACGGCTGTGCCATGCTGGTCGAAAAAAATGCCCTGGGCCAGATGCCCCGCGTAACGCCAATTCCCCAAAAATATTCTCAGATTTTATAACACCATTCTATGGGCAGAGCCAGTCTCGCCCTGTTGTCGCTTGTCCTGCCCAGCTACCCCACCTCGCATACCTTATTGAAGACGTTCTTTATTTTTTCGTTTTTTATACTCCGTTCATGCGCAGTCAAACTTATTGCATAATTGCATCTGTCATGGGATATTCATAATAAATAATAGGTATTAACACCTAGTAAAATATTTTCACAGAGAGGATGCCATGCAGCTTAGTTTACGCAACCGGTTTCTAATCCCGACCACCGTTATTCTTGTCCTGTGCATGGGCACCATCAGTGCAGTCTCCTATTTTAAATCCGCTTCCGCCTTAAAAGACTGCATCTCCCAGCAGACCTCCCAGGTCGCCAACTCTGTGGCCCAACAGATTAGCTCCTGGCTGCATGAACGGAAACTCGATATCTCTGGCAACAGCGCGGATTTTCTGTTTTCTTCACTTTTCCTCGCTGGGGCCGCCGACAGCAATGCTTCCCATCGCGCATCCACTCGGCTTGCCGAACTCCAACAACAATCGGATTTTTACGAATTCATTGCCATCGCCGACCAAAGCGGCTCTGTGGTTGCCTCATCCCTTCCCGCGCATGTTGGCACCATGAATGTTGCCGACCGTGCCTATTTCAAGGATTCGCTGGCTGGCAAGGAAGCCATCTCCGAAGTAATTCTCAGCAAAGGCTCGGGAAACCCTGTTTTTGTCATCTCGGCCCCCATCAAGGCCAACGGGAAAATTTCCGGAGTTCTTTTGGGCGTGGTCGATCTGGCGCGCTGCAATGCCAATTTTGTCGATCCGGCAAAGGTCGGCACCTCAGGCTATGTGTATCTTATTGACTCCACCGGAAAAATCATAGCCTATCCGGACAAGAGCAAAATCCTTACACTCGACCTGAGCCAGTTTGAGTTTGGCCGCGACATGCTGACCCAGCACCAGGGCCTCATTCATTACACCTTCCAGGGCATCGACAAACTGGTCGGTTTCCAAACCATCCCGGAAACCGGCTGGATCGCGGCCGCCACCGCCACCGACGCGGAGATGTATGCCCCGGTCAAACGGCTGGGCATGATCAACCTCGGCATCCTCATCTTCAGCACGACCCTCACTGCGGGGCTTGTTTTTCTCATTGTCCGCTCCCTGGTTACGCCCCTGCACCAAATCAGCATCGGATTGAGCGAGGGCGCAGCGCAGGTTGCTTCCGCTTCAAGCGAGGTTTCCGCCACAAGCCAGACCCTGGCGGAAGGCGCCTCGGAACAGGCCGCAGCCCTAGAAGAAACCTCCGCCACCATGGAAGAGATCACCGCCATGGTGAAACAGGGCGAAGAGCACACCCGCAATGCAGACGAACATGTCCGCAAGGCCGACAGCCTCATCAGCAACGCCGGTTCCGCCATGGAACAGCTCACCCAGTCCATGGAAAAAATATCACAGTCCAGCGAACAGACCTCACGGATTATTAAAACCATCGACGAGATTGCCTTTCAAACCAATCTCCTGGCCCTGAATGCCGCAGTGGAGGCGGCCCGCGCCGGTGAGGCAGGTGCAGGTTTCGCGGTGGTCGCCGAGGAGGTCCGTAACCTGGCCCAGCGTTCCGCGGCTGCGGCCAAGGACACCGCCCAACTTATTGAGGAAACAGTTACTCGCGTCCGGACAGGATCGGAGGTTGTCGCGCACACCAGTAACGTTTTTAAGGAGGCTGCGGCCAGCGTGATCGAGGTCAGCGGGCTGATCAGCCATATCCGTAAGGCAACGGAAGAACAGGCCTCGGGAATCGTCCAGATCAATAAGGCCATTTCGGAACTGGATGTGGTAACCCAGCAGAACGCGGCCACTTCCGAAGAATCGGCTGCTGCTTCCGAGGAGCTCAACGCCCAGTCCCTCCACATGAAGGAATTTGTTGACGACATGGAGCGGCTGATCACAGGCGATCCTCACCCAGGCAGCCAGGGATAATCCTACCCTGCTCACGACACCCAGGCCTCGCGTACTTCTCCACCGACAATAGGTGGAAATGCGCGAGGCCCATCTCCGTTTTTTCTTTCCGGTTTGACTTTCTCTGGCAAAATTCTCCCCTTTCGCCTACATTCGGAGGTGTGCATGGGTCCGCGTCGGTCATGTCGCCGCCACAAATACCGGAGAAATCACATGGAATCGTTCGAACAACTTCTTGAAAAATCGACAAAAATACATGGCCACATCTGTGCAGGCCAGGTCATTGGGGTACGCATGTCCATGATCGGCCTGCGGGAGATCGGCGTCGACGATCCCAAGGCCCAGCGCAAAGATTTCTATGTTTTGGTTGAAATCGACCGCTGCGCCACCGATGCCATCCAGACTGTGACCGGCTGCTCCCTTGGCAAGCGCTCCCTCAAATGGCTCGATTACGGGATCATGGCCGCAACCTTTGTCAATCTCAAAACCGGCAAGGCGGTGCGGATCACCGCCCTTGAGGAATCGCGGGAGACCTCGAAGAAATACTGTCCGGAAATCGGCGATAAGTACAAGCAACAGTTAGAGGCCTACCGGATCATGCCCGAGGAGGAACTCTTCAAGGTACAGGCGGTATCAATTACCGTGCCGGAAGAGGATATGCCGGGTCGTCCCAAGCGGCGGGTGCAATGTGAGCGTTGCGGAGACTGGGTGCAGGACTGCCGCGAGGTAATGCAGGAGGGAAAACCATTATGCAAGCCCTGCGCTTTGGGCCGCTATTACGAAATCATCTGAGTCTGTTTGGACCCTAGGAGCACGCATGACAAAAACAATCCCGGTTGAGCAGGCCGTCGGCATGGTCCTGCCCCACGACATCACGGAGATCCGCACCGAGGAATTCAAAGGCCGCGCTTTCCGTAAAGGCCACATCATCCAACCGGAGGATATCGAACGCTTGAAGCGGCTTGGCAAGGACAACATCTATGTGCTGGAGCTGGGCGAGGACGATATCCATGAAAACGAGGCGGCCGAGCTGATGGCTGGGGCCTTGTCCGGCCCTGGCACCTCGGTTTCCGGGGAACCAGTGGAAGGCAAGCTCAACATCATCGCGGCCCATGACGGGCTGCTCAAGGTTGAGGTGGAGGCCCTGTACCAATTCAACCTGCTGGGCGAGGTCATGTGCGCCACTTTGCACAACAATACCCCGGTCAAGCAGGGCGAACAGCTGGCCGGAACGAGGCTCATCCCCTTGGTTTCCGAAAGAGGGATAGTGAACGCTGCGGTTGCCATCGCTCAAAAAGCCGGAGGAATTCTTAAGGTTTCCCAGTTAAAACAGGCCAAAGCCGGGCTGATCATCACCGGCAACGAGGTTTTTCATGGCCGGATCAAGGATGCCTTTGAGCCGGTCCTGCGCAAAAAACTGGAACGGCTCGGCTCGGAGGTGGTTGCAGTCCGCTTCGCTCCGGACAATATCGAGACCATTGCCGCCGAGATCAAGGCGTGCTTGGACGCAGGCGCGGACCTTATCGTCACCAGCGGCGGCATGTCCGTAGACCCCGATGACGTGACTCGGCAGGGCATTGCCTTGGCCGGCGCCAAGGACATTGTCTACGGCACCCCGGTCCTGCCTGGAGCCATGTTTTTGGTGGGATATCTCGGAGCGGTGCCGGTGCTGGGCTTGCCTGCCTGCGGCATGTTCCACAAGATCACGGTTTTTGACCTGATACTGCCAAGGGTGCTGTGCGGGGAGAAGATCACCCGACATGACATGGCCCTGTTGGGGCATGGCGGCCTGTGCCGACAATGCAAGTCCTGCGCCTATCCCATCTGCGGCTTCGGCAAGTAATCCTTACTCCGAAACCTTGCCGCGCATGGCCTTCACCCTGCCCCGCTTCTCCTTGCCTTCCAGGCGTTTTTCCTTGGTGCTGCGTGAGGGCTTGGTGGGCCTGCGCTTGCGCTCCTGCTTGACCGCGCCCCTGATGAGTTCCCCCAGCCGTTCCAGGGCGTCGGCCCGGTTCTTTTCCAGGCTACGGAATTGCTGGGCCTTGATGACGATCTCGCCGTCTTTGGTAAGTCGCTGATCGCTCAAGGCCAACAACCTTTCCTTGTAAAAATCCGGCAGCGACGAGGCGCGGATATCAAAGCGCAGGTGTACGGCCGAGGAGACCTTGTTGACATTCTGGCCTCCTGAGCCCTGGGCCCGGATAGCGGTCAATTCGATCTCGTTTTCCGGGATTATGATAGTGTTTGAGATATGCAGCATTGTTTCGCCTATGCCCGTTCAGGAAGCCTGGTGGCGGAAACTGTTCGCCTGTATGTCAGTACGCCGCATGATCTTTTGTAACGCCGCCCTGGTCAGGCCGGAGATCTCCGCAGCCCGGCTCACATTGCCTCCGGTATCTTGCAACAGGCGCACCACATACTGACTCATGAATTTCTGCAACAAATCTTCCTTGGCCTCCTTGTACGCTTGCACCTTTTCGTTGCCGACAGAGGCTGACATCCAGGAGGCAGTCTCGTCGGAAAACCTGTTTTCCGAGGGAATAAGAGTACCAAGGTCGCTGATCGAGATGATGGAATCGGCACTGAACAGCACCGCCTGCCGGACCATATTCTGCAGCTCCCGGACATTTCCCGGCCAAGCTCGTCCCATAAGGGCGGTGATGGCTTCCACGGAAAAATGCTTCGGGCCAAGGCCGAGTTCACAGCAGACCTGCCTGCAAAAATGATCCACCAGCAAAGGAATATCCCCCCGGATCTGCACCAGTCTGGGAGGTGTGAGGGTCACCACGTTCAACCGATAAAAAAGATCTTCGCGAAAAGAACGGCCTACGATCTTCTTTTCAAGATCCTGGTTGGTTATGGCGATGATTCTGACATTGATTTTGCGAGTTTTGGTGTCCCCCAGGGGCTTTATCTCCTGCTCCTGCAAAACCCGGAGCAGTTTGGTCTGGACCGAAACCGGGATATCGCCGATCTCGTCAAGACACAGACTCCCGCCGTCTGCTTCCACGAACAGCCCCGAATAATCCCGCTCTGCCCCGGTGAACGCACCGCGCTTATGGCCAAACAACTCGCTTTCTAAAAGTTGTTCGGGAATGGCCGGACAATTGACCATGATCAGCGGACGGTTGCGCCGTTTGCTTAAGTTGTGCACCGCCCTGGCTGCCAGCTCCTTGCCCGTGCCGGATTCGCCGCGGATGAGCACCGTATAGTCGGACAGGGCCACGGTCTTGAGACGCTCGCAAAATTGGCTCATAGCCGGACTCTGCCCGACAAAGGAGGCAAATGCCTCCTTCTGACAGACCTGTTCCTTTAAGGTAACATTCTCCCGAACCAGCCGGTTTCTTTCCAGCCCTTTGTGGATCACGCGCAGGATGGTGTCCTTGTCAAAGGGCTTGGTGATAAAGTCGTAGGCCCCCTTCTTAATGGCGTTAACCGCCAGATCAATGCTGGCAAAAGCGGTCATCATGACCACGGAAAGCTCCGGGTCCTTGGCCCGTAGTTTCTCAAGCAGGGCAATGCCGTTCATCTCCGGCATCATCACATCAAGCAAAGCAAGGTCGAAGGATTGCTCGGTTATTAGCCGCAGGGCATCGCTGGCCCTGGTGGACGTGACCACCTCAAGTCCTGGGATATTGCGCTCAATGGTTCTTTGCAGACCAGTGAGCATATCCTCTTCATCATCAACGATCAAAAGCCGATCAAACGACATAGGCCCTGCCTCCCGCCGTATTCTGTTTATGCGCCATGGAGCGGCAAAATAATGGTAAAGACAGCGCCCTTCCCTGGTTTGCTCTGGACATAGATTTCCCCACCATGGTCACGGATAATCCCGTAACTGAGCGACAGCCCTAGACCAGTGCCGTCCCTTGGTCCCTTGGTGGTGAAAAACGGTTCAAAAATCTTGTCTTGGATTTCCGGGGCAATGCCCGGACCAGTATCACGCACCACGATCTTCACCTGACCCTTGTTCGGCAGGTAGTGGGTTTCAATGCCGATCTCCCCGTTTTCGCCGATGGCCTGGGCCGCGTTGATGCACAGATTCATGAAAACCTGCTTCATTTTTTCCGTGTCCATCTCAAGAAGCGGGATGTTGGGGTCCAGCCTCTGCACCACGGTTATGCCCTGCTTTGCCAGTTGGCTGGCAACCATGGAAACCACCTGTTCGATGGCGGCATTGAGAGCTCCTGGCGCCCGCGTTGTCTCTTGGTTCCGGGCAAAGCTCAACAGGTCGTGGACGATGCGCTGGCAGTTTTTTACATGCTTTTCGATGATGCTCAGGTCTTCGACCTTGTCCGGCAAGCTGCCAAAGTCCTCTTTCAATAAATCGGTGTAGCAAAGAATGATCCCCAAGGGATTATTGATTTCATGGGCGACTCCGGCTGCCAGCTGCCCAAGGGCCACAAGCTTTTCCGTCTGCTGCATGCGGTGTTCCACCTGTTTCTGCTGGGTGACATCCTTGGCGTAACAGACAATGTTTTTCAGCTCGCCGTGATCATCAAAAGCCGGATAGAAATGGGTCTCAAAAAGCTGACCGTTGGGGAGTTGGCTAAAATCGGAAACAGACTCCAGCAGCTTGACTTGGGAAATGTGGCTGAACAGCGCAAAGGGAACCGGCTGCATCGCGGCCAGTTCTTCGATGTGATGGTTGAGGACCGTATCCGGGCTGAAATCATATCGAACCAGAAAAGCCTTGTTCACCATACGAAGAAATCCGTCCGGTGAAACCAGTACGACAAGATCGCCTATGGCATCGAACACCGACTGGAGAAGCTCCTTGCTCTGCATCAGGCTTGTCATGTTCTGCAAACTTTCCATGGTAACGCCAATCTGACGGCCAATGGAGAGAAGGAGCTCCCGGTGTCTGGGGTCAATCTCGCCGACATCATAGCCGGTGAAGGTCATGATCCCGAGAATCCTGTTCCGGCAGCAGAGCGGGATATTGAGGCATTTCCCCCTGGCGGTATCAGAGGTGAAGAAGTTCAGTTCTCCACAAACCGTCTCGCAGATCGTCGTGGAGGCGGAGGTGCCATCTGTGTCCGAAAGAATCTGGTGGGAGATCACATCGCAAGAAAGGGTTTCAGCAAGTTCTGGGGCGTTATCCTGGCACTGCAAAGAAAGCCCCTTGTGATCGGGGCGGAACAGATAAATCCCTGCGCCTTTTGCCGAAATCACCTCCAGGGTTTGCCGTAAAACCTTGGGGAGAATAGTGCGAAGATCCACGGACTGGGTGATGAGTTCCGCGATGATGTTCAAGGTCTGGAGCTCGCGGTTCCTCTCCCGCATTTGCAGGTGCAACTGGTCTTGGGACTCTTGCAGCGCCCTGGTTCTTTCTTCAACCTTTCCCTCAAGGTTTTCGGCATAATCGGTGAGTTGTAGGCGGTTTTCCTCCAAATGCCGAGCAATGAGGGTGGCGGTTGCATTGAGTTCCTCTATTTCATCCATGCTCTTAGCTTGTCTGTAGAGTTGTTCACCTCTTTGGTCGGTGAGGTTCAGACGAAAAATATCCAGCAGGGTGCGGATGTTCTGGATAATGAGCTTGTTGAAGAAAAAAGCAATGATGGCGTATAGGACGAAAAAGGAGAGGAACACGGTGCTGAATACGGAGAGGGCAAATTCACCGATGCGACGCAACCCTTCTCCCACGGGGATTCCAACACTGACCACGCTGCTTATCTGATCCGTCTTTTTGAAAAATCCCCCTGTTTTGCCATATCGTTCGACGATACTTCCTGGCGCATCCTCCGGCCTGCCGTGACAGTGCAAACAAGATTCATCGTAGCGAACCGGGCTGAACTTTACGAAATACTGTTCACCGTCAACCGTGCGGATTCCCTGCCATGATTCGGTCTGGGGATGATCGTTGAAATAGCGGATCATCTCCATTTCCCGCTGATTTGCCTCAAACTCCGGATTTTTAGCATTGATGGCGACCCGGCGGTAGGAAATATCAGGCAGGTCTTCCTTGAACTTCTCCATGACCACCCGACTCACGTAGGAAGTGGACATGGCCTCGATGACAAAACTGTCTTGGCCGAGCATTTCATACATCCGTGGCCGCAAAATCTCCTGAACATAGGCGCGGTTGGCGTCCACCGCCGCCATGACCAACTCGGCCTTGTGCAGCGCCTCCTCCTGCAAGCGTTTTCTCTGGTGCGTATAAATAATGGCGGACCAGAAAAGACAGAAGAGAAAAAGAATAACAGCAAGGCCGATCAGAAATTTCCCCTGTACCCCTGGGGGATCGATATTCCTCAGCAATTCTTTTGTTTTCTTACCAAGCGCCATTTTTCAATCCCTGTGATGACCAAATGGTTTTCCAACAACCTGTTGTCGGCATAGTTTCATGTAATCATATAATTATGCCAGGTGTCAACTGAAGGCATCACTGGATACCAGAAGATACACTTTGCGGGCGTACTTTCTGCTTCTTCGTCAAAGACAAAACAGACGGAAAACAACCAACCCACTGTTATTGCGTTTTTTTATTTTCTTGCCACATCATCCATCCCACACGGCATTCTCCTTGCATTAACCCAAAACAACGTACCCATTTGACAGCAGCAGCCACATTTACCCAGAGGAGGGAATAAGCACTCACAAGAATATCAGGCTTGCGTGTTGGATAACTGTATGGCCATCCAGTGATTGTAGAGAAGGGACCGCTTCCCGCTCTCGCCGGTCACACCGTGCATGGTCAAAAAAAAGGGGAACATATGGACGAGAAAAAATTTAATGAAGACAAACTGGCAGAGGGGCATTGCGATACAGAAGAAACCTGCAAAATCGAGGGAAAGAAGGGATGGTTGAGCGAAGACTGGCTTGCGCTCTGGTTGGGCCTGTTTATTTTTGTCCTTTCCCTTGGCGCATTCCAAGGGGCCGACATTCTGGGCTGGGGCGCATCAACGAGCGTCTGGAACGAAGTCAGCAAATCCACCAAGCCCGTTTCAATCGCCTACCAGAACGTTAAGGGTGAAATCACCAAAATTGATGGCGCAAAGGTAACGCTCAAAAAAGCCGACGGAAAAGAGGTCGGCATCACCGTACAAACCGACACTGCCACCCTTGCGGTGGGGCAGACATACGAGCAAAAAGGCATTACGCCCTTGGCTTCGTTGTTTCTCACCTACTTTGTAATGCTGGTGATCATGGGCCTGGGCTCGACGATGATCGGGGCGAACTTTAAAAAATTCGCCATCGGCTTCACCCTGATTTTCTGGCTCAGTTATCTCTGTTGGATGCTGGGACACTTTGCCAATATCGCCGCGACCAAGAACGAAATGGCGAAGTTCGGCATCAACTGGACACTCAGCATGACCGGCGAGTTCGGCTTCATCATCGCCTTGATTGCAGGGCTCATGGTCGGCAATCTCTTTCCCGGCCTGGCTTCGACCATGAAGGAAGCAGCCAGGCCTGAGCTGTATATCAAAACCGCCATTGTTATCATGGGCGCTGGTCTCGGGGTAAAGGCCGCCCAATCTTTCGGGCTGGCGAGCAACATCATGTTCCGGGGCTTCTGCGCCATTGTCGAGGCCTATCTGATCTACTGGGCAACGGTCTACTGGATTTCGCGCAGATATTTCAAATTCAGCCGTGAATGGTCGGCGCCTCTTGCCTCGGGTATCTCCATCTGCGGAGTTTCCGCAGCCATTGCCACCGGCGGAGCCATCCGCGCCAGGCCAATTATTCCCATCATGGTTTCCTCGCTGGTCGTAATCTTTGTGGCGGTTGAAATGGTCCTTCTCCCCTTTGCGGCAAAGCTTTTTCTCTGGCAAGAACCGCTGGTCGCCGGGGCTTGGATGGGCCTGGCCGTTAAATCCGATGGCGGGGCCATAGCGAGCGGCGCCGTGACCGACGCCCTGATCCGGGCTCAGGCCATGGATATGGAGGGCATCAACTACGCCGAAGGCTGGATCACCATGACCGCCACCACGGTGAAGATGTTCATCGATATCTTCATCGGCTTTTGGGCGGTGATCCTTGCCTACATCTGGTGCGCCAAGATCGAATGCAAACCCGGGCAGAAAGTACGCCTCATTGAAATCTGGAACCGCTTCCCGAAATTCGTCCTCGGCTATATTCTCACCTTTGTTATTCTGCTTCTCATCTGCTGGCCATCGGTCAAGGCGATTGCCCCGGCAGAACACGAACTTACGGGTGTGAAGGTGCAGATATCCTCGCTGGAGAAACAAATCAGCGCCAGCAAGGATCCTGTTGCAACCGCAACCTTGGCGGCAACGCTCAAGGAAACCAAGGCCCATGAAAAAGAGTTGAAAGATTCAACCAAGGAACCCAACAAGCTGATCTCCAAGGCCAAGGCGGCAACGGATCAAGGCGATGTGTTCCGAAAGATATTCTTTCTCCTCTGCTTCTTCACCATCGGGGTGGTTTCAAACTTCAAAAAGCTGGCGCAGGAAGGGATCGGCAAGCTCGCCGCCGTGTATTGCATCTCCCTTTTCGGCTTCATCATCTGGGTCGGACTCGCTATTTCGTGGTTGTTCTTCCACGGGGTCAAACCACCAATTCTCTAATGGAGATCGCACATGACTGACGAAAAATCAAAGATTGCCGAAGAGATGAAAAAAATGGAATATGAGCCGATCCTGCCGGCGGAAGTAGCTCTTGTCAAATGGAGTATTTGCCTTGGGGTCGGGCTTTTGGTGATGTTCTATTTAATCAGCCAGTGGCTCTTTCCCGGCGGCCATTAACAGAAAGGCGGGCTCTGGGCTTTACCCACAGTCCGCCTTATTTACCTTCTTTCAAATAAGCGCCGTCTCCGCAAGAAGACGGCGCTTATTTGTTGCCGCAAATTTCCTGCGCCTCAGCGCCTCAATTCATTGTAGGCTTCTTCATACTCCCGCAGACGCTGCTGCCAGGCAAGCAGCCCTTCATAGCCATTGCGCCACTCCTCCAGAGTCCGCGTTTCACCCCCGGTTTCCGGTATTTCCCCGGCGAGCAGCTGTTCCGTGGAAATGCCGTATTGCTTCTCGAATTGGGCGAGCTCTTTTTCTTGCCGATCGATCATGTTCTTGCAAACAGTAATCTCCCTGGAAATGGATATACAGTACTCATCGGTCTGCAAGTCATCATGCATTTGTAGTTCACCTTTTTCGGTTAAACCTGCCAGACAGTGACCATACCCCTGCGCAGACTGCCTCAGACACCCAACAGATAGAGATCCCCTGCGATCCACTTGCCCTTTTCCTTGCGGATATTGGCAGATTGGGTGGCAAGGATGCGAAAGCCATGTCGGGCAGCCACCGCTTCAATGTACGAAAAAGCGTGGGCATAGCGCCCGGATTGGCGCAATCGGTAACCCTGCCCGGTCAGTTGCTCGGTGGAAAAAAGGATTCTTCCGTTTTGGGCAATCCCTTTGGCCAAGGTGGCAAAAATTCGGTCCAACTCGCCCACATAGATGAAAACATCCGCCGCGACAATCAGATCGAACGGCTCCTGGTTCTGCGCAAGAAAGGCCACGATCTCCGCAACCGTCAATTCATCGTACACCTTCTTGGCCGCAGCCGCCTCCACCATCTTCGGAGAAAGATCCACCCCGACCCGGTAGGTGCTTATCTCCTGGAAAATCTGCCCGACCAGACCGGTGCCGCAGCCCAGGTCCAGGAGCCGGGCAAAACGCGAAGGCCCATCTGGGTCGGCACGCAGCAGATTTTTGAGCTCCCACGGGGTCTGGTATTCCAGATCAACCAGCAACCGCTCTTCAAAATGGTCGGAAAAACTGTCGAACAGCTCGGCAATATAGGAAGAAGGGGCGACGTCGGTTGTCTCACCGGTAAGGGCCGCAAGAATATGTCGGGCCGAGACCGTGTTGTGATCCAGCTCTATAAGCCGTTTATAACAGGCAATAGCCTCATCCACTTTGTCCTGATCGAGATAGAGGACCCCAAGGTTGCCGTGGGCCGCGCCGTATTCCGGGCGCAGGGCAACAGCAATCTCCAGGGAGATGATGGCCTCGGCTTTATTGCCCAGTTTCTTATAGACCAGGGCCAGGTTGTAATGCACCTCTGCGTCATCCGGGGCAATCTCCATGGCGCAAAGATAGGATTGCCTGGCCTCATCCAGCCGCCCTGCCCTTTTGCAGGCCAGGCCGAGGTTGAAATGGATATCGGCATCCTGGGGATTGAGTTGCGCGGCCCGGTGATAGGCATTGATGGCTTCGCTCATGTTGCCTTGGGCCAGATGGGCGGTGCCCAGGTTGTAGGCCGCCTGCCAGTGCGTGTCGTCCAGAGCGAGAACCTTATGGAAATGCTCGATGGCCATCTGTTGCTGTCCCAGGGAATAACGGGTTATGCCAAGCTCATAGGCAATTGTCGCCTCATCGGGCAACAAGGTGTGGGCGCGGCCAAACCAGAAGGCGGCCTCTTCCGCTGCCCCCATGGCGCGGTGGAGAAGGGCCAAATAGAAACAGGCATCCACATGTTGCGGACACAGGTCGATGGCCTGCTGATACAGGGACAACGCCGGGTCTGCCTCACCCTGCTGGTGCAGGTCGAGAGCCCGGTGGAAAATATCGTCCGCATTGCTGGGGCATGGCTGGCCATCTGCGGCAGCCTGCCTGTTTGTCTGCACAGGGCATGATTCTGTGTTCATGGGCATCAAAAAGATGAAATTTAATGATGTACAGCGGTCCAGTTCGAATTTATGATGATCGGGTAACGACGAGAAAATAACGCAATGCCACAAAGTCGCAAGTAAAAAGACAGCGCCAAGCCCAGACCAGGCCGTTCAACGTCATTTTTTAAGTTCCGAGACAAAGACCCCATGAAAAACCTGCCCATGCCCAACACGCAGCAGATTGCCTGGATGCGGGATATTCGCCGCCATCTCCACCGGCATCCGGAGCTGGCCTTTGCCGAGTTTGCCACCGCACGCTTTATTGCCAAGCAACTGGGGGAATTGGACATCCCCTGTCGAGAACAGGTGGGTCGAACAGGCATCGTCGCCAGCCTGGGGAGCAGGAAAAAAGGCGCGGCCTGCGTTGCCCTGCGGGCAGACATGGACGCTCTGCCCATCACCGAACAAACCGGCCTGCCTTTTGCCTCGGAAACACCAGGGGTGATGCATGCCTGCGGCCACGACGGCCATGTGGCCATGCTCCTCGGCGCGGCCGCGCTTCTTAAGGCGAAGGAGGCGGAACTTCCTGGCCGGGTGGTCCTCATCTTCCAGCCCGCCGAGGAAGGCGACGGCGGTGCGCAGGGCATGATCGCCGACGGTGCCCTGGATGGGGTGAATGCCATCTTTGCCGGCCATATCGACCGCAATTACGGGCTTAACGAGATTGTCGTGCAGCCCGGGTTGATCTCTGCCTTTACCGATGAATTCACCATCGAGATTCGCAGCCAGGGCGGCCATGCAGCCAAGCCCCACGAAACCGCAGACAGCATCCTGGCGGCAGGTCAGCTCATCACCAGCATCCAGGGGATCGTCGCCCGCGAGGTCCATCCCTGCCTGCCCGCCGTGATCACAATAGGCAAAATCCATGGCGGCGATGCGGCCAATGTCATTGCCGCACAGGTGGTTCTTGAGGGCACCGTCCGCACCACCAGCCCGGAGACTCGGGCCGTCTGCATCGCCAGCCTGCAACGGATGACCCGGGCCATGGAGCAGCTGCACCGGGTGAAAACCTCTTTCTTCTTAAGAGAAGGGTACCCGCCGGTGGTCAACGATCCTATTGCTGCCCGCATCGCCACGGAGGTGGCCGCGGGAATCGTGGGCCAGGACATGGTGAAAGGCCAGCCCCTGCCCAGCCTGGGCGGAGAGGATTTTTCCTTCTTCCTGCAAAAAATCCCCGGCTGCCTGGTGCGCTTTGGCGCGAGGCACACCAAGCTGCACGATGCCCCGGCCCACAGCCCCCGCTTCGACTTTGACGAAAAAGCGCTGTCCACGGGCGCCCTCTTCCTGGCACAAACTGCGGTCAGCACTCTGGAGCGCATGAAAGAACTGCGCGGTCCGGCGCCCAACAGGGCATAACCAGGGCGCACAAGTTTCCAGGGAATTCAGCGACAATCCATGGTATACACGGTTTTCAATCCTACTCTTCCCCTGCAACCCCTCTTTTTGGTAACTCATGAAAAACGAAGAAAACGATATTTTTTTCAACATCATCAACCGGTTTGTCGGGTTTCACAGCCAAGATGCCGTCCGGGAAACCCGCAACAACACCGACTGTGAATATCCCTTTGTGGCCATGGACACCAGACAGGTCTTTGCCCAGATGAGTTTTGTCAGCGCCTTCCTCGAACTTGACCGGGAGAATCCCCCCGCCCCACCGCCCCGACTCCTCGATGTGGGCTGCGGGATCGGCAATGTGCTGCTCATTGCCGAGCAGTTCGGCTTTGAGGTGTATGGCTTTGAAAAGGATGAATATCCTTACCGGATTGCGGCCAAGCTCATAGGCGAAGAACGGATTACTCAGGCTGATATCTGGACATACCAGGGCTACGGCGACTACGAGGTGATCTACTACTACCGGCCCTTTTCCGGGCGGGAACAGCAGCTGCGCTTTGAAAGGCTCATTGAAGACTCCATGAGGACAGGGGGAATCCTCATCGCCAACCACAAAAACAGCGACGCCATTGATCAGGATCGCCGTTTTGAGAGGCTCAGCCCCGCCCTGCCGATTTGGCGAAAAATCCTGGCAGCATAACGGCTATCCGGCAGAAACCACCTTATTGCGTCCGCCGTTCTTGGCAAGGTACAGGGCTTCATCCGCCCTTCTCAGTACAGCCTCAATGCCGGTATCGTCTTGCCGAAGATTGGTCACGCCGATACTGACCGTGAAGTGGACAGTCTGCTCCTCCACATACACCTTCAGGTCGGCGATGGTCTGGCGAAACCGTTCCGCAACGATCAATGCTCCTGACAAATCGGTTTCCGGCAGGATAATGGAAAACTCCTCGCCGCCGATCCGTCCCAACACATCGCTTTCCCGAAGAACCTCCAGACAATTGGCCGTAAAAGCCTTGAGCACCTCGTCGCCAACCGCGTGGCCATGGGTATCGTTTATTTTCTTGAAATGATCGATGTCCATCTGGATCACGGAAAATACGTGGGAATAGCGTTGGGAGCGCAAAAACTCCTTGGTGACGAAGGCCATAAAGTAGCGGCGGTTATAAACACCGGTCAGCGGATCGGTGGAAGCCAGGCGTTCAAGCTCCCGGTTCTGGCCGAGAATCCTTTGCCGGTAGGCCTCAAGCTGCTCCACCATCCAGTTAAACGAGAGGGAAAACTCCCCTAAAAATTCCACCCGCTGGGAAAAATCACCCTTGGCGATCTGCCCGGTCTGCCAGGTAAGATGCCGAAGGGTCGCCTGTAGATTTTTGAGATGCTGGCTGGCCGGCAGTTTGGCGATGATCGGAACGTCCATATCGCCAATGGAGAGGTGATGGGCGGCATTGGCTAAAGCGAACAAGGCCTCGGTAAGGGTGTTGACAAATTCGCCCACCTGACGGATTTCGTCCTCTTGCTGTCCTGTCAGATCGAGAATCCCAGGCTGTTCGTTATGCAGCAACGCATGGAGATGGGCACTGATCCTGTCCAGCCTTTCGATGTCTTTGTGTTCCATGCGATTACCGGATGTATTTTTTTTAGGGGGGGGAAACTTACGTTTTGGCGAGCACGACCTCGAAGCGGCAGACCCGGTCGCCGGTGGACCAGCAGTCCGTCTCCCTTGCTGTGAATTGCCTGCCAAAATGGACGGAAAACAAAGCGGCGATAAAACCCTCATCAAAGGTGCAGACCAACTCTTCACTCATGGGTAGGCCAGAGCAGTCAAGGTCTTCAGCCACGGTGAGCACGAAACGGTGCGTGAGCAGGTCGGATGTCTCAATCCGCAGAACACCAATGGAGAGATTGCGTAATGTTTCCTGAAGCTCGGCAATAAACCCGTCAAAATCTTGGGTGTCGTGGAGCAGATGTTCATAAATCGCCTTTCCCGCGCTCTGGCCGGCGTCATAAAATATCCGGTTGGCCGTGGCCACATCGGTATGGGCAATGATCGCATCGCGCAGGGCGAACTGCATCAACCGATAAACCGCCACAGGGGTCTGGGGGCCAAGATTGGGGCGTCCCCATTCGATATTGCCAAGATGTGACCAGTCAAACCGCAGGGATTTCCGATCTTCCTTAAACATCTCCGTGCCTCTTTTCCCTCTCGGAATAACCTATGACGTTCCTCCGCCGCATGTGACAATGCTAGCACATCGAGCGGACAAAAGGCAAAGGCAATGGACAACGGGCAGAAAAAAGAAGGTTCTACGATGAGAGGCTAAAAATAGGAGGCGTTGGGGAAAAGGTCTTCGGGAATATTTCCATTGCCATGCTGTTTGGCGTAGGCATATCTGGCGCAGTCACGGAAATCGGCAAGGCAGTACTTTTCCTGTATCTTCGCGGGAAATTGCGGAACACTTGCCATAATCGTTACAAAAAATTCACAGGTTTTAAAAAATTCACAGCCTATATTCTTTCCAAGTGTGTGTGTCAAGGTGATCTCCAACGCTGGTCTGGGGGCTTTTCATTAGTATAGCCCAGAAACTGATCACTGCACAATACGGAAAAACTACGTAAAACATGAGCTATTCCCCCGGAGCTTCTTCACCGAAGATCTTCCAGACTTGCAAGCCGCACCCCGCCCAGGCCACCACCCTTGCTAGCAAGAACGCACTGATCGTATATCTGGAGGTCATTGCTCTTAATAAGCTGAGTCAGATCGGCAACGTAATCGCTTCCCCGGTTGGAATACTGGTACAAACCCTTGGCCAGAGCAAGGGAATCCATAGTTTCTCCCCTGATCTCCCGCAGATCCTTGTACGCAGGAACCCGATTGATCATCAAGACATATGCGCGAACCGAATCAAGCAAGGAGGCATAGGCCGCTCCAGAGTAGGCTTTGCCATCCTCCCGCCCGTCAGAGGCACGCCCCGCCTTGTTCCAAGTCAAAACGCCAAAAAGGTTGTTTCTCTCCAGGGAAAAACGGGAACCGCCCCATGATGATTCCAGCGCACCCTGAGCCATGATCAAGCTTACCGGTACCGGACTGATGCGGCGACGCAGGTCCGCTACCTCATAGGCACGGTATTTGCGGCAAAGATTCTGCAAGAAAAAAATCTCATTTGGGGTCAGGGCAACGAGTCGCCCATAATCTTCCGCGCTCAGGCCAAACTCCAGACGCTTTGGGGGTTGCGCAAATTTCGTCAAAATCTTTTCAAAGGCGGCCCGTTCTTCACCCACCTCGGACAGGGCTATCATTGCCGCAGGAAGGAGAACGTGAAGAAAAGCCTTTTTCTGGGTGGCAGCGTCAAGGGACGACATATCCCCAGGGAACTTACTGACCAAAAAAGCAGGAACCTCTGAAAATGACTCCACTTCCCATAAATTATTGGCCTTGAGCTGCCTCAGCAGATCCTCGGCGGAATGGACTTCAATGGTGGGAATGGCCTGAAAGCGTTGGGGAAAACGGATAAATACAGAGGAAGGCTGGAGCAATAGGGAAACAAGAAAGAAAAGCATGACCAAGGACAATCCGGAAACCAACCGCACCATCCCGGAATCGACCGTTTTTTTGCCGAAATACATCGGGGTTTCATTTTGTTTTACTGCCACAACTTTGTCCTGCTCTAGGGTTACGTCCGGGGGACGGTGTGATGCAAGGCAGTCCATATAATATGTCCTCCACCTGTGCAACTGCATGACAAGAGAGCAAACGCCCATCCTTGACCGCTGCCGTAGTATCACCTCTTCTAAAGTCTAAAGAGGTGGGCGAAGATACCCGATGCATCTTGAAAAGGCAAGCAAAACATCCTGATGGAAGCTCCCTAAACCCCCACAGTACACTTTATGATGTATAGAAAAAAAAGAAAAACACAACAGATAGTTTTAATGAAGTATTTAAAATAATACCTAAACACCGGGGATTAGCCAACAATATCCAACGGTTTCCTCCATCGATTTTTTTTATTTTTTTGTCACAGACAAATTGAGCATTTCAAAATACGAAACACCATCCGGGAAAAACGAGGACGAAAAAATACGACAAGGAAAGGGTCTGCATTGAGAAATAAAATGGGGATTGCGGGGAGTAACGGCAGGGCATCGTGTCCTACCGTTATTTTGGACTTATTCTTCCTCGATCTCAGGAGCCTCGTCTTCCACAAGCCCCGGAACTTCAACCGGTTTCTTACCAGCCTGCGGCGCAGCCTCACCCTCTTTGGCCGGAAAAAGGGTCGGTTGCACTTCCGGCAGTCCGGCGGGCTCTTTTTCGGAAGGCAACTCGGCAATCCGCCGCACCGGGCGATCGGAAACCCGTTTGCCAAGCGCGGAAGCCCCTTTGATCAGAACCTCGCTGAAGCTGCAATCCACATAATTGTGGCGGGCCCGCTTGGACGGGGCGAGATGCACCCGCACTCTGCCCCCGTCTCCGGTGCTCAGGAAAAGGATGCCGGAATTCTTATGCTCCGGGAAGAGGTGGTATTCCTTTTCTAAGATAAATTTCGGGCTCTGGAACCGTTTGACATAGCAAAAATTCTGGCTACCCTCGCGGTAGAGGATGTTGAACACCCGTTTTTCCTCGACCTTGCCGAACCAGAGCACGTCATGACCGACAAAAAGTTTGTCGGTCACGTTGATGACCTTGTACATACCGTTTTGATAGATGAGCAGCAGCTTGTCGTATTCGGAACAGGGGAAACAGTCCTCAGACTTGGCCTTGACCTGATGGCCGACAAAACCAGTTTCCCGATCATAGGCCATGGTCAGGTTGGAGAGCGCGACCTTGCGCACCTCCACCTCGCCGAAGGTGGCGATCTCAGTGCGGCGCGGGTAAAGATGGCCATAGCGATTCAGGAGATCATCCAGGTAATTGATGGTGTATACAACCATATCCAGCAGATGCTTCTCCACCGCCTTGATATTGTCCCGGACCTCCTTGATATCCTTTTTCTTTTTGTCCAGATCATAACGGGAGATGCGCTTGATTCGGATCTCTAGCAACCGCTCGATGTCGTCATTGGTCACATCGCGGACCAGCTTATCCCGGTAAGGCAGCAGGGCCTCAGCAATGGTATCGACCACCGCCTTGTAGCTTTTGCACTCCTCAATCTGCTTGTAGAGCCGTTCCTCGATAAAGATCTGCTCCAACAGGTGGGCGTGGAGCTTTTCCTTGAGCCGGCCATGCTCGATGGTCAGCTCTTTTTCTAGGTCCCGGATCAGCTTCTCGGTATTCTGGCGCAGCACCTCGCTCACCGTGAGCACCGCCGGATTGTTGTCCAGGATCACCGTCAGGTTCGGGCTGATCGGCATCTCGCAGTCGGTAAAGGCGTACAGGGCCTTGATGGTGTCTGCCGCGTAGATGCCGCGCACCAGCTTGATCTCGATCTCCACCTCTTCTGCGGTGTAGTCGTTGATGCTTAAAATCTTGAGCTTGTTGCCCCGCGCCGCCTTTTCCACGCTCTCGATCAAGGACTGGGTGGTGGTGCCGTAGGGAATATCCTTGATGGTGATGGTTTTTTCGTTCTTCTCCTCGATCCGGGCCCGGCAGCGCAACCGGCCGTTGCCGTCTTCATAACCGGAAACATCGATGGCTCCGCCGAGGAGAAAATCGGGATACAGAACAAAGGGCTCGTCCCGGAGGATATTCTTCTGCGCCTCCAGCAGCTCGCAAAAGTTGTGGGGCATGATCTTGGTGGCCATGCCAACGGCGATACCCTCGGCCCCCTGCATCAGCAAGAGGGGAATCTTGGCAGGTAGGGCAACGGGTTCCTGCATCCGACCGTCGTAGGACTCGGCAAACTCGGTGAGATCCTTGTTGAACATGGTCTCCCTGGCCAGGGGGGAGAGACGGCACTCGATGTACCGGGCCGCAGAGGCCTGATCGCCGGTGAAGATGTTGCCGAAGTTGCCCTGACGGTCGATGAGATAGCCCTTGTTGGCCAGATTGACCAAAGCGGAAAAGATCGAGGCGTCGCCGTGGGGGTGGAGCTTCATGCAGTCGCCCACCACGTTGGCCACCTTGTGGAAGCGGCCGTCGTCCATGTTGAACAGGGTCTGGAGAATGCGGCGCTGCACGGGTTTCAAGCCGTCGGCCACATCGGGAATGGCCCGCTCCCGGATGACGTAGGAGGTGTAGTCCAGAAAGTTGGTGTCAAAGAGCTTGTGCAGCTCGCCGTAATGGGAGGTATCCATGATTACACGACCACCAGATGATCCATGATATATTCTTTCCGCTCAGGCGTGTTCTTGCCCATGTAAAAGGAGAGCAGCTTGGGCACCTCGCTTAGAGTATCAATATTCACCTGCTGCAACCGCATGTCCTCGCCGATGAACTGTTTGAACTCCTTGGGAGAGATCTCGCCAAGCCCCTTGAAGCGGGTGATCTCCACCGCCTTCTTGCCCTTGCCGCCCAACTTCTTTTCCGCAGCCTGCCGCTCCTTTTCCGAATAGCAGTAGATGGTCTCCTCCTTGGTCCGCACCCGGAAGATAGGGGTCTCCAGGATGTAGACATGGCCGCGCCTGACCAAGGCCTCAAAGAAGTGCAGGAAATAGGTAAGCAACAGATTGCGGATGTGCAATCCGTCCACATCGGCGTCCGTTGCAAGGATCACCTTGTCGTAGCGCAATGCGTCCACCGAATCCTCGATATCGAGGGTCCGCATCATGTTGTACATCTCGTCGTTCTTATAGAGCAAGGTCAGGGGCTGGCCGTAGACATTCATCGGCTTACCCTTGAGGGAAAAAACCGCCTGGGTCATGGGGTCGCGGGAGCTGACAATGGAACCGGAGGCGGACTGGCCCTCGGTGAGGAAAAGCATGTTCTGGCGGTCCGGCCCTGAAGGCTTTTCCGCGCTGGGATGGTACTTGCAGTCCTTGAGCTGGGGAATCTTTAAGGCGACCTTCTTGGCCTTGGCCTTGGCCTCCTTGCGCACGTGCTGGAGTTCCTTGCGGATCTTGGCGCTCTGCTGGATCTTGTCGATGATGATCTCGGCCAACTCGGTATTCTTGTAGAAGAAATCGCAGACAAAGTCCTTGACCTTGTTGACGATATCTCCCCGAACATCGGTGTTTCCCAGCTTGTTCTTGGTCTGGGACTCGAAAATCGGGTCCTTCACCTTGACGGCGATGGCGCCCACCACCCCTTCCCGCACATCCTCGCCGGAAAACTTCTTGCCGGAAAAATCGTTGATCCCCTTGAGTATTCCCTCGCGGAAGGCGGAAAGATGGGTGCCGCCCTCATTGGTATAGGTGCCGTTGACAAAGGAAAAATAGGTCTCGCCGTAGCCCTCGGTGTGGGAAAAGGCGAATTCCAGGGTGGCGTCCTTGGCGTGAATCGGCGCGTAGAGCTGGGTGTCGGCGATCTCCTTGTCCAGCAGGTCAAGCAAGCCGTTGACCGAATGAAAGCACTCGCCTTCATAATAGATCTTGAGCCCGGCGTTGAGGTAGGCATAGCGCCAGAACCGCTTGCGCACGAACTCCCGCATGTAGTAATAGCCTTCAAAGGCATCTGGGTCCGGATGAAAGGAGACCAGGGTGCCGTTCTTTTCCGTAGTGTCGCCCTGCTCTTCTCCGACCAACTCGCCGTTGACAAAGGTGGCCCGGCCAAACTTGCCGTCGCGGAATGATGTTACCTCAAACCGGTCGGACAGAGCGTTGACCGCCTTGGTGCCCACCCCGTTCAAGCCCACGGAAAACTGGAAGACCTCGGTGTTGTACTTGGCCCCGGTGTTGATCACGCTCACGCACTCAACCAGCTTGCCCAGGGGGATGCCGCGCCCGAAATCCCGCACCTTGGCCACGCCGTCCGCCCCGATATCCACGTTGACCCGCTTGCCCACCCCCATGATGAACTCGTCCACCGCGTTATCCACCACCTCTTTGAGGAGGATGTAGATGCCGTCGTCCGGATGGCTGCCGTTGCCGAGCCGACCGATGTACATGCCGGGTCGCAGACGGATATGCTCCAGGGAACTGAGGGTCTTGATCTTGCTTTCGTCGTAGACGGCTGCGGAATCGGAACTGGGTGCGCTCATCGGATAATTGGCTGCAAGGTTATGATTTAATGGTCAGGTTAAACAGGGGGAAAATTGATTTCCATTTGTATATCGCTCTTTGACTTCTGCCGCAATGATATTTTGCTAGAAGCCCGGCCCAGCATGGAACAAAAGGATAATGTGTTGAAAAGACGGGTATTGTCAGGTATTGAAATAGGTTACAGAAAATGGGCACAAAATACTGAGCACAGGGAGCACAACCATGAGCACCACCTTAAACGAACAGCTCGGCACCACCGAGATGCTTTGGCAACTGGCCGATCTGTACCTGGGCCTTGATGATTCCAAGATCGAAACCGACATCGCTTGGTGCGAGCAGGAGGCTCAAGCCATCAAGGAGCAATTCGCAGGCAAGGTCGCAAGCCTTGCCGCGAGCGAGCTTCTCGCCCTGGTCTCGCGCCTGGAAAAGCTCGAAACCCTGATGGGCAGGATTGCCACCTTCGCCTTTCTCAACTTCACCACCCAGATCCAGAATGCCCCGGCAGGCGCTTTCCTGCAAAAAATCAAAGAGGCGGGCAGCCGAATCGGCCGAGAGACCGTATTCTTTGAGCTGGAATGGAGCAAGTTGGAAGACGGCGCAGCCAACACCCTGCTGGCCCATGAGACCCTGGCCCATTACCGCCATTACCTTGAGAGCATGCGACGCTATGCCAGGCATCTGCTCTCCATGGCCGAGGAAACCCTGCTCATCGAAAAAGCGCCGGTGGGCCGTTCCAGTTGGACCAACCTCTTTGAAAAGGTCATGGGCCATCTCAAGTTCGGGGAAAAACAGCGCAGCGAAGAGGAGGTCTTGACTGATCTCTACAGCCCGGAGCGAGCCGTCCGAGCCCAGGCGGCAGATGACCTCACCGCAGGACTTACCAGCCAGCTCCACATCCTGACCCATATCTTCAACACCCTGCTGGCGGAGAAGATGATCGACGACCGGCTCCGCAAATACGAATCCTGGGTCAGCTCCATGAACCTGTACAACGAACTGGAAGACCGGACCGTTGCGGTGCTGGTTGAGGCGGTCACCAGCCGCTACGACATGGTCCAGCGCTATTACCGCCTGAAAAAAGATATCCTCGGTTTAGATACTCTGTGCGACTATGACCGCTACGCTCCCCTGCCCCATCTGCCCACGACCTTGGTACCTTGGGATACCTGCAAAGACATGGTGCTCTCCGCATTCCACGATTTTGCCCCAGAAATGGAGGAAATCGCCGGACAATTCTTTGATAAACGCTGGATTCACGCCCCGATCCTTGACGGCAAACGGGGCGGGGCCTTTGCCCACCCCTGCGTACCCGAGGTGCATCCGTATGTGATGGTGAACTACACCGGCAGCCTGCGCGACATCTCCACCGTGGCCCATGAGCTGGGGCATGGGGTGCACCAGTATCTGGCCGCCAAGAATGGCTATTACAACTCTTCCACCACCCTAGTCCTGGCCGAGACCGCCTCGGTGTTTGCCGAGTTGCTCCTGTTCAAATCCCAGGTCAAGCTTCTGACCGATCCGGCGGAACGTCGGGCCTTTATCTGCCAGAAGCTGGAGTCCATCTTTGCCACAGTCTTCCGCCAGGTCTCCATGAACCGCTTCGAGCATGCGGTGCACAACGCCAGACGAGAGAGCGGCGAACTCTCCCCGGAGCAACTGGCCAGCCACTGGCTCACCACCCAGCGGGCCATGTTCGCCGACTCCGTTGACCTGCGGGATGACTACGGAATCTGGTGGTCGTACATCCCCCATTTTTTAAGCACCCCGGGCTATGTGTATTCCTATGCCTTTGGCGAGTTGCTGGTTCTGGCTCTCTACAACCTTTACCAAGAAGACGGGGCCGCCTTTGTGCCGAAATACCTCGAGCTATTACGCGCTGGCGGCAGCAAGACCCCGGCCGAGTTGCTCAAACCCTTTGGCGTCAATCTGGATGACCCGGCCTTCTGGCTTGGCGGGCTCACCACCATTGACGGCATGTTACAGATGGTGGAATGATGAGGTTTCAGAAATCAGCCGGCGGCTCCGGTATGGTATCCGATCACGCGGGGAGCCACAAAACAGGGAAAGCCAATGACCAAACGGTCACAGGGTGCCGCAGGTTGCGGCAAGCGGGACGGCGATGCGTACATTTGGTACATGAGCTGGACCGAAAGCGGCTTGAGGCGGATAAGCCGCTCAACCGCATCGTTGGGCTCTATATCACCAAGGGAAGAAAGCATGTTACTCATTCAACCCCCTTTTAAAAGAGATGAACTCGAGAAAATTGAGGAGATCAATAAAGAAGCAGACTTTATAATTTCGCCATACGACAAGAACATACTGAATCCTTACAGCATAGAGAGCTATCTTTTTCAAAAACATTTCCACAGCCACCAAATCAATGCCGTATTTGACAGTAATATTATCATAGATCTTACAGGCTATGCCGAGGATATGGAAAAAGTTTCAACCACGACAATTAGCTCAGTTGCACTCTTAGCTTTTCTTCAAATTGCATTAGTAGAAATAGACCCAGGTATAGCCATTTCAGAGCACTGCACAACGTGTAAAAAACCATCTCCAAGTGAGAAATTATTTTTATTTCGAAATATTGACAACTTTCCAACACAAGAGCTACTAGACTTGGTCCTCGGGAAAATTAAACATATTGATAGTTCCAATACTTTATACAGAGGGCCTATCAAAAAGATAATTCGACCTGAAAGGCCAGAAGAATTACACAGATGGAAAGTTCAGTATATATATGCTTTAAAATTGTACATACTTGCAAACTCAGGCCTTAATAAATTTGATAAAGTTTATTCTTTTATCTACTGGATGTGGGAAAAATATCTTTCTGGTGCAGTCGCGTTCTCTTTTATGGCTGTATTTTTCTCAGAGAGATATAGCAATATGCTAAAAGGAGTTTTTTCTCCTAATTCCACAAATTCAATGCTTGGAGTTAAAAACGCGGCATGGGATATGACTACAACACATTATTGGTCTAGCTGTGTGGCAAAAAGAAAAGATAATGATCCTTTTTATATTTTCTGCACTGCTGACAAAGCATTAAAAGAAGTGGCTCGGCATATATTAGAGCATACAAACGTCCAACCAAACAAAGAAAATTTGTTTCATAGCTTGTTCCACCATTATTTAAGCAAATCAGAAATTAAAGAACTTATTTCTTTAAAAGAAGATCTTGATGAGAGAGAATTTGACCCAATACGAAATGTTGAAAAACACAAAAAACACCCTGATTTTTTTGACAATTACCTGAAGGAATTAGAAAAAGAAGCAGAAATAATAATGATGGCAAAGCCCAACTAAATAATTAACCACGAATTAATTCCGGGGACATAATACCTATTCCCACGTAAGCAGCACAAAAAAATTCATCTGGAACAGTACGGGAGGAAGTAACTCCTCATCCCCCCAACTCGCGCCACTTTACAAAATATTTGCTTGAGATAAATATGCGCAAAAAATCAGCCAACAATTCCGGTCTGGTCTACTCCACGGAACACGGCCGGACCTGCCCGAACTGCGCCAGGCCTGTGGCCCAGTGCAGCTGCGGGCAGAAAAAGGCCACAGCAAAAAGCGACGGCATCGTCCGGGTCTCGCGGGAAACCAAGGGCCGCAAAGGCAGCGGCGTGACCCTGATCACCGGCCTGCCTTTGGCTGAGCCCGAGCTTGCCGCCCTGGCCAAACAGCTCAAGCAGCGCTGCGGCAGCGGCGGCACCGTGAAAAACGGGGTTATCGAGATCCAGGGCGACCACCGGGAGGTGGTGCTGGTGGAACTTATCCGCCTTGGCTACCAGGCAAAAAAGGCCGGCGGCTGATGGCGGCCTCTCCCCCCAGTCAGCCCGCCTGGTTTGTCTATCTGGTTCGCTGCCGGGACGACACCCTCTATTGCGGGATCGCCACAGACCTGGCCCGAAGACTGGGAGAACACAACTCTGCGGACAAGGGGGCGAAATACACCAGGGGGCGACAACCGGTGCAGCTGATCTACTCGGAAGAGGTCGCCTCCAGGGCACAGGCAACCCAACGGGAAGGCCGGATCAAGAGAATGAGCCGAGTCCAAAAAATGAGGCTCATACAAGACGGGATTTCCCAACAATAATGGACCCGCAACAACCCAACGCGGGATTCTGTCATTCCGGCGAAGGCCGGAGGTAAGCGAACGGAGCGAGACTCCGATCCAGTCTTTTCTGGCAGTTGCAGCAAGGCTGGACCCCGGCCTTCGTCGGGGTGACAAGCTGTTTCGATAGCCCATCAACCGTGGTTTTAAGCCAAACACGAAACGCCATCCCTGGAGGAATCCATGAAAGTATTCATCGCAGGCGGCACCGGTTTTATCGGACAGGCTCTCATCCGCAAACTTATCCAAGAAGGCCATGCCGTCACCGCGCTGGCCAGAAACCCCGACAAACTCGGCGATCTCGCTGCACAGATTCGCATGGTTCCCGGCTCACCGCTCATCCCCGGCCCCTGGCAACAGAAACTGGCCAACCATGAGGTGATCATCAACCTAACTGGCGCAAGCAGCTTCACCCGTTGGACGCCAGCGGCAAAAAAAATTATCCTGCACAGCCGGATTACAGCGACCAGAAACATTGTCGAGGCCATCCCTGGCAAAGGCCCCTCCCCCGTCACCCTGATCAATGCCAGCGCCTCCGGGTTCTATGGTTTTTGCCAGGATGAGGAAAAATACGAGACAGCCCCTTCCGGCACGGGTTTTCTGGCCTCGGTCTGTCAGGCTTGGGAAAAAGAAGCATTACAAGCCCAGGGCAAAGCCAGGGTTCTCCTGCTGCGGACCGGAGTCGTGCTGGGCAAAAACGGCGGGGCGCTTGCTGCCATGCTGCCCGCTTTCCGCCTCGGACTCGCGGGAAGACTCGGGCATGGCCAGCAATGGTTCCCCTGGATTCACCTAGACGATCTGACCAGCGCCATCATTTTTCTTATGGAAAACAAGGCGATTCACGGCCCGGTTAACCTGAGCGCACCCAGGCCTGTCCGCAACAAGGAGTTTACCAAATGCCTGGGGCAAACCCTCCACAGGCCGACGTTCCTCACGGTGCCGAGGTTCGCAATTCGCCTTGTTTTGGGGGAAATGAGTTCGGTATTGCTTGAGGGATGCAGGATGATGCCGGGCGTGCTGCTTGAAAACGGTTTCACTTTCCGCTTCCCGGAAGTCGCGCCCGCCGTTGAGGAGATTGTTGAAAAAAACAAGGGCTGAAACGGTTATCGTTAGCCTTCTTATTTACTGGCCAGATTAGCCTCCAGCACAAAGGTGCCGCAGTCTGTCTCAAAGGGAATAACGATGATCGGCAAATCAGAGAGGTGATGAATTTCCACCCCCTTGCCAGTGACCATGGTCGGAGTGGCAAGGTTAAAGCTCATGCCAAGCTTGCCAAATTCCGCCTTGGCGCCGCCGCAGATCATGTTGGTGATCTCACCCACTGCATCGACAATGTCATTATCGATCTTGGTCTTGGGCTCTTCCATGAGCATCCTGGAAACGATCTGTAGGATACAGGCAGACGGGAAGCTGATGGTCATGCTGCCTTCAATGGTTTCCGAGGCCATGCCGATAATGCCGGTCACATCGCCATGGGTGCCCATGCCTTCCTTGAGATGCGGTTTCAGCCCAGTCAGTTTAGTGTGGGCCATGGTCTCCAACACATTTCTGGTAGCGTGTACAAAAGGATTCAGATATTCAGCCTTCATAATTCCCCTATCACTCGTTCAGACATCCGGCCCAAAAAACCGGCGCATATTTTTCTCACCTGCTAAAAACCCTGATATGCAGGACATCTCATCAACATCGTACACCAATATTAGGCGTGATCCTAAAAAAAAAGTCAAGAAAAACTGAAGACTTTTCGGGAGGTTGCAGAATCATGGCAAACAACCGCGACCACCAGGCTCAGGATTGCGCTTCCCGTTATGAAATTACTTGGCTTATTGCCGCGCTTTTTCCATTGCCTCAAGCCGTGTTGCCAATTCAGCCAGATCAGCGATTGGCAGCTGACAACTGAAATTTTCACAGAGATACACCGTGCTTTTGTTCTCATCCTGGGGCAGCTCCGCCAGCATCGGTTGGTATTGCTTAAGAAATTCCTGTCCTGCCCCACCATCGGCCAGTAGCATGATCTTTCCGGGCAAAAAACGTTTGCGAATCATGGCGAGCATGATCTCGGTATCCGGTCGACCAAGTTTGCCGACAACCACGAACTGCCTGGGCTTACTGCCCTGAAACTCATGGGCCACAAGCATCTGCGGCAAGATGGGCGGATAGGCGTTCAGCCGCCCGCCAAAGGCATCGATTGTTGCCCCGGCTCTTTTGCGCCAATCATCATTGCCGGTTATCCAGGCAAGTCGGAGGAGATTGAGGGCGCTCACCGAGTTACCCGTGGGCTCAGCCCCGTCATAATCGGCCTTGGGGCGGACCAGCACGGAACGATCTGCCCCAGAGGTGTCGAAAAATCCGCCCTGGGTCTCGTCGGCAAACAGAGCAATCTGTTTTTCCGTCAAGGCCATGGCCAGTTGCAGCCAGATGATGTCAAAGGAGGCCTCATAGAGGTCGAGAAGGCCGTTGGCCAAAAAGGCATAGTCATCGAGCTGCCCGGCAAGCCCGGCCTCAGAATCCCGATAACGCCGGAAGAGCGTGCCGGAAACCGGGTCATACAGCTTGGCCCGGATAAAGCCAGCGGCCCGTTTGGCCGCAACAAGGTAACGCTTCTCGCCCAACACTTGGGACGCACGGGCAAGGGCGCTGATCATGTGGCCGTTCCAGGAGGTGATGACCTTGTCGTCAAGATGCGGCCGGGGTCTTTGCTCCCGCACTGCATGAAGCTTCTTCCGGGAGCGTTCAAGCAATAGGGACAGATCTTCCTCCGGGATGCGGAACCTTTTGGCGGTCTCGGCCAGGGGGTGGGCGACATAGAGGATGTTTTTTCCGGCGAATTCCTCCTGGGGGTCGGCAAGGGCATTACCCGCCTCCAACACACCGTAATGGAAAGAAAAGATCGCCCCGTGCTCTTTACCGAGGATGGAAACAATCTCCTCGCTGGTCCAGAGATAAAACAACCCTTCGCCATGCACCTCGGGTTTTCCCGCCTGGACGCTGTCGGCATCCTCCGCAGAATAAAAGCCCCCTTCCGGGCTAGTCATATCCCGCAGGACATAATCGAGAATATCCTGGGCAACATTGGCGTAAAAAGGGTCTTGCCCCAACTGGAAGGCCTCAAGATAGCTGACCGCAAGCTGGGCCTGATCGTAAAGCATCTTTTCAAAATGGGGCACCCGCCATTGTTCATCCACCGAATAGCGGTGAAAGCCGCCGCCGATATGGTCGTACATCCCACCTGCCGCCATCTTGCGCAGGGTCACATAGGTCATGTTCTGGGCCTGGGCCTCACCGGTGCGGGCGGCATGGCGCAGTAAAAAATTAAAGAGCACAGGCCGGGGAAACTTGGGCGCCCGGCCAAATCCGCCGAATTCGGCATCGTACTCTGCGGCAATCTGTCGGAAGGCCTTAGCAAAGATATCCGCCTCGATCTTCCCGCCATCGGAATCCGTGGCCTTCTGGCGGATATGGTCGGTAATATTGGCCGCCGATTCAAAAATCTTTTCGGGCCGGTTACCCCAGGAATCGTGCACCGCAACAAGAACCTCGACAAAACCGGGCAGACCCTGCCGGGCCTCGGGCGGGAAATAGGTGCCCCCGTAGAAGGGCTGCAAATCAGGGGTGAGAAACACCGACATAGGCCAGCCGCCATGGCCGGTCAAAGCTTGCACCGCAGCCATGTATATCTGGTCAAGATCAGGGCGTTCCTCCCGATCTACCTTAATGCAGACAAAATATTCGTTGAGAAGCCTCGCCACCTCCGGATTCTCAAAAGATTCATGGGCCATGACATGGCACCAGTGGCAGGTGGAATAACCGATGGAAAGAAAAATCGGCTTGTTTTCTTTGCGCGCCAGGGCAAAGGCTTCTTCTCCCCAGGGAAACCAGGCCACTGGGTTAAAGGCATGCTGGAGAAGATAGGGGCTTTTTTCGGTTACGAGTCGGTTGGGCTGTTTCCCCTGGGCCAATTGCTGGCCAACAAAGGTCTGGATGGTCGCGGTGGTAGTTGCCATTGATACCTCCCCTTGCCGGACAAAAAGCTCCGGCCTGGAACATGATGCTGACAGGAGCAACAGACAGACAAGACAGAGGGATCTTGCATGTTTTCCCCACATCCTGCCCAGCCCAGCGGACAGGCATCCTTTAAAGTTCAACGTACCGTTAAAGATGGGCGCCATCATCGTTCAGACATCGAACGGATAGTAAGAGCCAAGGCGAAAAACGGTGCCAAAAACAGGGTGAGGACCACCATGCAGCTCTTCTGGGCATCGGGACTTTTCACCAGACGGACAAGATCTGGGTCAAGCACACCTGCAAGCGCGATGGTGATAATCGGCAAAGACAAAAAGGCGAACACGCTGAACACCAGCTCAGCCATAATCAGCTTCCTAAGAAAGATCATTAGGGTATCCAGAGCAAGTTTCACCTTCAGCATGCGGTCGACCAAGCCTGCCAGGATCTCAACCTGGTCCTGGCCTGCCTTTAGGCGCGTTCTGGACTCGGCCAAACTCTCGCCAGCAATGCTTCTGGCTTCGACAAACTTTCTCTTCCCGGCAAATAGAAAATTCTTAAAATCCCGAAAAAAAGACTGATAAGGATACTCCTGCCAGAAGATATTGTAATCCGCCCAAACGATGGCCGCCGCATCCACCTTAACATTCAAATCCTCAAGTCTTGTCTCGCGTAGACGGGGACAGGCCTTGCTCAAGGAATTGGCGCGATCCGCAACATCAAGAACATCATAGACGCCGTTTCGCCGAAACTGTTCTTCCAGATTGGCCAGCAGCGCAAGATTCGTCTGAAGTTCCGCATCTTCCTCCGCACCGAACCAAGCCTGCACCTGTTCCCAAGCCTCTTTCGCCTCGGCCAGGTTCTCCCCAGCCTCTTTATTTTTCTGTTCAAACAGTCCGGAAAGCACGTTCTCCACCATGCTGTTGGCGGCCAACAGGGCTGGGTCCATGAGGGCGATCATAAAATACCTGCGATCTCCGGCCGCCAACTTACGGAGCAACTGCATCTGCTGCTGCCCGTGGCCTTCGTGGATATTCGCCTGAATAAGGCTGTACTGGATCTCAAAACAATCGACATAGAGCTTGGCTATCGAGCTCAGCAGTTGCTCAGCCTTCCAGTGCTGGCCAGCCAGCCTATGAAATCTAGCAAAAAGAAGACTGATATATATCTTTTCTTTTTCCGTGCTGGCCGTACTGTTCGCCATTTCCAGAAAATGGGCCATATCCCCCACCCGTCCGCGCTCCAGGGCGATAAAAGCCTGGCCAAGGGTGGCGTAGAATTGTTTCCCTCCCAAGGCGTGGCTTTCTGCCTTCATAAAATCAAAAGCCTGCTTGTAGTGGCCAACCCGCAGGCAATCAAGACCGGCATGCAGATTACGGCTGTCCACATTGACCCTGCTGGCTTTTCCGCCGCCGTCCCAGGACGAAAGCAGGGAAAAAGCAGAGTAGGCCAGGAAACGCGGCTGGTAAATGAGATACATGTCGAAATATGCGACGTACACCTGCAAGGCTGGATCGTTACGAATCTGGGCGGCGTCGATGTTTGTGGCCAGCAGCTCCGCCATTTTTTTCTGCTCGCCCATGGTCCGATTGAACAGATCGTCGATCTTTGGCAATTGGCCATGCCGCAGTAAAAACACTCCGAACAAGCTCCCTTGGTAGCCAGAAACCTGCCGGTAAAAAGCCGCTCGCGTTTCAATTCGCTGAGCTCGCCGGAAAAAACCAATTGGAACAATCCGTCTCCGGCATCCACAAATTGATGGGCAGGCAGCCGTTTTCCAGCAAAAAGCTGATTCCACTGAAGCTTCAACGCCCGGGTCACATGGGGGATTTCCTGCTGCACCACACCCCAGATCGGGGCGGTGGTCTCGCCAAAATCGACAGGCGGATCTTTTTTCCGGTGCAGATGCAAGATAACCTGAAGAGGAACCGCGCCCCAATCTGCTTGCCACTGGTGTTTTTTGAGAGACTCCAGACTTTCGATAAAGGTACTCAAGGCGGCAAAAGGCTCGTCATAATAAATGAGCATCAGCTCAGCAGTACTTTCCGGCGCCTCGATCCCCACCTGAATAAGAAGGTTGCGCAGGGCTTGCAGAAATGCAGGCCACCGTCCCTGAAGAATCTTTTCCCCCTGATATGACAGGGGCCGAATGGCCAACAGGGAGGAATGATCAATTTCTTTCATATTTTTTTTGCCCGAACGCTTTTTTTCCCTGTTACCGCAACGTCGCCATTACGACATTGTACGTTTTTTCCACTCGCATCACCACACCAGTTTTTCATCGGAAGGAAAAAAGCTGGCTGAGATTTCAAACAATGATTACCTTGCGAAAAATCAGGCGCTGACAACGCGCTTATTCCCCAAGACCCACATTTTCAAAGCAACACACTGGGACCCACACCAATGACCTCCGACCCGGAACTCCTCTCCGCCGACAATGTAAAACGATTCGATGATGCCGCCGCAGACTGGGAAGAAAAACCCCAACGCGTCGCCCTTGCCCGTAAGGTGGCCGAGGCGATCCAGCGGGCGATTCCCCTTGCCAGCACCATGCAGGTTCTCGAATACGGCTGCGGCACCGGCCTGGTCTCCCGGGCCTTGAGCCCGCATTTCGCAACAATCCTTGCCGTTGACACCTCACCGCAGATGCTGGAGGTTCTTCGCCAGAAGGCCAGGGATGAAAAGATCGGCAACATTGAAACCCTTGCCCATGACCTGACCAGACAGCCCCTGCCGAACAATAACTTTGATCTAGTAATGAGCAGTATGACCCTGCACCACATCCCCGATGTCGAGGCGCTGCTGACTCAGTTTTTCGCCGCGCTGAAACCAGGGGGCTATCTGACCGTGGCCGATCTGCTCACGGAAGACGGCTCCTTTCATGATGACAACAGCGGAGTCGCTCACTACGGAATCAACCCGGAAGAAATCCGGGCCATCCTGGCAAAAAACGGCGGTCTGGACATTGCCGTGCAAGAGATCCACACCATTGAAAAGCAGCAGGGAAACGGTGCCAAGCGAGGTTACCCTGTGTTTCTTGCCTGGTGCAGGAAGGGGAAATAAAGATGATAACAACCATTGACGGCGATGCCCGTCATTTCAGTGATTTCGGCTGGCTTAAAACCTACTGGCTCTTTTCTTTTTCCGACTACTACGCCCCGAACAACATCCAGTTTGGTCCTCTCCGGGTGTTCAACGACGACGTGGTGGTTCCCGGCACGGGTTTCCCCACCCATCCCCACGAGGAGATGGAGATCATCACCATTGTGCTGGAAGGCGAGATAACTCACAAAGACAGCATGAACAACACCAGCGTCATCAAGGCCGGCGATGTCCAGCGCATGTCTGCGGGCACCGGCCTTACCCACTCGGAATACAACGCCGGCAAAGCGCCGGTCCATTTTTATCAAATCTGGATCTATCCGGACAAACACGGTCTGCGCCCGTCCTATGACCAGCGCAGTTTCAAAAAAGAAGACTGGCAGAACCAACTGCTGCCCATCGCCTCGGGCCAACGGCATAAAAACGTGGTGCGTTTTCACAGTGGCGCCACGATCTACCGGGGTGAGCTTGATCCTGGCCGGGCCATCAGCTACGACACCACCGATGACCGCCGCATTTTCCTCTATCTCACCTCCGGCGAGTTGGTGGTCAACCGAACCCGGTTGCTGCCAAAATACCAGGCCAGAATAGATATGGAGAAGAACCTCGTGTTACAGGCAGAAAAAAAATCAGATTTTATCCTCATCGACCTGCCTACCTGCCGGGGCTGGGGCTACGACAAAGAAACCCTGAGAGGCGGCCGCTTCTAACAGGCTGTTAAAAAAGGAGATTTCCCATGGTACGTAAAATCAGCGGAGCCTTCACCGGCGGAGCCATCGGCGCACTCATCGACAGCGTCAATATCTGGATCTTGGGTCAGGCCGGGATAACGGCCATGCTTGGCATCAGCCTGCGCCCGCAATTCACCGGCCTCTGGCTCTATCCTCGGCTGGTCTGGGGCGGCATCTGGGCCATGCTGCTGATCCTGCCGTTTTTCCGGCAAAAAACAGCCCTGCGCGGCATCCTCATGAGCCTGGTTCCCACCACCATGATGCTTGGCATGGTCTTTCCGGAAATGGGCATGGGGCTGCTGGGCCTCAAGGCCGGACTCCTGACCCCGCTTCTCGTGCTGCTTTTAAATTTCGTGTATGGCATGGTGGCATCTTTTTGGTACAAGAGTTGCGCGTGATGAAATGAAGGGAAAAATCTTTGCCATCGGCGACATCCACGGTTGCGCGGCCAAACTCGAGATTCTGCTAAACCGCCTCCCGTTTGACCGCGAACACGACACCTTGGTCTTTTTAGGCGATTATCTGGATCGCGGCCCTGATGTCAAGGGAGTGCTGGACCAGCTCTGCCAACTAAAGGCCGATGGGGTGCGGATTGTCCCGCTCATGGGCAACCACGAGTATTTGCTGCTGGAATACCACCGAAGCGGCGATCAGACGCTGCTCCCCTATCTGAGACGGCTTGGCATGGAAAACACCCTGGAAAGCTACGGCGGAGCCAGCCTCAGTGCGCTTGCCGCCCTTGCGTTCATGCCCAGGGAACACCAAGATTTTCTCGCCTCTCTGCTGCCCTATTGGGAAACCGAAGAATATATTTTCGTACACGCCGGGCTGCGTCACGACCAACCCTTGGCCGAACAGGACATCTCCGATCTCTGTGAGGTTCGGGAGCCCTTTCTTTCAGAAGAGCGGGACTATGGCAAACGCGTCATCTTCGGCCACACCCCATTTGCCACCCCCCTACTCACGCCCTTCCGAACCGGCATCGATACCGGCGCGGCCTACGGCAATCTGCTTACCGCTGTAGAACTGCCGGGACTGCACTTCCATCACGCAGCCTGACCGTTCACCAACTCACGGCGTGACCCGGTAATCTCCCTGTAAAAATCGTTGCGCCAAGGTGCGCACCATCTCGTCGGAATCGAGGCGTGCATCGAGTTGTCGGGTATAGCCGATCAACCGGCCGATCTGTTCGAGGATTCCCTCAATCTCCTCGCTACTCTGACCGGAAAGGCGGCCGACGAGAAGATCCCCCTTGGCTTTCAAGGCAAAGCCGTACTCAGCCAGAATCTGATCCATAAGGGCAATCCGGCGGGATCGATTGGTGATGGCAGCGGCTCCGCCCACGAAACGGAAGTAGATATGATTGTTGCGGGGGGTGTCGCTGCAGTAACAATCGAGCATATTAAAGTGATAGCCAAAACGCAGGCTCATGTTCACATATACCGCACTCGCCAGAGCAACGTTTTCCAAAACAGCGGCGCCATCGCGGGTAAGATCCTCCGCCCTGGTCATGCCGGAAAGCAGGTCGGCGCCGCGCAGGGGCACCGCCTCATTCTGCCAGACCCCCGGGGAAAGCATGCCGGAAAGTACCGCCCGCAAAGGTACCGACGCTACCTCGGCAAACCCCATCTCCTTGCCGCCCCCCTCTCCGGACAAGCCGCCTCCCAGATCAATCACCTTGATCTGAACAGGAATGGGCAAAACAAGCAGATGCAAAGCACTTCGCCTATTGAAAAAACCACCTGTCCCCCTTGTCCGCCCGGCATTGGCAACCAGGGTCTGCACCGATTTCTCATGCATGAAACGGACAAGATCATGCACGGTTTTGCATTTTTCCGGGGCGTATTCCTGCTCAAGGGGATTCACCAGATTGAGCGGCGCAATATAGCGCATTATGTATTTTTGCCGACGAAACTCATAGAGTTCCCGCAGCTTGGCCCCGGTCAGCCGCTCCTCCCGAAGCAAGCTCTGGACAATCCCTGCATAGACAACCACCTCGCCTCTCTCGCCAGCCTGTAGGGTGATTACCTGACCCTGCTGGAGGACCTCGGTGGCGGAGCCGGTATTGACCACGGTGGGGATATTGAACTCCCGACAAATCGAGGCCATATGGCTGGTGGGTACACCGATATCGGTGATGATGGCGTTTAAGATGGGAATGGCCTGGACAAAATGCGAAGAATCATGCCGGGCGACCAAAATGCTGCCCTTGGGAATATGCTCCAGTTCGTCGATATGGCGGAGGATAAAAACCTTGCCCGCAGTGATGCCCCGTTGCACCACAATCCCCTTGTTTCGGAGCAGCACCGGATAGCCGGCCTCCACTGCCTCCATCCCCTTATCCGAACCGTCAACTGTAGGCTCGTCCATCCGGAGACTCCGGGCCTGGAGGAAGTAGCAGCGGCCGGTGTTGTCCATGGCCCATTCGATATCCTGGGGAATCTTGTAGTACCTTTCGATGGCCAAAGCCTGTCTGGCCAGTTCCAGTACCTCCGCTTCGCAGAGACAGGCTTGCCCCCGCAGCGCAACCGGGGTTTCTTGTGTCTCAACGCCGCTCGCCCCGGAGTTGACCACCATCTGCGCCTTAGAGCCGATGCGTTGCTCGATCAGACGGAGATCTCCCTCCTTGGCCACGGTATACAGATCGGCGTCGGTTAAGCCATCTACCACCCCCGGACCCAGTCCCCAAGCAGCGCTGATCGCCATTTGGCTTCGGTCCTTGCCTGCCGCAGCCGTATAGATGACCCCGCTTGCGCGCGCTTCGATCATGGCCACACAGCCAACTGCCATCTTCAACTTTCCCAGATCATAGCCAAGTTGGCGCTGGTAGCTCGTAGCGTTGGCCTGAAAAAGGCTGGCCAGAACCTCTTTATAGGCCCCCTGCACCGCCTCAACGGTACAGGGCACATTGAGTACCGTCTCAAACTGACCGGCAAAGGAGAAATCGCCGTCCTCCTCGTCGGCACTGCTGCGGACCGCAAGTTTGCCTTCTCTGCCAAGCCGGTGTCGCATCGTTTTTAAAGCAGCGGTGAGCGAAGCGCTGAAATCCTCGGGAAAGCTGCCGGCGAGGATGGCCGTGCGCAGTTCCTCCAAGGTCTCTTTATCGGCTGAGCCCAGCCCCACGAGCCTTTCTGCCAAGTCGTTATGGCGGATAAAATCGCTAAAAGCGGCGGTGGTGATGGCGAAGGCCTCAGGTACCCTGAGCTGTAAGATATTTGCCAGTTCGGCCAAATGATAGTTCTTGCCCCCCACCTCCTCGGCCAAATCCCAGGTAATCTCCGGATAAAATAACACCTGGCCCTGAAACACGGGCTCGCTGCCGGTCAGCATCCGCTGCACCAAACCGTCGATCCGGGTCAGAATATCCTTGAGTTGGGGATATTGCTGGTCGGTGAGGAGATTAAAATTGCGCAGGGAATCGGAGACAGCGGCAAACAGTACATCGTAAGCGCTGCGGGTGTAATTGACGTCAAAGAGATAGTCACCGCCGAGCTTTTCCCCCATCTCGGTCATGGCTTCCAGGGTGCGGTTGTTGCCGTCAAGCACCGCCTGAAAAGCGCGAAAACGCGTTGCCAGATCGGAGGCAGCACCATGGTCGCGGCCGAGCAGCTCTTGAACCCTGCGGAAAAAAGTGTTTGGCATTGTCAGCAATTCCGCAGGAGCATTACCTGACCGGGATCATGCCTCTCCCAGGGCTCTTTTAACGGAGGCCTTTAATTCCTTGATCTTGACCGGCTTGGGGAAAAAATCGTGAACATCGTCCCGCAAAGCCTCGATGGCCACATCCAGGTTGGCGAAGGCGGTGATCATGATCACTTTGATGCCGGGGTACAATTTCTTGACCGTGCGCAGCACTTCAAGACCATCTATCCCCTTCATCTTCATGTCGGTTACCACCACATCAAACCGCTTTTCCTGCAGCCGTTCCAGAGCAGACTCACCGTCCAAAAAGGTTTCCACTTCGTAGCCATCCTGCTCGAAGGAGAGTTTTGCCATATCCCCCACGATCTTCTCATCATCAATGAACATAATGCTATGCTTCGTCATCCGTACACCTCTTTAACTTTTTGCAACTGGGCAGGGTTATAATAAAAGTTGTGCCAATTCCTATCTGACTTGTCACCCGGATGTTCCCCTGGTGGTTTTTGATAATCCCGTAGCTGACCCACAGGCCGAGGCCGGTGCCGCTATCCCCCTTGGTGGTAAAAAACGGATCAAAGATGTGGTCGAGAAATTCCGGGGCAATACCTTTACCCTTGTCACCGATCTCGATCTCGATTTCGTCATTATCGGGTAAATAGCGAGAGCCGATGTACAACTCGCCGCCCTTGTCCATGGCCTGAATGGCGTTGGTGGCCATATTGACCAGCACCTGCTGGATCTGATGCTCGTCGATGTAGATATACGGCAGATCCTCAGCTAAAACGAGCTTGATTTTGATATTGGAAATATCGAGCATATTCTGAACCAGAGCAAGGATTTTCTGGATGACCTGATTGGTGGTCGCCTTAGCCAGATGCTGCTCCTTGGGTTTTGCATAATCGAGTAGATTGTGGATGATCACCCGCAGACGCTCCACCTCCTCATCGACCCGCTCCATAAACCCTATCCTATCCTCCTTGCCGAGCCCGTCGTACACCTCCGCATAGGTCTGGGCGAGCATGGAGATATTATTCAGGGGGTTATTGAGCTCATGGGCCACCCCAGCTACCAGGATCCCGATGGAAGCGAGACGTTTTGACTGGACAAGTTCCTTTTCACGATTATGGAGTTCGTCGGCCATGACGCTGATGGCGCTGATCACCGCGCCCATTTCGTCATTGGAGGGTTTCTCCTCTATTTTCGGGTAGTTGCCTTTGGAAATCGCACGGGTAAGATCAACAACCTTGCGCAACGACTTACCGATATTGCGGACAATGAGATTACTGAAGAGAAAGGCAAAGAGGACCACCGCCCAAAAAGAATAGAGCAGGATGTTCTTGGAGCGGACAATGATCGCCTCTATCCGATCGCTTTCAAGGGTGGTTATATTCTCAGAAAAGGTTTTCAGTTTTTGCCCTGCCTCCCGCAGCTTTTTCTGGGCCGCTGCATCCCGATGGCGAGCCGTGCTGATAGATTCAATCAACTGCGTATAGACATGGAGATTATCTTGGAGTTCAGAGTACTTCTCCGCTCCCACGGCCCGGGTAATATCCCTCCGGACCTGGAGCAGGGTATCGCTGGTCTGGTTGATCCTGCCCCTGATATTGTCCAGGGCAGTATCATCGCCATAGAGGAAATAATTTTTTTCCGCCAGCCGCATCTCCAGAAAATTAGCATTGAGCCCTTCGGCGATCACGGTAAAACGAAACTTGGTCAGAATCTCATTGAGATTCTGCAGAGCAAAGATCCCGATCAGGACGATGAGCAGGATATGAACCGCGTTGGAAAGATATATCTTATGTTGTATTTTCATTGCCTTTCACCCCGCCAGTACGGCACTCCGTGTTCTCGGCAGCTCTGCCTGTTCTTTGCGTACCGGCAGATACCAGAGTCCCCCATCGATGATCATTAACAAACCGATAATAATCAGGATTGCGTCAAAGAACGTTTTGAGCTCCAGGCCGAAATACCCGATCAAGCCGATCCCGATGCTCATAAAAGCAACGCCGGTGCGGATGAAGGCCAAGCCGGTCCGCGCCCGGGCGTAGATGTTCCGGTAACAGCCGGCAATGGTGCGTTGGGCGGCAAGGACATTGCGTTCCCGTGCCAGATGCGTGCGTTCCCGACTGGGGGGTGAAGGGTACAAAATGGTGCAGTAGTTGCCGAGCAGGTCGCCTAGCCGCGCCAGCATGGTTTCCTTGGTTCGCTTTCCCTGTTCTTCCTGCTTAAGGTTCTGGTAATTTTCCAGAAAACTCAAGGTGGCGCCTGTCACCTCAACCAGGGTCTGATCCCTGGGCGGACTTAGCCGTGAGCGCCGCACCCGAAGATAGGTGGGCAGGGAGGCGACAAGAAGCAGCAGGCCGGTGGCCAAGGTAACAGAGGCAAGCATGGGATGATCGGCATATCTTTGGCTGCTCGAAAGGGTCCGAAAGATGGCAACCAGAGCGAGTCCCACCCGGACAAAAGCCAAGGCGGTACGGGCGCGGGCCAGATCTGTTCGGTAGCAGGCCAACCGGGTCCGCCAATGACCCATGGTATTGCGCCAAAAGGCCAGGCCAGTGCGTTCGGTGCCGATGAGCAGCCCGGGCTTGGCATGAAGAAAATCCTGAATATACCAGGAGATGTCATCTGGCAGAGCCACTCGAAATTCATAGGGAGCCGACCCAAAAACCCCCTCAACCTCGGAGCGCATGGAAGAGTCCGATGGGTCGTGGGCGGCAATAACGATGGTGCCGTCACCGTCCTTAATCACCGGAAACCAATCGCTTAAGCCAAGCTGGCTGGCCAACACACCGTTGAGTAATTCAGGAGGGATGGGAAGACGCTCGTCGTATTCGATGGAAGCCGGCACCCCGCGCAATACCGCAGCTTGAGCTGCTTTAGCAAGCAACCCTGGCCGGAAGAGAGCAATCCCGGAGAAAGGCTGCATCAATGTCTCTGGATCAAGCTGCATCATTGCTGAACACCACGGTTTTCCAAAATCGGGCAGGCTTGCCGTAATCGGGAAGAGTAATTTCCATATCACCGTAACAATAGGGAAACTGACGGCGCGTCCGCTCGGCCGGAATACTCCAGACAAAGCCGTCTCCCACAAGAAAGAGGCCTGACACTATCATTAGGTAGTTGAAAACCTCCCAGCCAATCCCACCGCTATCGTTAAAGAAAAACACAAAGACCAACCCGATGGAAAAGAGGCTGAGCCCGGTGCGGACAAAGGCAAAACCGGTACGAGATCGAGCCATGACCGTACGCAAACGGGCCATGACATTGCGGCGCTCGGCCAGTACGGTCCGCTCCAAGGCAACCCCTGTGGTCGCCCAGATTCCTGGAGCATGGGAGCTTTTCACCGGCAGGGTCATGGAGTTTGTGACAACACCCGGCATGGCATGGCTGTGGGGGAAAAAGTTATCCCAGATGGTGGGCATGCCGGTTTTTTGCCGCACCGACTTCTGCCCTTCCACCCCGGCCCGCCGGCCGCGCAAATACCAGAAAAAACCTTCCAGGGCCATAACCGTACCGATGACGATGAGGCCAAGATCCAAGGCCAGCCAGCGACTCGCCTGAAATTGACGCAACAGACCAAGACCGAGGCTGATAAAAGCAAAGCCGGTGCGAGTAAACGCCAGGCCAGTTCGGACCTTGGCCATCCTGGTTCTAAAACAGGCAAGCACCGTCCGCTCTTCGGCCAGATCGGTCCGATCGCTAGCCAAATAACGCCGCCGCATCACCGGCGACAGAGCGGTCCAGCCTTGCCGTTGCGCTTCGGCTCCTGGCACCACCTGGCTGCGGCGAAACTCCGGGGCAATGTACTCGTTATATGCCTCGAGCACGCTGGTTCCACCGGTGGCGCCGGTATCGACGCAGGGAGGAAGCGTGGCGTAAATCGCTCGGGCCGGCAGATACCATTTGAGGCCGTCAAAGACCACGATGAACCCGCTTATCAAAAGGGGTATCTCCAAAAGCAGGTAATACCCGGCGCCAGCCAAACGGAGAAAGAGCAGCGCAATGGTGACAAAGGAAAGACCGGTCCGAATAAAAGCCAGGCCGGTACGGCTCTTAGCCAGCAGAGTCCGGTAATGGGCAAACAGGGAACGACGCCCTGCCAGATAGGTACGGACCTTGGCCAGGGGGGTTCGCCCGGCAGTGGGCGGAAAGCCAGGGTTGAGATCCTGATTATGCTCGAAAATCCGAGTGAGATCGTCGGGCAGGGTGACCTGAAACTCAACTTCCTGCACACCAAGAATCTTGCGGACCTTGTCGGCCAAAGCAGGACTGGGTGCGGTGGCAACCACAGTTGCCCGGCCATCGGTGACAATCCGCGGAAACCAGCCTTCCATCCGGAGCTGGACCATATCCAGTTTCCATAAGAGCAACTGGGGGCCAGTCACCGACTCCTGATACTCCACCCACGGGCAGCCATGCCGATCACCAAGCGCCGACAAGGCCTGAAATTTCTCTAATCCTAAGCTCATCCCATTGCTCATGTGGCGGCCTGCGCGACTTTTTCGATATTCATCAAACCGGAGAGAGCATAATCCCCCTCCATAAAGGCACGAGCCACGGCGGGAATCATCGCGTCATCGCCCATGGCTGCGTCCAGCAGCCGGGTAAAGCCCAAAATCCTGCCGACCATCACCAGTTTGTCCTCGATGGCCTCCCTGGCTGCCCCCTGTAGCGAGGCGTTGACCAGATCCTCCCTGACATCAACGGAAAAACCATACTGTTCAAAGATCTCCCCGATGCACAGGGCGCGCCGCCGCCGCCGTTCAAGACTGGTGCCGCCGCCCTTAAAGCGGAATTTGAGATGGTTGCTGCGCGGCTCTAAGGATGCCACGGCGTCGATCATGATGAAGTGAAAATCCATGCGGGCGTTCATGTTGCAGTAGTCGCGGCTGACCATGGCGTAATTGGGCATGCCGATGGGTCGCTCCGACTTCTGATCGGTGATAAAAGAGGACATCACCGAACCCATGGGCGTTCCGCCAGGCGGCGGCCCCCAATGCAGGCCAGGGGTAGTAATCCCCTGCCACAGCGCCTGAAAGGGCCGGGAGATTACCGATTCCGGCGGAATTCTGCGCCGTAACGGCCCGGCCAACGCCAAGCCCCCGCCCATGTCGATGACACTAACCAAAAAAGGCACCGGTGAGTCGATGGCATGCACAATGCCGAGGTTTTCTTCCAGCATCTCGTCTCCGGCATGGAACATGGACAGCACCGCCTTTTCGTGGACAAAGCGGACGATATCGTGGAGCGAGGTGCATTCGACAATGGAGAAAGTGGGGCCGTAGGCGTCTGTGAGATGCAGCACCGTAACCAGCTCCTGCAACTCACGGTGCAGGGGAGGCAGAGGCACGCGCAGCATACGGACCGCAGGCGGGCCAGACTTCCAGGCCTTTTCCGTGATGCCGATCTCTTCGGCGCTGGCCGCAAACACCCTGCCGTGGCTGCCGTCCACCGTGATCCACTGCCCGTCTTGCAAAATACTGGATGCATCGTGCAAGCCACAGACCATGGGCGTTTCCTGTTCTCTGGCTACGCAGGCCAAATGATCGGCCGGGCTACCCAACTCCACCAATACTGCCGCAACTTGGCCCAAGAGGTTGGCCGCTTCGACAAAGCTCTGCTGCATGACCAGCACCACAGGTTCGCTGGGAATATTTTCAAAATCCTTCCTACCTTTCACCACCAGTACCCGCCCGGTGGCTCGTCCTCCTGAGGCGATTATCCCGTGAGCCAGAACCGGGGAATGCCCCTGCCATCCGTCCGTGGCCTGGATGCCCATGGAGGTCATGGGCCGCACCTGGAGAATGACCACCGCTCCCGCGCGGTCCACCGCCCATTCCAGATCCAGAGGCATACCCTCGCGCCTTTCCAACTCCCTGCCCCAACCGGCCAAGGACTGCAGTTCCGCCTCACTGAGCACCGGCTGCTGACGGGCCTCCGGGGCAAGCTCACGCCAAGCCACCCCGCCCGTCTCCTCGCAGACGAGGAATCTCTCTTTGCTGGCAATGGTGGAACGCGGCCAGTCCACCCTGCCATCCGCTCCGACCAGATAGAGATCCGCGGCAACGCTGCCGGAGACCGCAGCCTCACCAAGGCCGGGCACCGCACTGACCAGCATCAACCCGCTTTCCGGCTCCTGGGGAGAGCGGGTCAATAGAACGCCTGCGGCACGGGCCTCCACCATCTCCAGACAAAGAACAGCCATATCAAAGCGCAGGGGGTCCAACCCGGCGTTAAGCCGGTAGGCCAGACTGCGGGGGTTGAAATTGCTGGCCACCACCACCTTGAACGCCTCCAGAAACTGCGCCTCATCGCGGACATTGAGCACCGAGCTGAATTGCCCGGCAAAGGAATGATGGCTGCCATCCTCGCTGATGCTGCTGCTGCGCACCGCCAGGGTTTTGCCTTTTTTGAAAAAAGCCCGGGCTGCAGCGATGATTTCCTCAGCCAGGGCCGAAGGAATCACCGCCCCGGTGATCAAACCCTTCACCTGGGCGGCGGTGGCGGCGGAGACATGTTTTTCCTTGTCCGCGCCGTGGCTGGCAAGAAGATGGACCAATTCGAGTGAGAGTCCTGTATGTTCGAGAAAAAAACGACAACCGGCCAGGGTAATCACAAAGCCATCCGGCGTCGGCAGGGCATTCTTGCGCAAATCTGCCAGGGCTGCCGCCTTGTTGCCGGTTTGTCCCTTAAGACCTCCGTGAATCTGGCCAAGCGGCAGCACACAAGGAAGATGTTCGGATGAGGAAAAACGGGCAAGCGTATCCGTAATGCGTTGGGCTATTGCCTGATGGGCGACCAGCAGCCCTCTGTACCGACTGTTGGCCAGAGTTTCCAGCCGGGCGATCATCTCGGCGGTTTCTTCGATGAGCCGGTGAACCAACTGGGCAAGGCCTGCCGGATCACCCTGCATCCGCAGGTGGATGCTGATTTCCGTTAGGCAATCCACGGCTCGATTGTTGCTGGCCAGAAGAGAGCGGAACACATGGTAGCGGGCCTTGATCAACTGCTGCGAATCGGTCTTCCGTTGCTGACGGGCCTCCCGGAATCTGCCAAGCTGCTTGCCGAACTGTTGGCTGAGCCAGCGCCGCATCATCCATCCACTCCGGCTTGTTCCTGCTTGATGCTTACGAGAAAACGCTGAAAGAACTCCTCGATGGCCGCCTCGTCGCGCATCCGCACATCGAGTTGGCGGGTGAAGGAAATCAGCTCGCCCAGTCGGCCCAATACCCGCTCCATTCTCGGAATGTCGAGATTTCTGGCCTTGGCAATCACCAGGTCGCCGGTGCGCTCCACCTTGAAATAGAGGCCTGAGAGAATGGCGCTGATCAAGCGGGCCCGCCACTCACGCTTGGCCTTTTCGGCCATCCCTCCGGCAAAGCGGAAATAGATGTAGTTGTTATCCGGGTCCGGCGACATGTAAGCATCCACCACGTTCAGGTGGTAGCCCAGGCGCAGACAGAGGTTGCAATAGTGTTCGGCAATGATCCCCAGGTTGTCCCCCGGATAGGCTGGCCCGGTGAGCAGGGCCAGCGGCTTGCTGATCCCGGAAAGGATATCCCTAAACCCCAGCGATGCAGGCTCCTTACCCCCTTGGTCATCCTTGAGAAAGCCTTGGAGAATAGCGTTGAGCGGTCTGCTGTTCAGCATCTCCATGCTGATTTCGCCCTTTTGGGGGGCCTCAGGCCTGATTCCCGCACCCAGGTCGATGACCCGCAACTTAAGAGGGATCGGCAAGCGCACCGACCGACTCAGCTCTTCCTGGGAGCCGCTCTGGTCGGCATGGAAATGGATCAGGGCGTCAATCGCCTTTTCGTGGGCAAAACGGAGGATGTCATGAAAGGTGCTACAGTTTTCCGCCTTGAACCCAGCGGAGGTTGGATCAGCCAGGGTGATGGGCGCTACCCAACGCAAAATACGGCGCAAAATCCGCAACTCCTGGGAGGAGCGGTAGTCATCCTCTTCCGAGACCTGCAACTGGACCAGACCCTCGATGATCCCCTGGTAGACCTGCTTGTTTTCCACGTCCACCGTGACCTCCGCCCCATCCGCAAGGAGGCGTAGGGCGTCACCGGTTCCGAACAGGGCCGGGGTCCGGTATTCACGGGCAATGGTGGCCAGATGCCCGGTGGGGCCGCCGATTTCGGTAATCATTGCGGCGGCCCGCCAGACAATGGGGCTTAGTTGCGGGCTGGGGAAGCGGGCCACGGCGATGGCGCCCACTGGGAACTGCTCCGAATCGGTGTTCTGGTCCACATGCACCACTCGGCCTGCGGCAATGCCAAGATTGGCAACCTGTCCTTTCCCCGACATGAGCGGGATGGCGGCGGCCAACTCGGCGGCCAGCTCGCCGGGAAGCGGCGGCGGCTTGGCCGGCAGGGACAGAGGGCGGCTCTGCAAGATCACCGGCTCGTCTCCCAAGGCCCACTCGATATCCTGGGGTTCGCCAAAGGTCTTTTCCAACAGCAGAGCCTGCTCGGCAAGCTTGGCCAGCTCCTTGGGCATTAACGTCGCAGAGCCGCGCCGTAGACCGCTAGGCAACTGGTCGAACGGTTCTCTGGTGGAGGGAAATGAATCCGGCACAACGATCTCGCTGGTCAGCGGGGTAAAAGGCCAAGCCCGACTCATGACGAAGCGGTCTGCCTGTCTGCGGCCAGACACCAGGTCGTGGGCCGCACCGCGCAGGGAAGTGATGAGCAGCTGGTTCTTCTCTGGGGATTCTGGATCGCGGCTGTACGTCACCCCGGCAACCCGAGATTGGATCATCGGTTGCACCCCCGCAGCCATTGGAATCTCCCGACTGCTTGCCTTTGGCCCAAGATACTCCAGGGCCGCGACTGAAAAGCGAGAACCGATCACCTGCCGGTAAGCGTCGAGCACCGAGGACAACTCGGGCCGCACCTCAAGCACCGAGTGAAACTGCCCGGCAAAACTGCGGGTTTCGGCATCCTCGCCCACCCCGCTTGAACGGACCGCCAAGGGCACCGGCCCGCCTGCCCGCTTGAGCAGTTGCGCCAGCTCGTCTTGCACCGCCGTCACAAGTTGTTCCGGAAAACGGGCCTGATCGAGCAGACGACTGATGCCCTCCGCACGATCCCGACTGGAGCCAGGCCCGGCACAGATGGCATCGATGGCGACAAAAAGGGTGTTTGCCTCCATGAATTCGCGGTAAGCAGCAGCGGTGATGGCAAAACCGTCCGGAGTCCGCAGGTGCAGACGGTTGCGGATCTCGCTCAAGGTGGCATTTTTGGCCCCCACCAGTTCCTCGAAATCGCTATCGATCAGATCATAGGCCAGGGTGAAATTGCGGTCGTACGGCCCGGCATATTCCAGGGCCAGCCCGGAAAGTTTTCCGGCAATCTCCTCGTAGCGGTCATACAGGTCGAGGTAACGGTTGCTGGTCAGGCTGCCCAGGCAGGAGACCACCTCCCGCACCAGCTCGTTCAACGCACCCACGGCTTCGCTTAAAAATTTTCGATCAAAGACATATTCTCCGGCCAGGGCCCCTTCCATGCGGCCGATCTTTTCCAACACCGCGTTGTTCAAGAAAAGCAGCCGACGGAACAACCGAAAGGAGGCGGCAAACGAGGACGGTTCGTCCTTTGCCGCGCGGTAGAATGGATTAGGGGGTAAATGCATCTCAGGCGTTCCTGAACAGACGGGGGAAGGTGATCGTGAAGGTTGTGCCCCTGCCCGGTTCGCTTACCACCTCGATGTCGCCGCTGTGGTCCTTGACAATGGCGTAGCTCAAGGAAAGGCCAAGGCCGGTCCCCTCATTTTTGGTGGTAAAAAATGGATCGAAGATATGGGTCAGGGCTTCGGATGTGATCCCTGCCCCGGTGTCGCTGACCACGATCCGCGCCTCTTTGCCCTGGCCACTCACGGCGAGATCAAGACGACCATCCGGCTGCATGGCCTGAACCGCGTTGAGCATCAAATTGACCAGCACCTGCTGCAACTGGTTGGGATTGCCGCTGATCAGCACCGGCTGATCGGGATGGTCGTAGCGGTAGATGATCCCCCCAAGGCGAAATTGATTCTTCACCAGGGTAATGGAATTCTCCATCAGCACCACCAGGTTCACGGGTTCCATGATATTGGACTTGCGGGTCCGGGAAAACTCAAGCAGATGGTGCACCACCTCCCTGGCCCGGTCCGACTGGACCAGGATATCGCGCACCATGTCCATCCGTTCGCTGCACGCCAGGTTGGGAAGATCCTCCAGCAGCACCTCGGCGGTGAGCGAGATATTGTTCAGCGGGTTGTTGATCTCGTGGGCGATACCCGCCGTCACCTTGCCGATGGCCGCGAGCTTTTCCGACTGCACCAGCTGGTTTTGTTTAGCATTGAGGGCCTGGAGCATGAGATTCAAGGAATTGACCAGCTCTATTCCTTCCACCGAACAAAGAACCTCATCACTTATCGGAATGGAGTTCATCTCTCCCTGCATGATCCTGGCCGAAGCCTCGCGGATAGCCTTGAGGGGCAGCATGATCCAGCGCATCATATACAGAATCAGCACAGCACCAAGCCCCACCGCCAGAGCGAGAATAAACACCGCAGTCTTCTGGTAACCCGCAACTTGGCGTTCCACCCGAACCCTCGCCCTGGCGTCCATATCAAAGATACTCTTGGTGATATCCTGGCCGTGTTTGCGCAGGGCATTTTCCAGGGCTTGCTTGTTTCGTGGATTCAGATCGTCTTGCAAAAGCTGGCGGGAAATGGCCTCATACTGGCCAAGTTCCTTGTCATACAGGGATTCCAGCTCACTTTTATTTTCAAGGAGAACCGCCTTCACCGCTGCAATGGAGGCCCGGACCTGGTCCACATAATCAAGGGCGTTCAGCAGATCTTTTCGGTCATTGAACAGAAAATAATTCTTCTCATAGCGCCTGATTTCGAGCACCTTCTGGTTCAACTCGTAAAACGATTCGATGATCCGAATTTTATCTTCCATGCGCCAGAGGGCAAAGGTGGCAGTAGCGATGGCTATCATGCTCAGGCCCGCGACAATGCCGATCATAACCAGGAGCTTTCCCCGAATGGAACGGATTCCCGGAAAAAGAAACCGGCAAGGCGGCGAACCGTGTGCGCCTTTCGCTGTTGCCTGCGTCGTTTGGGGCGTAGGAAGGTTTGGGCTCATTCTTTCGCTCGATCAGGTTCCATGGCTCGATAAATGACCTGTTTCAATTCGTCCAGCCGGAAAGGCTTGGCCAGAAAGGCGAAAACCCCTTCCTGTTGCGCCAGTTCCGCAGTATCCGGCGAGGCGTAGCCGGTGATGATGATCACCCGGGTCTGAGGGTTCATGGCCCGAACCCTTTTGAGCACCTCGATGCCGTCAATCCCCTCCATCTTAAGATCGGTCACCACGATGTCAAAGGGTTTTTCCGCCATGGCCGCAAGGGCTGCGGCAGAATCGGTATAGGTCTCGATCTCAAAGCCGATCTTGCCGAATACCTGTTTGAGCCGCTTGCCAACAATGGGTTCGTCATCCACCACCAGCAGTCGTATGTTTGTTTCGCTCATTGCACCTTCCTCCCTGCTATCAGTTACCGGCAACAATGCCGTAATCGCCCATGAGAAACGCCTCGGCATACCGAGCCACAGCCTGGTCGTCCGTCATCTGCACATCCAACTGTCTGGTGAAGCCGATCAGGCGGCCAAGGATATCCAAGGTGCGCTCCATTTCCGGCTGTGAAAGATTACTGGTCCGGGCGATGACCAGATCCCCCTTGGTCTGGATGCTGAAATCAAACGCCTCCAAGATGGTGGCGATGAGGGTCGCCCGCCGGGAACGCTTGGCAATATCCGTGGCCCCGCCCAAAAAGCGGAAATAAATATGATTGTCGCGCTCCACGTCGTGACAGAAGGCGTCGATGATATTGAAATGATACCCGAAGCGAAAGCACAGGTTCACATAGGTTTCGCTGATGATGGCGATGTTGTGCCCGGTATACTGCCCGGAAAGGGTGTCCTGCGGGGTGGTCATCATGCTGTGCATCATGTCGCGGAAGCTCACCGACATGGCCTCCTGATGCCAAGCACCGGGGAACATCATGCCCTGGAGGATGGCCCGGAAGGGAATCGAGCGGATGGCAGAAAATGGTATTTGGTCTCGCGGGGCGTCCGGGGCAATGCCGCCGCCGATGTCAATGGCAAGGATACCTGCCTGAATGGGCAGGTCCAGCCGTCTTGCCAGGCCGCCTGGCAGACAGCGGTCATCCCGGCCCAGCTCCACCAGATGAAGCACTGCGGTTTCATGGATGAAGCGCAGTACGTCGTGGAAGGTTCGGCACCCTTCGGGTCTAAATTCCTGCATCAGCGGATCAACCAGATTCAACCGGGAAACCTCCCGAAGAATGCGGCGCAGCATGCGAAACTCCGGAGCCATGTGCAGGTCCATGGTGGTGGTGGCCTGATAGGTGAGAAGTTCCACTACCCTGCCCCGGTAAATCCGACGGTCCTCGGCGTCCACGGTTATTTCCTCGCCGGGAACTACCTTGACCATGATGTCTGGAACCACGACCAAGCAAGGAACCCGCAACTCACGGCACAATGTGGCCATGTGGCTCGCCGGGGTGCCAACCTCGGTGACAATGGCTGCAGCCCGGTGCATGACCTGGACAAATTGAGAGGAATCGCGGTGGCTTATAAGTACCGCACCCTCGGGAAAATCCTTGAGATCGGCCAGGGTTTCGACCCAAAAGGCCGGACCAGCGCCGATGCCCTGCTGGGCCACCCGTCCTGCATCCACCGCGATAAGTTCATAGCCTTCGAGTTTTTCGGAAAGCTTCGGTTTTCCCCTTTCGCTCTCCGTGATCAACAAAGGTCTGGACTGTAGGATATAGAGAGCGCCCTGGGGGTCTAAAGTCCATTCGATGTCCTGGGGCCGTTTGAAAAATGTTTCCAGATGAAGAGCGATTCCGGCAAGTTGCAAAAGGGTCTGCTCGTCAAGACAGGGGGCCTCGACCTGCCCGTTCGGCACCACTCGCATCGCCAGCCCGCCATCGGCCATCCCTGTCGAGCGCAGGGCTTCATGTTTTGCTGCGATTACCCGCTCAATGATCTGCGGCGGCTCAGCCTTGCTGAGCCGGAAAAAATCCGTGGGCACCTGTCCCTCGACCACCGCCTGCCCCTGTCCCAGGGCGCCGACCGCGACCATGCTCTGCGAACCGGGCTCCATGGGATCAATGGAATAGATAATCCCGCTGGCTTGCGCCCGGATCATGCGCTGGCAGCAAGCAGCAATGGACATGGGACTGCCTTCGGGGAAGACCTGCCGCCGATAGCGGATAGCCTTGGCGCCAAAGAGACTGGCCGCCACCTGCAGATAGGCGCGATACACCGCCTCGGCCTGCGGAGGAACCTGCAATTCGGAATGAAACTGTCCGGCAAAAGAGAAATCCATGTCCTCTTCCTGGGCACTGCTGCGGACCGCGAGAAAAAGCGGGGGTTCGCTGCTGGCCGCAAGCCTGGTAATGGACTCGGTCAGGGTCTCAAGAAAACCGGATGGCGGCTCAGCGCGCAGCACCTTTTCCTGGAGAATACGACGCAACGCCTCAAGCCCTTCCTCGTCGGGAAGATGCTCGGAAAGCAGCAGATCAAACCGATCAAACTCCGGCCTTAGCCCGTTCAAATCAAGCAGATCGTGAAACAACCGGGTGGTGATGACAAACCCTTCCGGCACCCTAACCTTGGGATTATGGAGTAGCTCGGAAAGATGCGCCGCCTTGCCGCCAACCAGGGGCCAGTGCCTGGTCTCAACCTCGGCAAGCCAAAGCAAGGGGGGGCCTTCCCGGTCATCCCGTTTGTTGAGGATCGCCCGGACCCGGGCCTCCATGGGGGTAAATACCTCATGCAGCGCCACACATTTGTTTTGGGTCAGGATGTTGATTGCGGTAAGGGCACGACGCATGGCGGCGATCATCTCCTCAACCGTGGCTTCCACATAGCGGAGATCAAAAAGATACTCGCCGCTCAGTTTCTCCCCCATGTCGGCGATGAGTTCCAGGGCCTGGTTGTTTGCCTTGAGCACTTCGCGGAACTGGGAGAATATCAAGGGCAGAGGCCGACAGGCCTTGGGCGTGAACCAGCGTGGGGCGGAGAAACCTTTCAGGAGATCACGGAGAGCCATGCGTTGCGGTCCTGAAAAGAAAGAATCGGCGTGGGGCAGAACAGGTTTCCCTGTTCTGCCCCACGCCTCGGAAAAAAGCGGGGAAATAAATCAGTGGCTGCCGCCACCTTTTTTGAAGATGGCACCCACGGCCAAGCCCGCGAGCAAGGCGATGACTACCGCCATTATGCCATACAATCCAGCCTGATCAAAGGCCATTTTTGACAGGGCCGCAACCATCCCGGTACTCTTGACCTCAAGATGGGTCGAGGCACGATCAACCACCTTGCCATCCCTGACCGCAAGCACATCCACGGTGTAGATGCCAGGAGGTGCCTGATACGGCCAGGCAACGTCCACTTTGTACGTGTTACCAGCCTCGCCATGCGTCCGGACAACGGTCCCTTCCTGCATGTCGTAAACATTTTCCTGTTTCTTGAACTTAAGATATTCGTCGAACCATTTTCCGTCCGCAGGATTCCCGGCGCTGTCTTCAATCCGGATGTGTCCACGCAGGGCGTCAAAGCCAAGCAGATTCTTGTTGAGTTCTGCCGCGTCCAGTATCCGACTCAAGTCGGCAGTGCTGTGCAACAAATACACACGGGGCGCATCCTTGAACTCAAGGGAGCCTTTTTTCATCCAGACCAAACCACCGACCTTTTCCTTGTACTTAAGAGCAGTATCAACCGGTTCGCTGGTGATGGTGACAACCAGATCATCGGTGCTCGCGCTCTGACCGGTGATGGAGAGCTGGGCTCCATGATAGGTGAAGGTTATGGGAATATTGTCCGGGGTGACCGAGCAGGTAAGTGCTTGGGCCGCAGGGACAGGCAGGATGGCAAGGCCAAGCAGAACAAAGGCCGCCACGGCAAGATACCGGGGAGAATTCATAAGGGTGCGTTTCATCTTAGTGGCCTCCCGCATAGGAAAGAAGAATGGAAGGCTCCATCACCAGCTCAAGAACAATCTTGACGGTAACCGCAAGTACGATGATGGAAAGCAGAATTTTCAGCTGGTCGCCATGGAGCTTGCGCCCCAGAACGGTACCGATCTGCGCGCCAAACACCGAACCAATCAGGAGAAGCAAGGCCAGCATGAAATCAACGGTATGGTTGGAGTAGGCTTGGAGATAGGTAACCTCGATGCAGGTGAAGAGGATCTGAAAGAGGCTGGTGCCAACCACGACATGCATGGGCATCCGCAGCATGTAGATCATCACCGGCACCATGAGAAAACCGCCGCCGACCCCCATGATTGCGGCAAGGACCCCGACAAAGGTGCCAAGGAAAAGCGGAACCAGGGCAGAGTGGGTGACTCCGGATTTCTCGAAGTAGGTCTGCATGGGCAGGGCCGCGAAAAAACCGCCCTTCTTTTGTTTCGGCGCGGCAGTCGGTGCGGCTGCGGCCGGAGCCTTCTTGCTTTTGTGCATGGCGTTGAGACTTTCAACGAACATAAAGCTGCCGACCAGACCCAGCATGACCACATAGGTCATCTTGATAAGGAAATCCGCGCCGCCGGAGGCACGCAGAATCTTGATCACCTGTACCCCCGCCGCTCCGCCGGCAAAACCGCCGATCAGGAGATAAAGGCCCATCTTGAAATCCACGTTGCCGAGGCGCCAGTGGGAAATGGTTCCGGAAGCGGAAGCCGCCACGATCTGGTTGGCATCCGTTGCCGCCGCGATTGTCGGCGGAATGCCGATCATCATCAGAAGCGGGGTCATGAGAAACCCACCGCCCACACCAAAGAGGCCGGACAACAGGCCGACTCCAAGTCCCAGGCCCATTACCACCAGATAATTCACGCTGGTGAGGGCTATTGGCAGATACATGTACATCGTGCTCCTCCTTTACTCTTTCTTGTTGTGTTGCAATACTGTTGAGAAAATGTCGTTCCTTTCACAGTCCGCCAGGGAAAATTCCCCCGGTTTCGAAGATTCAGGCCCGGCTGTTAACTTTGGAATAGCGCGTTCAAGGGTTGATGCGTCCCATGGAGTCATGATAACAGACCACAGGTCAGGCAGATACCAATTTTCACTGGACTGAAGCTGCTTGCGGAGCAGGTTTACCCAGACGGTTTTGCGCTCGAACCCTTTCCGGTCATTAACCCCAAGCACCAGACAGAATATCCGGTGCGCGCACAGAAAGCGGATCAGGGGTTCACCCGTCAACCTTTCCAGAATATGCGTATGAACTTTTACCCCTTCCTGGTTGCCAAGCCTGGTTGCCAGAGAAACAAATTGTTCCTGTGTCTCTCTAGCCGCCGATCTCTTTCTCTCACCCTTCTGATCAGCCTTGCAAACGGTATGCAGAATTCCGGTAGTTCGCCGGGCAAGTGCAACGGCATGGATGGTGGCGGAAAGATCAACGCTGGCGCCAGTCAGGAGGAGTGCGATACCAGCTTCCATGGACGCTCCTCAGATGCCTTGTTCGGCAATCATTGCCGGAGCGTAAAGCATTTAGCGTGCCACTAAACCTATCTTGCTGTTTACAGGTTATTTTAACTGATTTACCGGAACAACGGCGATGACTTGGATGTTCATTATTGAAACAACATTTTTGCAACCAACTGTAATTCAATGGTTTTTAACAGTTGAAACAACTGTTCACCATTGAAACAACACCACTGCGGAGTCAGAAAAAACAGGGAGGAAGGAGATGACTACTTCTCGGAAAACAAATTAAGTTCCTTGAGGCGCCGCCATAAGGTGGTGCGGGAGATGCCGAGCAACCGGGCGGTCTCTGTCTGGTTGAAACCGGTGCGGCGATACACCTCGGTTATGTGTTCCTGTTCCAAGACCTTCAGGTGGCTGGCGTTTTTTTCCGGAACAGGGGGCTGGATTTCCGCAAAGAAAATATCCGGGGGAAGATCAGTGCCCGTGAGCACCGGCTCACGGGAAAGAGCAACCGCCCGCTCCACGATATTTTGCAGCTCCCGGACATTGCCGGGGAAGGTATACGAAGAAAGCGCCGCCAGAAAATCCGCCCCGATTTCCGGGACGGGCTTACCGAACTGTGTGGCAATGAGGGTAACAAAATGCTCCACGAGCAGCGGAATATCTTCCTGCCGCTTGCGTAGCGGCGGGATATCGATCATCACCACCTTCAAACGGTAGAAAAGATCCTGACGAAACTCGCCTGCGGCGATCATCTTCTCGATATCCCGGTTGGTTGCAGCAATGAGCCGCACATTGATGCTGACCGGGGCGACTCCGCCCACCCGAAGCAAGGTCCGCTCTTGAATAACCCGCAGCAGCTTGATCTGCATGGGGATGGGCATCTCGCCAACCTCATCAAGAAAGACGGTACCGCCGTTGGCCGCCTCAAGCAACCCCAACTTGGTACTCACCGCGCCGGTAAAGGCGCCTTTTTCATGGCCAAAGAGCTCGTTGGCCACCAGCTCTTCACTGAATGCCCCACAATTAAAGGGAATAAAAGGGTGCTGGCCGCGACCGCTGGTGCTGTGAAGGGCCTTGGCCACCAGCTCTTTGCCGGTGCCGCTTTCCCCCTGGATAAGCACGTTACAGTTAAGCGGCGCGATCTGACGGATGGTTTTAAAAATCTCTTGCATAGTCGGGGAGTTCCCGATGATCCCGGCAAAACGATCGACAGGGCCTGGGTCCGCAAGTTCAGTGGCGGATTTGCCGGAATCACGCAAGGCGTCGCTGATGGTGTTGCGCAATTCCTCAAGCTTAAACGGCTTGGCCAGGTAGTGGAAGGCCCCGGCCTTCATGGCCTGGACCGCATGGTCAACAGCCGCGTAACCGGTCATCAGGATGACCTTTGTCTGGGGGGCCAGCATGGTGACCCGCTGGAGAATTTCCATGCCGTCCGCGTCGGTAAGCCGGACATCTGTGACCAACACCTCGGGCGGATGTTCGCTAATCCTGACCATTGCCTCACCGGCGGAAATAAAACCTTCCACCTCGTAGCCGTCCTTGGCCAGGGCCTGAACAAGGCGACGGACCGTGACGATTTCATCATCAAGGATATAGACGCGGGGCTTTGGCGAGGCGTTATCTGACATGGCAAAGATATTCCGAAAAAAAGTTGGAGCCGAGGCTGCGGGAATCTCTTCCCTGAAATGACCATGCCAACCTAGCATGCTCCCCTCCACCTTGCAAATCGATTTTTTTCGTAACTGTTCAGCACCACCGCATCTACTTTGTCATCGGCCTGCTTATGTGCAATAGCACACTTTGCAGGCCTCTTCCGCGCATCTGCGGCACTGCTGAGCAGTTCTAGTCATGACCCTTAGTTTTTTTTGCCTTAGGCTGGATAGTTACTTTTTTTCTTCACCGTCAGGGCAACAAACGCACAGCCCTCCCCGAGGCCCGCAGAAAAAGCCTATGGCAACTTTGGAGGTTGACGATCCCTCCGGAAAGTTTCATATTCCACCATTATGCCTGCGCAATCATAAAAAAAATCGGTCACAGTGAACCTATGCCTCCTGCCAACCAATCGAACAACCCCGCCGCAACCGATTACCCGGAACTTCGTCTTGTCTGCCTCTTCTGCAGGGGCGAAGCAGTCCTGTCCGGACGCTGACACAACGCCACAGTGCTCTGCACGGCGTGCGGAATGGAATCTTCGGCAAAACTTTATCGGGAGCAGATCGAGCGCTGGCAAGAGGGTGTCTGCAGCTGCCTGGACCACAGAGGGAAGCCATAACCGGGGCAAACGCCCGGCAAGAAGATCGGGAGAACTAAATTTAAAATAAGAAGAGGCGAGGCAGGACTCGGCGGGGGATGTCAGATTTTATAACGCTGATAAATTTCCAGTCTTATTGGGCAATCACAGGTGTGCAAACTGCCGTATTTTTTCTTGTAAGAGCACTCTTCATCGCCGTGGCCGACAAAATAAAAATTGTCCCCATCGATGGGAAAAGCCGGTCGGCAATAGGTATGGTCCTCGCGGCAGGCATAGGCCCTTTTGCACAGCGGGGCCAGGGATTTATTTTTGTCAGTCATTGTACTTTTCCTGCCACTCGGGCTATAAAGCATGAACCCTATCATATAGCAGGCATACAACACAATACGGAAAAAATACGGAACTGCGCGCGACCTATCCCTTGCTGGCAGGAGTAAAAGTTTCCATATCCTGCATAAATTTCTCGTAACAATTCGGACAATAGCCATGCGACAGCCGCAACCCTCCCGCTCTGCGCATATATTCATCAATACTCATCCAATCCCCGTTACCAGGCTCCTGCCCTTTGTCGTTTCTAATTTTTTTACATACCGAGCAGATGGAGAGAATATCTTCATAGACCTTCAGCCGTTTTTTTAGCTCCTGTTTTTCAAGACAGTTCCTGAGACGCAAGGCCAGATCCTCATAGGCATAGGGCTTGAGCAGATAGTCATCAGCGCCGTTGCGCAAGGCCTCAATGGCGGAAGAGATGTCCCCAAATCCGGTGAGGATGATCACCCCGATCTCCGGGCTCCTCGCCTTTGCCCCCTTAAGGACTTCTATTCCCGAAATCCCTTCCATACGCAGGTCTGTTAGCACCAGATCGTAATAATGCTCCTGCAAGACGGCAAGCGCGGTTTCCCCATCGGCAACAGCGGTGGCGCTATACCCTATTTCCTCGATATCCCGACGCAGGGTCCGCCGAATGAGCTCTTCATCATCGACCAAGAGTATACTTTTGCGCCATTGACCCGCTTCTGCCATCATGTCCGTCCCTCCACCGGCAAAAGAACCGTAAAGGTGGAGCCGATGCCGGGTGTGCTCTCAAACTCGATTGTTCCACCATGCCTGGTCACGATGCCGTAGCTTACCGATAGGCCAAGGCCTGTGCCCTTGGCCGCTGACTTTGTGGAAAAAAACGGCTCAAAAATCCTTTCCTTATTCTCCGGCACAATCCCATAACCACTGTCTTGAAACTGCACCGCAACATATCCCTGCCTCACCTCTGTCCGCACGGTTATTGTGCCAGTTTCTGCGGTAATAGCCTCCTCGGCGTTGGTGAGAAGATTGAGAAAAACCTGTTTAATCTGATCCTCCACCGCCTGTATCCCTGGCAACGACGGAGCAAATTCCTTGACCAGGGAAATCCTCTTGTTTTTTAAATTCTTTCGGCAGAGCAGCAGAATATCCTCCAGGGCAGCATGCACATCCACCAAGGTCTCTTTTCCGCTGGTCGGACGATTAAAGCTCTGTAGATCCTTGGTCAGCCTAGCAATCCGCCCGCATTCCCGAATGGCGAGATCGACCATCTGGAGATCCTCGCCCTCGAGCTTGGCCCGCCGTTGCAAACCGTCCAACACATTACGGATGCCGCAGATCGGATTATTGAATTCATGGGCGATGGAGGCGGCCAGCTTACCCACCGCACTCAACTTCGCCGAATGCAGCAGCTGGCGGTGGACCTTCTCCAGCTCCGCTGTACGCTGGCTGATCCCTTGTTCCAGCAATTCTCGCACTTCCCGCTCCCGGGCCTCATTGTTCTTCCGTTCCGTGATATCCGTGACGATACTGAGCTTTGCCCGAATATCCCCCATCCACTTGATGGCCCGATCATGATGTTCATACCATTCATGGGTCACGGTGTTCTGATGTTCCCAAACATACACGTCGCCCAGACCTCGCTTGGCGGCATTGTCGGCCAGCACCTTTTTATTGCTGCAAAAATTACAGGGACCATCCTGACTGCACTGCATAACCGTCCAGCATATCCGACCAGTGCCATCCCCAAAAATCTCCCGGGCATGACGATTCATAAAAAGGATCTCATAGCTGGCCATGTTGACCACATAAATAATCACGTCAAGACTGTCGAGCACCATGAGCAGCCGCCGGTGCGCCCTGGCCAGACTCTTTTCGACCTTGACCCGCTCGGCGATTTCCGTGTGCAGCTGCCGGTTTGCCGTGGTCAGGCTGTGGGTCCGTTCCTCAACAAGTTTAGAGAGCTGCTCGCCATGCTCCCGCATCCGCGCTTCATCCTCCTTGCGCTTGGTGATATCGCAAACCAAGGCAAGGATGGTGCCACTCTCGTCTTCCGGGATGGAGAGAAAATTGAGCAGCAACCGCTTTTCGCCAAAAAAAATCGCCTCCTCAAAAGGCTTTCAAAAAAATTCGTCCCCAAAAGTTTCTCTTCGGGTTGGCCGAACAAGGCAATGGCGCTGGCATTCACATAGATGATCTTCTGGGCGCTGGTAAAATGCACCACCCCTTCGGACATGTGGTCAAGGACCAACTCAAGATGCCTTTGCGAACGCAACAGCTCCTTGGTGACTTCACGCTGATAGATACCATCAAGCCCAAAAATCCTTGGCTCCCACTCGCGCGTTCCCCGTTTGTTGGATTCCGCGATAAGCTCTTGAACATGGAAAAAGATATTTTTGACTGACCCCTTGGCAATGCAGGCATCAGCACCGTAGGAAAGAAAATCAGTTTCGCCCTCGCTGGCAATGGCGGAAAGGATTACGATAAACACCTCGCGCAGGTGGGGCATACTGCGGACAATGCGGCACAGCTTATCCCCGCTGATATTGGGCATAACCAGGTCGACAAACATGATATCCGGGACAAACCCCTCAAGAACATCAAGAGCGGAAAGGCCGTCCTTGGCGACGCGCACCTCATGCCCCTCCTTTTCCAGGAAGCTGGACATAAGCTCAAGGATAAGCGGTTGGTTGTCCACCAACAGAATCTTTTTGGGCATGGGGGCTTCCCTCTCTTTGACAAACGCTGGAGGTTGGTCTTCCCTTTCTGGAAAAATTAAAGAATGAAGACCTTCTATTATTTATCGCAGATTCCAAATCAAAGTGCAACGCATCTAGATTATTGCTCCCCAGAGGCAGCAGACACCGGCCCGCTCCGCTCATTGATCCCCCGCCGGACTATCTCCTTATTGTAGGCAGCGATGGCCTCGCGACGCTTGAGCATCCCCACCACCCATCGGTTGTCCTCCGCCTCCACCACCGGAATCTCTTCCAGACCTTTGGCATCAAACAGGGCCATGGCAGTGTGGAGATTGTCTTCCGGGGTGAGCACCACAACCTTACGGGTGCAGATATTCCCCACCCGGGCGGAAAGCCGTAGCTCCTCGTCGTGCAGAATGCTTTTCACATCTTGTAGCGAGACAACCCCTGTCATCCTGCCGCTTTCATCCACCACTGGAAAATAAAAACTATCCCTGGCCATGCTGAAGATGGTCAGCAGCTGGTCCACGTTGGCCTGTTCACTGATAAAATCCACATCCTCGCTGATTACCCTGCCGACCTTGATGGATTTCATTACCGAAACTTCTCGGCCCTCGTGGATATCTATGCCGTCGCGGCTGAAATCCACGGTGTCGATGGAATCAGGATTTAAGCGAGCAGCCACCACTGTGCCGATGATACTGGAAAGCATGATCGGGATGATGATGAGATAGTTTCCGGTCATCTCAAAAAGCAGGAAGATGGCGGTGAGGGGCGCATGGGTGGCAGCGGCAAGAAAGGCGCCGATGCCCACTGCGGCATAAGCGCCGGGATTGGCAGTATGCTGGGGCAACAGGGTATGGGCCACGCTACCAAATGTGCCGCCGGTCACCGCGCCAATAAAAAGCGCCGGGGCAAACACCCCGCCCGCCCCGCCAGAGCCTAAGGTAAGGGCGGTTGCTGCGATCTTGAAGAAAATCAGGGCAGCCATTACCCAGAGTACGCCATGCCCGGCCAAAACCTCCTCCAAATAATGATACCCGTCTCCCATGATCTGGGGAAAGCCCATGGCCAGGATGCCAAGGGCCAGGGCGCCCAACAAGGGCTTAAGCTGCGGATGCAGGCCGAGCATGGCAAAGCGGTCGCGGATCGTATAAAAGACATGAATGTGCAACACCGCCACCAGGCCCATAACCACGCCCATCAGCGAATAGAGCGGGATCTCGACCAAAGAGTTGACCATCTCATAGGCAGGAATTGGAAAAGCCGGAGAAGCGCCATAGTAGCCACGGGAGACCACGGTGGCCATGGCCGAGGAAATTACCAGGGCTGCAAAGGAGCCGATTTCGTAGGTACCCAGCAGGACGATCTCGGCGGCAAAAAAGACCCCGGCAATAGGGGCATTAAACATGGCCGCCACCCCGCCAGCACACCCAGCGGCGATAAAAATCTTCATCCTGCTCCCGGAAACCCTGAAGAACTGCCCGAACTGGGAGCCCACGGCCCCACCCACCTGGGCAATGGGTCCCTCGACCCCGGCAGAGCCGCCGGTGCCGATGGTCAGGGCACAGGAAACAATCTTGAGGAATATGGTGCGAAAGCGGATGATCCCGCCTTCCAGATTGACCTGACGCAGAAATTTCGGGAAGCCGTAGCCGTTGATCTCGCCGGGGAAAAGCAGGGAAAGGGGGATAAGCAGTACCATGCCGCAGATGGGAATCAGGGGAAGAAGCAGGAGATGCAGCCCCCCCTGTGCCAAGCCGAGCAGGGCTGAGCCACCGACAAAGACATAGTCGTGCACCATAGAGACAGTGGTGCGAAAGAGGATATTCGCCGCCCCAGCCATCAGGCCGATACAGGCGGCAATGGCGATCACCCTAAAACTCTCGCCCGGCAGGATTCTTCTGATCTTGGTTTTCATATCTTCTCCGGGGTTTCGCACCCTAAAACCCTTGCCTGGCGGAGAAAATAGGCATCGGTCATCCCGGCGATAAAATCCCGGGCCATCTCAGCTGGCTGCTGACCCGCGACATACTCCTGCCCCTGATCGTGTAAAAAATTAGCATACATTTCCGCCTGGCGTTCCTGCCTGGCAAACTGGTCAAGGCAGGAGGCGAACAACACTCGATAACAATCGGTGATCTTGGCAAGCCCCTTCTTGATGGCAGGGTTCAGATAGATCCGCTCATAATTAAAGGCCTTCAGCTCCTTAAGCCCCTCGGAAACCTCCTCGCTGAAGGCGATGGCCCCCTCTTCAAGACCACCTGCGATCAGATCGGTCACCAGGCGGTAGACAATACTGCCGTTGGTCCGGCCAAAAATCTCCTGGCAGCGAGCAGGGATCTCATCCCGACTGATAAGCTTAAGCTCGATGGCGTCCTCGATATCCCTGCCGATGTAGGCAATGGTGTCCGCAAAACGGACCACGCAGCCCTCCAAAGTCATGGGGACCAATTCCTGACGCCGGTCAAGACCCTTGGCCACCGCCTCACGGTCAAAATCGGCAAAAATCTTGCCAGGCTGGGGCGCAAGTCTGCGGTTGTGGATCTCCCCATCGTGGCACATGATGCCATCCAGGGTTTGCAGGGTCAGATTCCAGCCCCTTCCCTGGCGCTCGATGCCTTCCAGAAACCGAACACTTTGCAGGTTATGCTGAAACGAGGGCAGCCCATGCCCACGGCAGAGTGCGTCCAAAACCTTCTCCCCGTCATGGCCAAAGGGCGGATGCCCGATATCGTGGCCCAGGGCAATAGCCTCGATGAGATCCTCGTTCAGCCGCAGATAGCGGCCAATGGTCCGGGCGATCTTTGCCACCAGCTGCACATGCAAAACCCGGTGGGTGATGTGGTCATTCTCGACCATGTAAAACACCTGGGTTTTGTCGATGTAGCGCGTATAGGCCCGCGAATGCAAAACCCGATCACCGTCCACGGCAAAGGACTGGCGGTGATCCTCATCATCCCCCTCCTCTGGTTGCCGCCGAACTCCCTCCCGGCTCAGGCTGGCAAGCGGCGACAAACGCTCGGCCTCAAGGGCATCCAGCTGGTCTTTCAAGGCAAGTAAACTGGGATTGGTCAGATGGCGCATGGCGATATGGTCCAATGGTGTGTGGGTAAAGAGATCATAAAGTATATCCCAGCAATCCCATCCGCACAATGCCTGTCGTATTTAGGAGCCGTTGCCGAATAACCATTGCAGTTCCAGTGACCATCGCCATTCACAGCAGCGTGAGTAACGCTTCTTCGCTACGGCTCCCTTATGCCATTTTTTTAGCCCTGCTATTCCTGCTATACTACGACGGCTTTTGCACGAATAGACCTGCCAGTTCCCAGCGTATCATTTTCCCCGTGCGATTTTCAGATAATTAGGTAACAATACCTAGAGTAAAAACGGCTGATAGCTCTGCAATCTTCTTCCAATAAGGATGCCCGGTGCCTTTCTCCCGCCCGATAGCCATTATCACCCACCCCCACTGTCTTGCCCACGACACCGGCGGCGGCGAGCATCCGGAAACCCCGGACCGCCTCACCGCCTTACTGGCAAGGCTGGAGACTCTGCCGATCAAGGACCGGCTCAGTTTTCTTGAGCCCCGCAAGGCGGAACGGTGTTGGCTGACAACCTTTCACGATGAGCATTATCTTTTTCGCCTGGAAGAGTCCGCCCTTTCGGGCAAAACGTATCTGGACCACCGGGACAACCAGCTCTGCTTTGAATCTTACGAGGCAGCCCTGCTCTCGGCAGGCGCTGGACTCACCGGCATCGATCTATTGGAAGGCGAGGAAAATCTGGTGTTTTGCGCGGTGCGGCCGCCTGGCCATCACGCCGAAAGCAATCTGGCCCTGGGTTTTTGTTTTTTAAACAACTGCGTTCTGGCCGCCCGGTACTGGCAGCAACAATACGGCCGGAGGAGGATTCTGATCCTCGATTTCGACGCCCACCACGGCAACGGCATCCAGAGCGCCTTTGAGGAAGACCCGGAGGTTTTTTACCTCAGCCTGCACGAACATCCCACTTTCAGCTTCCCCGGCAGCGGCTATGCAGAAGAGATGGGCACCGGCCCAGGCCGAGGGGCAACCCTGAATATCCCCTTGCCCCCTAGGGCCGACGACCAGATGGTACTCAACGCCTTGGTTAAAAGAGTCGAACCAGCACTTGCCGCCTTTGCCCCGGAACGGATCATCGTCGCCGCAGGCTTTGACGGACACCGCGACGACGACATGTCCGGCCTTGCGTACTCCACGGAACTCTACGGCAAGTTTGGCGAATACCTGGCTGTCTGGGCGGAACAATTCTGCCAGGGCAAGCTGTTGTCCATTCTCGAAGGCGGCTATCACCTGGAAAGCCTGGCCGCTGGCGCGGCTGCCTATCTCACGGCCTTAAGCAACTACAGTACAGAGGAATAATTATGTTCATTACCCAGCACATGACCAGAAACCCAGTGACCATTTCTCCGGAAGCCACCCTTCCCGAAGTGCAAAAAATTCTTCAAAACGGCAAATTCCGCCATCTGCCTGTGGTGGATAAGGCAAACCACCTGGTCGGCATTGTCACCGATCGGGATCTGCGCTCGGCCTCCCCTTCCTCAGTGCTCTCCGAAGAGCGGATCAAGGCCTGCCATGCGGATTTCGACCAAACCCCGGTCAGCGCCATCATGAGCCGCGCCTTTTTCACCTTAACCCCAATGTCCACCCTGGACGACGCCCTGATCCTCCTCGACCGGGAAAAAATCGGGGCACTGCCTGTGGTGGACGAAGAGCAGCGGGTCATCGGCATGTTTTCCATGCGCGACCTCATGGCCGCTTACCGCCGGCTTTTCGGCCTTGGCGAAAGGGGGAGCGCCATGATCGTGGTGGAGCATGACGGCAAACGCAAACCGCTTTCCCGCATCGCCAAGGTGCTCGAAGAACACAACATCCGCTTCACCCGCCTCCTCCGCACCGAGGCGGAGGAGGGCGCAGCGGAACGCATCTATCTGCGGGTCAACACCTACAATATCAGCGCTGTGCACCAGGCCCTTGATGAGGCGGGATTTTCCGTGGTCCTGCCGGAAATTCCCGACTTTGGTGTGTAGCCGACCCTCACTCCCTTCACAGGAAAACACCATGCTCACACCGCTTTTCTATCCGAAATCCATCGCCGTGCTCGGCGCTTCCCGTACTCCGGGTAAGGTCGGCCACGATATTGTCGCCAACCTGCTGGCCAGCGGCTATGCCGGACGGATCATCCCGGTGAATCCAGCGGCCCCGGAGGTTCTGGGGTTGCCCTGTCTGGCTGAGATCAAAAAGACGAAAGAAAAAATCGATCTCTGCATCATCGCGCTTCCCAGCGGTCTGGTTCTGGAGGCGGTGCGGGATTGTCTGGAGGCCCAGGCCAGGGCCATCACCGTGATCAGCTCCGGCTTCAAGGAAACGGGGAAGGAAGGCGCAGAAATCGAACACCGGATCGCCGAGCTCTGCCAAAGCCACAAGGTACCTCTGCTTGGCCCCAACTGCCTGGGGCTCATCAACACCGAGCACCGGATGAACGCCTCCTTTGCCAGCCACATGCCGCAACCGGGCTGCATCTCGGTGATCTCCCAGTCCGGGGCCATCTGCACCGCCCTGTTGGACCTGGCCGCCGCCCGCCACACCGGCATCGCCAAAATGATAAGCATGGGCAACAAGGCCGACCTCAACGAGGGCGACCTGTTGGTTGCCCTGGCCGCCGACCCGCAGACCAAGGTGATTGTCGCCTATCTGGAAGACATTGCCTGCGGGGACGAGTTTGTTAAGGCCGCCACCGAGGCCTCGAGCAAAAAACCGGTGATCATCCTCAAAGCCGGCACCACCGTGGCCGGGCAAAAGGCAGCCTCCTCCCACACCGGAGTGCTGGCCGGGGCAGAGATCGCCTACGGCGCGGCCTTCATGCGCTCTGGCGTCATCCGGGCCGACAACTTCGAGGCCCTGGCCGATTATGCCGCCCTCTTTGCCATGCAGCCCCTGCCCAAGGGCAAGCGGGTGCTGATCATCACCAATGCCGGCGGCCCCGGCACCATGGCCGCCGATGCCGTGGAAAAATCCGGCATGACCGTGGCCACCCTCGCCCGCAACACCGCCTCGGCCCTGCGCCAAAAACTGCCCAAAGCAGCCAGCATCGGCAATCCCATCGACGTGCTGGGCGACGCCGAACCGGACCGCTATGTGGCCGTTCTGGAAGCAGCCCAGGAAGACGAGGCCGTGGACGCGGTGGTCATCATCCTCACCCCCCAGGCCATGACCAAACCAGCGGAAACCGCCCGGGCCATTGCCGCCTGCCATAAGGGCGACAAACCCGTGGTGGTCGCCTTCATGGGCGGGGCCGATGTCATGCCTGGTCGAGATGAGCTGGTGGCAGCGGGATTGCCCGACTATCCTTCGCCGGAACGAGCCGTGGCCGCGCTCAAGGCCCTGGTGGAATACGCGGCCTGGCGCAAGCGCCCGCCCCGGATGGTGGCCCGCTTTCCGGTAAACCGGCGCAGGGTGGAACGCATCATCACCCGGCGCTTGCGAACCAACCGCTTGCAGATCGGCGAGGTCAAGGCAAAGAGCATCTTGCAGGCCTACGGCTTTCAAATTCCCCAGGGCTATCTGGCCACCAATGTCGGCGAGGCCGTCGAGATCGCCGAGCGCATCGGCTATCCCGTGGCCATGAAGATCGTCTCCCCGGACATCATCCACAAGTCAGATCTGGGCGGGGTCCGCCTCAACGTGACCAGCGGCGAGGCCGTGGAGGACGCCTACGATCTCATGATGCTCCGCATTGCCCAGCGGGCGCCGGAGGCCTGGATTGAAGGAATCTACGTGGAAAAAATGCTCAGCCGGGGCTTAGAGGTAATCATCGGAATGAGCCGCGACCCGCAATTCGGACCCATGCTGATGTTCGGCCTGGGCGGCATCTTTGTCGAGGTCATGAAAGACGTCACCTTCTACCTGGCACCCATCACCAACGATGAGGCCGTCCAAATGCTGATGAGCACCCGCTCCTACGAAATCCTCAAGGGAAAACGCGGCCACAAGGGCGTCGATCTGGCAGGCATTGCCAACGGCTTGCAGCGGATCAGCCAATTGACCACCGATTTCCCGCAGATTGCCGAGCTGGACATCAATCCCTTCATTGTTGGGGAGACAGGCACCGAGCCGGTGGTGGCGGACGCGAGAATGACCTTGCAGATCACGGGGGTGGCGCGATGAGCAGCCCAGCAACCTACGATCCCGACTGGCAGGAAAAATACAGCGACATGATCGCCACGCCGTATCAGGCCGCAGCCAAAATCAAACCGGGTCAGCGGGTCTTCATCGGCACGGCTTGCGCCGAGCCGGTGCTGCTGGTCAAGGCCCTTACCGAGCGGGCCCACGAATTGGCCGACGTGGAGATCATCCAGCTGCTCACCAAGGGCGACGCCCCCTACGCCAGCCGCAGCCTGGCCGACTGCTTCTCGGTGAACAGCTTTTTCATCGGCGCCAACATCCGGGAGCATATCCAACAGGGACTGGGGAACTACACCCCCACCCTGCTCTCCGACATCCCCATGCTCTTCAACTCCGGCCAGCTTCCCATCGATGTGGCCCTCATCCAGGTGACTCCACCGGACGAGCGCGGCAAGGTGAGCTTGGGCGTCTCGGTAGACATCGTGAAAAGTGCGGCGGAGAACGCCTCGCTGGTGATCGCCCAAGTGAATCCGTTGATGCCCAAAACCCTGGGCGACAGCTTTCTTGACATCTACGATCTCGATATCCTGGTGCCGGCGGCAAGCCCGATCATCGAACGGGAATCCACGCCGGTGTCGGCGGATACCCGCCGCATCGGGGAGCACATCGCCGCCCTGATCGAAGACGGGTCAACAATAGAATTCGGCATCGGCCGCATCCCCCACGCTCTGGTGGAATTTCTCCACCACAAAAAAGACCTGGGCATCCATACGGAGATGCTCACCGACTCCATCATCGACCTGGTGGAATCGGGCGCCGTTAACGGCCAGCGGAAAACCACGGACAAGGGGCGAATCACGGCCAGCTTCTGCATGGGCACCCAGCGGCTCTACGACTACATCGACAACAATCCAAAATTCTGCTTCCGACCCACGGAATACGTCAATGACACCCACATCATCGGCAGGCAGCACAAGATGGTGGCCATCAACATGGCGCTGGAAATCGACCTCACCGGCCAGGTCTGCGCCGACTCCATTGGCTCGCTCTTTTATTCCGGCATCGGCGGCCAGGTGGATTTCAACCGGGGTGCGGCCCGCTCCATCGGCGGCAAACCCATCATCGCCATGGAATCAACGGCCAAAGACAAAACCATCTCCCGCATCGTTACCCGCCTGACTCCAGGAGCCGGAGTGGTCACCACGCGAGGCGAGGTGCATTACGTAGCCACGGAGTTCGGCATCGCCTACCTGCACGGCAAAAGTGTGCAGGAACGGGCCTTGGCCCTGATCAGCATCGCCCATCCCAAGTTCCGGGAGCAGCTGTTCAAAGAAGCCATCGAGGCCAAGTATCTTCGCCAGGATCTCGCCGATGTGGAAGGCCGCTTCATGATCGCCTCCAAGGAAATGAACACCACCATGCTCCTCGAAGACGGCACTCAGATCAATTTCCGGCCCGTGCATCTCACCGATGAACCCCGGATGCGGGATATCCTCTATGCCCTTTCCCAGGAGACCCTGTACTACCGCTTCATGACCCACAGCCAACGCTTCGGCCATAAGCAGATCCAGAATTTCGTCTACATCGACCACCGCAAGGATGCGGCCATTGTCGGCACCTTGCCGGAGGTGCACGGCGAGGAGATCATCGCCATTGGCCGCTACTACCTAGACGAAAAAACCAACCGGGCCGAAGTGGCCTTTATTGTCCGCGACGAATGGCAGAACAAACGGATCGGCTCCTTTCTTTTCAAACACCTGGTCACCATCGCCAAGAAAAACGGCATCGCCGGTTTTTCCGCCGAAGTGCTGCGAGAGAACAAACGCATGCAGGCGATCTTCCTCCATTGCGGCTTTACCGTGAAGAGCAGCCTGGAGGAAGACGTTTACAGCTTCCAGATTGATTTCTAACAGGACAATCTGCAAATTTTAAGTTTGCAAAACACAGCCCCACCCATCTATCATGAAGAAAAGCATAGAACACTCAGGGCATAGACATTTCCTCCTGCGAGGCCTTTGACTGATATGGAAGCCCCCCCGATTATTACAGCGCCGAACATCGCTATGCTTACCCGTAAGATTGAAATCCTGGAGTCGGAGGCGATTGGCCTACGCCTGAAATATAAAGAAGCGGCACACAAATGTACCGTCCTGACGCAGAATCTGTCGGAAGCCAACATATGCCTCGAAGTCATGCTGAAACAATATGAGCTGAACAAAAAATCACTCGAGCAACAGATACTCAGGAACCTGTCGGAAAAAATATCTCCGA